>JAGWOC010000115.1 GCA_028872875.1 Chloroflexota bacterium | reverse complement strand
GGTCGTCGTCGTCGGGTGTGTGGCCGCGGATGTCCGCCAGCAGGCTGTCCACGTCGCGCCACACATCGGCCGACGGCTCGCGCCGGCGCGTGTGGCCACGCGCCTTCGCCAGCGCGTCATCGACGGCGCGGCGCGCCGCCGGCCGCTGGTTGGCCAACCACGCCTGTTGTTTCGCTGAAAGTTTGCTCATAACACACGGCCCTCGCCCCGGAATTGGCCGTTGGGGGTTGGCCGTGGTGCCCCGTGCTGGGGCGAAGGAGATCACGATCACCTCTAGCGTACGCCTGGCCGGCGCCGCTTCGCAATGGTCGCGATGATCACCTCACCACCCCGACGGCCGACGAGCGCGACGGCCAGACCGCACTTGCAGATCATGCGCAGCCGCGTTGCGTCCGTCTCGCAGAGCCACCGCCCGCAGCGCGGGCAGCGGACGGTGATCAGCCCGCCGTCCACCGGCGCGCGCTGTGGGGCGTCGCTCATCGCCGCTCCGCGAGCGCGATCGCCACGTCCGCGCCGGACAACCGCGAGGCTGCGGTCGCGGCGGCGACGAAGGCGAAAATCACCGGGTGCGGCACGGCGCGCCGCTCGCGCACGGTGGTCGCGAACGTGCCAGGCGCCGCGGCGACGCTGGCATCCGCGCCGGCCTGGCCGAGCGCCCCGCCGGCGCTGTGCACCTCGCGGCTCACCCACTCGAGTACGTGCGACGGCCACGTTTCGTTGCGGAGCGGGTTCGCGCCCAGCGGCGCCGGCAACGATGCCAGCGCGCAGATGCTCGGCAGCGGCTCCGCCACCAGGCGGCCGAGCCCGTCGAGCACGCTCGGCAGCGATGCGTTCGGCCGCAACGGGGAGAAGTAGTCCGTCGCCTCGATCCACGCGGCGGTCTTCGCCGCGTCCGCGAGCTGCTTCCGCATGCGCTGGGCCGCCTTCATCGCGGCGTCGCGCACCTGGTCGAGCACCATGAGATCGGCCACGAGCCGCCGCTCGTAGAGCGCGCGGTTCACCTGCTCGATGTACCAAGCGGCGATGTGCCGCAGAATCTCCGACCAGAGCGCATCGCACGCCGCCTCGTAGGCCGCGATGCGCTCCTCATGCGCCCGCCGGCCGGCGTCCGACAACCGGCCCGGCGTGCGCTCCCGCAGCAGCAGCTCCGCTTCGGCGGCCGCCCGCGCGGCCTCGACCTCGATGTCTTCATTGAACAGATTCATGATTACCTCCTTACGTGCCTTGTGTCCCTGACCCTATTCAAAACGCTAAAAACCCGTACACGGCGAGAGATTGGGGCGAGAACGCTCCCGGGCCTGGTCTGCCTCAAATATTCGGCCTTCACGCCTCCCTCCGTGACGCCTACCCCTCACCTGCCGCCGGCCCCTCGCACACCGCGACGGCGAGCCGCCACGTCTCCCGGCCGCACTCAGCGCAGCGCAGCGACAACGCGCCGCCGCGTAGGTACACGGCGTGCGAGGCCGCGGCCGGGTGGCAGCGGGGCAGCAGGGAGAGCGGGCCGCTCGCGCAGCCGCAGCCGGGCTGCGCGCAGCGCATGAAGTCAAGCTGGTGGCGCGTGAGGCCGAGCGGCTGCGCCGGCGTCGTCATGGCCGCACCTCCACCGGCCGCACTGCCGGGTTGCATATATCACACAACCAACGGGCACCGATGCGCAGCGACCAGGCGACTTGGCCACACGTCGGACACGGGAACGTTGGGCGGCCGCGCGCACGGGCGCCCGCCGCCTGTGCCGAACGAGAGCACGCCGCGCAGGCCGTCGCCCCGTGCGCGGCTTCGCAGCCACAGCCCGCGCAGCGGCCAGGCGCGTGCTCGGCGCAGCGCGGTTCGCCGGCCGCGGTGTATGCGGCGAGCGGCCCGCCGCAGATGGTGCACACCTCGCTCGTACAAGAGCGTTCGTCGGCGTCATCGCCCGCGTCCGCAACCGCGTCCGCGCCCGTGATCCCCCGTTCCAAACGTAACAACGTAACACTCCCTTGATTTGAATCTGGACTTGACTGCTTATCGCTCGCATCGTCCGTAACAGGCGGCTCCGGCAGCGCGCCGATGTTACGTTCGCGCCCAGATTCAATAAGCACCGGGCTCGAATCTGTTGTTACGTTGTTACGTTCAGGAGCGCCGATCATGGGGATGTAACGACTAAATGCGTCCTCGAAGTCGCTGCGCAGGTACCCCCGCGCGGTCCCCTCGCCGACTCGGATTACGGACGGTTTGATGCCATAACGAGCTAACAAGCGCGCCAGCGCGCGGGCATCGAGCGGCCGCTCGCGCCGTCCGAAGGCGCCCCAAGGCGCGTCCTCGATGGCCACGAGCGCCGCCGCCAGCTCGCCGGAAGGCTGTCGGTCGGTGCCGGCAGCGTCGAAGACGCCGCGCACGTCCGCAAGCAGGCGTACGCCTTGTGAATCGTCGTCGCGCACGGCGCCGACCGACAGCGCCAGCGCGGCGGCGCGCGCCCGCTCGGGCCAGTCACCGCCGGCCGCATCGGCGATCGCGAGCAGCGGCTCCCACCCGTCCGCCGCCCGGTCGTCGAGCGCGGACGGGATGGCCGGCTCCGCGTTGCGCAGCGCCGCGATGTGCGCGGCGACCCAGGCGGCGAGGTCGTCGTGCAAAGGCTTCGCCGCCGCGACAGCAATACGGTGGCGGAAGCGCTCGACAGTCTCGCCGGCGCGGCGGCGTTTCATGGTGATCAGAATTGAGCGATCGGCGATCGTGTCGGGCAGCTTACCGATCCCCGCGATCACCTTCGCGCCGAAGACGGGAAAATCTTGCACATCGATGTTCGCGCCCTGCCCAACGCAGAGCGCCGCCGCGCCGCCGCGCCGGTGGCCGGCGTTCAAGATGCCGCGAAGAGTCTCCGCATACTCCCGGTCGCCGGCGAACGCGGCGTCAGACTCGTCCAGTAAGAGGGTCGCGGCATCGCGCGCTATTTTGCGCACCAGCGCCGCCGCCGTCGTGCGCCCCGTGTACCAGGGCCGTGCGGCGAGGAGCGCGAGCACCTCAAGCAGCCGCGACTTACCGCTCCGTTTCTCGGCGCTTGTGATGCTGAGATAGGGTGTCGCGTCCGCGGCTTCGAGCGCGTGCGTGTGCGCGATCCACAGCGCGATGGCGTCAAGTTGCGCCGGCGTGAGCACCACGTGCCGGCGGATGAACGCCCGCACGGCGTCGAGGGTATTCGCGCCGTCCGGCACGGCCGGCGGCGTGTAGGGCTGCGCCGCGTCGATCAGCGCGCGCAGCGCCGCATCGTCGGTACCGTCGAAGTCGGCCGCGTCACCATGCGCCGGCGCGTCGGGCCAGTCGATGATGCGCGGCGTTACGCCGAGCGCGCGGAGTCGCGCGGCGATGTTCACCATGTGCGCGCGCCCCACTGCGTCAGCGTCTGGCCAAAGCACGACGTCGCGATGGAGCAGAGCGCGCAGCGCGGCGTCGCCCGGCGTGCCGGCCGCGCCGCAGACGGTGCCGATGGCGGCGACGCCGCGCGCCAGGAGCGCGTCGCAGGCCTTCTCGCCCTCGACGACGACGACGACGCGCGCGTCGTCGCCCAGGCGCTCGGCGCCGTACAGCGCCAGGTCGCTGACGCCGACGCCGGGCGGCAGCTTCTTCGCTCCGTCCGGCCGCTGCCACCACATCCGCTTCCCGCCGGCCCCACCGTCCACGCGCACATGCTCGGCGACAACTTCACCGTTCGCAGCGAGCCGCGCCGACCACCGACGTTCGCGCCGGATGTTGCGCGAGGCCTTCGACGCGCGCCCGTTCATAGCAGGCGGGCGCGGGGGTGACGGCCACAATTCGCGCGCCCGCAGTGCGTCGATGACGGCGGACTGCGTGCAGCCTGCGAAACACTTGACGAGCAGCGTCTTGCCGGCGCTGACGTTCAAGGAGGGGCCGCGATCTTCATGGGCTGGGCAGTGCGTCAGGCCCCCTCCGTCGCGAGCGGACGGCGCGCAGAGGCAGGCGGGCGCACCGCAGGCAAGCGCCTCGACGATGCGGCGGGCGGCGCCGATCATCGTGCGCCCCCAGGCGGCGGGCCGGCGGCGCTCATCGCGCAGCCGCCGCTTCGCGCAGGCGACGCACGTAGTCGCGCAGCGCATCGACAGGGATGCGCCGCCGCCGCGCGCCGACCATCACGGATTCCAGTTCGCCGTTGCGAATCAAACGAAAGACCTCAGTCCGGCCGATGCCGACGGCCTCGGCCGCCTCTTCCGGCCGCAAGAGCAGTTTTTCGCCCATGTGTTCACCTCCTTGACAGCGTGCGCGTGCGTCCAGTACCATCGCGCCGAACGCCACAATACAACGGATGATGGCGCCTGAACGGGCGTTTTGCGACACAGGAGCGACAGATTGCGACAAGTCGCGACACGACGGCGGTTCGACCCGGAAATCGAGGCGCGGATTGAGAGGCTCGCCGCGCAGGGATGGCCGGCCGCGGCGATTGCGCGGCAGCTCGACGCCGAAG
>JAGWOC010000051.1 GCA_028872875.1 Chloroflexota bacterium | reverse complement strand
CTGGCTAAACACTTCACTAAAGTCGTCGATGCCAGCGAGCCCCTGGGGGTCGTGGAACGCGAGGTCGCACGCCCCTTCGCCACTTGCGCCTAGGCAACCGCCGCGTAGCCGGCAACCGATGCCTGAGGCGACATCGCTCGCCGTATTCGCGCTGTGCGCAATGGGGATGTTCTTGCCCACCGAGCAGACGGCCTGGCTGCCCACCGCTATCTGGGCGGCGAGCTGATGCGAGTCATTCGCCGTACAGCCGCTCCCGTCCTGCGAGAGCTGCAAGGCGCCGAACACGCCGTTGCCACTCGGGTCGAACCCGATGTAGCACGGCGTCGCGATCGCGGGCTGCTGGTTAGAGGCGAAACAGTTTTCGCTTCCGCCGCCCTCGTTCTTGCCATTCTCGCCTTCACCGCCGACCCCGTCTGCACCGCCCGCGGGCGGTGCAATGAAGAGAGGGAGTGCCCCCTTGAGGCGCGATGGCTGGCCGACGCAGGCCGTGGCGCTCGCACCAACATCGATGCTGGTCACGCCGAATGCGCTCGTGAAGAGCGAGCGCTGCGCTTCGTTGATTTGCACTTCAACAGACGGAACGGCCGCGAACGTGGTCCCTTGCCCGTCCGTACACGATGACTTAGCGGTGAACTGCGTCTTTGGGTCGGTGCCCGAGCAGGTGCTTGGGTTCGGCACGCCAGCACCGTTGTGCTGCGCGATGTGCGCCGCCTGCTGTGCCGCTTCGTTGCAGGGACTGTTGGTACTCATGTCCGCCAGATACGCCAGCGCCCCGCCGCGCGCGGCGGTGTCCGCGTCCTTCTGCGCGACACGCCGGTGGCCGAGCCACATGCCCTGGTCTATCGCAAAGCCGGCGAATACCAGCAGCACCGTGAACAGTCCGACGAACAGGAGCAGCACTTGACCTCGCTCGCAGGTGTGCGCGCGCCATGGCATCCGCCGCAACGCGCGCTGGGTCCGCGCTAGCCCGTGCATGTGGTGACCCCGGGCAGGTCGTGCCCTTGAGGCACCGGGCGGACCGACTGCTCCAGCCGCTGGGTGGCGCAGGCGGTGATATCCCAGCCCGGGTTCGCGTTTCCGAAGAGTGTGAAGACCGGCGTGAGAACCTCATCGCGGTACCTTAGGCGCACACGCACGGCTGAGCCAACGTCTCCGGGCGCTTCGCCTTCCGGGCCGCTGACCCACTGGACGCAGATCACGTTCACGGTGGGTTTCGAGTCCCAATCCGCGCAACTGGTCGACGTGCCGGCGCCGCCGAGTAACCCGTGCGTCTGGTCCTTGACGCGCGCGACCACATCGGCGACCACGTTCGACGACCCATCGACGGCAGCGAGACGTGCGCCCTCCGCCGCGGCATTGTTGATGTTGTTGTAACGCCCCATGAGCAGGCCGCCGTCGATGACGGCGAAGAGGAAGAACGCGAAGATCGGGAAGATCACCGCGAACTCGACAAGGCCCTGTCCGCGCTGCCCGCGTGCCGCTCTCATCACCCTCGTCGACTCATTGCGGAGAGAGCGCCTCACCGTTCTGGCCGCGAACCTTAGCGGCCCTTGCAGTTGTTCGTTTGGAACTGAACGCAAGCCCCAACCGTCGACACAAAGTTGGTGACAGCGCCGCTAAACGGGCTCGCGAGGAGCGCGACCATGGCAACGAGCGCGATCGCGCCGCCGAGCACCGCATACTCGATCAAGTCCTGCCCGCGCTCTTCCTTCAGCCGCTGCACCGCGATCGTGCGGAGCGAAGTCGCCCACGCCATCGCCGACAGCATGATGTCGTTGACCACTGGATACCCTCCTACCTGTGACCGTGACGCTTCCACCCCACCCCGCGCGGGGTCGTCTCCTACATGAACGTGCGCCGGCGGCAAGCGTTTCCGCTGCGCCACCCGGCGGTTGCCGGCCTGCCGCCGGAAACGCGCAGGCCGGCTCGCATCGAGCCGGCCCCTGTGCCCGGAGTACGGTCCCCCGCACAGCGGCGGGCCCTGCCCCCGCCGCGCGTTCCGCCGGTGTGCGGAGCGGGATGCGTGGCTCGGATGCAACGCCCGTCTGAGTGCGCTCGCACCCCGCCGCACGCATCCCGGGGAGTCTCCACACCGCGACGCCGCGGACCCGTCTGCCTGGCGCCCACCCCGTCGCCGGCCCCGTGTAGCACGGGGCAAGAGCGAACGTAACACCGGCCTTATGGCGTGTCAAGATTCAGGGTTGACATTTTATCCGCGCACGTGTGAGGTTTGTCGCTTGCACCTAGTCCGATCCGCCGAGACCCGCCGCGGCGCGCCACTCCGGACGGACGCGCGTTGACACGCCGGTTGCGGCGCGGTGACGGCCACTCCCTACAATGGCGCACGCGCGGGCTCGGAGCCCTCGCGCCCGGAGCAGGAATGACAGCGCCGGACGCGTCGTCGTCTGCCCTCACCGCGCACGCCGGCCAGCGGCGCGCGTCGCACGCCCGCGTCTTCCGGGCGGCGGTGCCGATCGCCTGGGTGCAGATCGCCGTCGTGCTCACGGGGCTCGTCGCCTATCCGTTCGTGCGCGCGGTGGACCCCGACTTCTGGTGGCACCTGCGCACCGGCGAGCTCATCATCCATCACGGCATCCCGCGGCACGACCCGTTCTCGTGGACCGCGGCCGGGCATGCCTGGGTGGCGCACGAGTGGCTCTCCGAGGCGCTGATCTACGCCATCGAGACGTCGTTCGGCTACTACGCGAACGTGCTGCTCTACGGCGCCGTCGTCTGCGCCGCGATCCTGCTGATGTACCGTCTCGGCCGCGCGGCCGGCGCCGGCACGCGGCCGCTCGTGCTGCTGATGTTCGTCAGCGTCGCCGTCATCGGCTTCTACGTCACCGTGCGGCCGCAGGAGTTCACGTGGCTGCTCTTCGCCGTCTTCGTCTCCGTGCTCGCGCGCCACGACCGCGGCGAGCGCGCGCCGCTGTGGCTGCTGCCGCCGCTGATGGCGCTGTGGGCGAACCTGCACCTGGGCTTCATGTACGGGCTGATGGTGGTGGCGATCTGGATCGGTGCGCGTTTCATCGCGCGCCTGCGCGATCCGCGCATCGGCCTCAGGATGCCCGTCGCGCTGGGCGCCGCGTGCGTCGCCGCCGCGTCGCTCAACCCGCACGGCCCGGCGCTGCTCTGGTATCCGGCGCGCTACGTCTTCGACCCGCGGATCACCGCGAACGTCGGCGAGTGGCAGCACCCCAACCCGCTCTACCCGCTGCACGCGCCGATCTTCCTGACGCTGCTGCTGCTCGCCCTCGCGCTGATCTCGCGCACGCGGCCGCGGCCGTTCCTCTGGCTCGTCACGCTGGCGATGATCGCGCTCAGCCTGCAGGCCGCGCGCAACGCGCCGTTCGCGGCGCTGCTGCTGATGCCCGTCGCCGGGGAAGCGATGAGCCGCCGCTGGCAGGCGGCCACGAGCGCGCGCGATTCCCGGCGGCGCGTGCCGCTCGCGCTGGCGGCGGCGCTGGCCGTCGCCGTCGGCGGCGCGGTGCTCGCGATCGGTGCGCGGCAGTCGGGTGCGGTGTCGTTCGCGCGCCCGAGCGACCGGGGCTACCCGGCAGCCGAAGCGGCGTACGTGCGGACGCACGTTCCCGGCGCGCGTCTCTTCAACGAGTACGGCGACGGCGGCTTCCTCATCGACGCGCTGTACCCGGGCGTCAAGGTGGGCATCGACGGGCGCGGCGACTTCTACGGCGGCCGCCTGCTCGCCGACTACGCAACGATCTATCGTGCGCGGGCAGGCTGGGAGCGGCTGTTCGACCGCTACGCGCCCGACGTGGTCCTAGTCCCGAAGACGGCGCCGCTCGCCGCCGCGCTCGAGCGCAGCGGCACGTGGCGGCAGGCCTTCAGCGGCCGGGACGAGGTCGTGTTCAGCCGCCGGTAGCGTCGGCGCCGGCCGGACCGTCGTCTTCGAAGACGAAGCGCAGCGAGCCGAACTGCACGTCATCCCCCGGCTCCAGCACCACCCAGTCCGCCGGGTGGCCGCCGACCAGCGTCCTGCGGTGCGCCCCCGAGGTGTGATGCAGCAGGTACCGCCCGTCCCGCAGCCAGATGCGCGCGTGCTCCGGCGCCACGCCGTCTTCCGCCGGCAGGAGGATCGTCGCCGTGCGCCGCGACGAGCCGACGATCGCGGGGCCTGCGCCCAGCTCGAAGACGCGGCCGCCGCCGTCCGCCGCGCGCTCGACGAGCCGCCCCGTGCCCGCCGGACCGCGCGCCGGTGCCGCGGCCGTATCCGCGGCCGGCGGCGCGAAGGGGATGCTCTCGTCGGACTGGCGGCCGGCGTGGCGCTCGACGGCGCGCTGCCGGCGGACCGCGCGCAGGCGGCGGAAGGCGAGCAATCCGCCCACGACGAGCAGCACGGCCACGAGCGCGCCGATCACGGCGGACAGCACACCGCTCCCGCCGCCGTCCGCCGACGCCTGTGCCGCCGCCGGGGGCGGTGTCGCCGTTACAGCGGCCGGTGCCGCCGGAGCCGCACCGCGCGTGAATGGCGCCGTGGCCGCAACCGGTGACCCCGCGACGTCCGCGACGACACGCAGCGTGCCCGCCGAACCGTCGGCGGGGCGCGCCGCGTCGAGGCTGAGCACGTACTGGCCGCGCAGCAGGCCCGCGATGCGCTGGTACACGTCGCCGACGTTCGCGGCCGTCGCCGCGCTGTACTGCCCCTGCGTCGCGCTCGACAACGCCTGCAGGTACCCGGCATCCGGCTGGTCACCGAAGCCGATCGTGAACACCGGCAGACCGGCATTCTTCGCGGAGCCGATCGAGCCGGCGGCGGTTGCCGTCGAGGTGGTGGTGTCGTTCTGGCCGTCGGTCAAGAGGACGATCGCCTTGCGCGGCGCGGGCGACATGCGCGCCGTGAGCACCGCCGCCTGTACCGCCTGGTAGAGCACCGTCGCGCCGCCCGCCTGCAGCGACGCGATGCCCGCCGCGAGCGCGGCGCGGTCGCGCGTGAAGCCCGGCACCGGCGCACGCACGGCATCGGAGAACGCGACCAGCGCGACGTCGTCGTTCGGCCCGAGTGCATTGACGAAGGCCGCCGCGGCCTGCTTCGCGCGGTCGAGCGGCGCGCCCAGCATGCTGCCCGACGTATCGATGACGAGGACGACGCTCAGGCGCAGGTTCGCGTCATGGACGCTTTCGACGCCAGCCACCGCGACGGCGGCCGGGCCGTCGGACGCGTGGAAGGCGGACGCCCGCAGGCCGGGCACCGGCACGCCATTCGTGTCGAGCACCGTGACCACGGCGGTGATCTCCGGGTAGCGCGTGCTGTCGACCTGCGCGATCGCGAGCGAAGGCGCGCCCTGCTGCGCGTGCGCGGGAGCGGGCCCGCCGGCCAGCTCAGCGAGCGCGAGCGCCACCGCCGCGATCGTGCAGGCGAAAAGGATCGCGCGCGCGCCGGCCACCCTCACGTGTCCTCGACCGTCCCGCTGTGGAGGCAGTCCGGGCAGGGCCAGGACCAGACCGGCGAGCCAATCATATTGAGGAGGACGTCGTACCAGCCGCCAGGGCCGCGGCTCCACCGGACGTTCAGCGAACTGCAGCGCGGACGTGCCGCCGGCCGTACGGCCCGTATGGGGTGAGGAAGGTTTCGCATCGCGGCTGGATCTTACCAGCCGCGCGACGCACCGCGGTCAGGGCGTAGCCGCGTTGCCGATGTAGCGGCGATACGCGGCGAGCCAGTCGCCCGCGATGGCCCGCTGCGCCGCGTGGAGGTCGAGCCGCCCGCGGCATACGAGGTCGTGCAGGCGCAACTCGAGGTCGTCCTTCTCATGGAAGCCCGGCACCGGGACGGCGGGCTGCGGCCAGAGGTTCTTGATGTCGTTCGAGCCACCCAGCTCGAGCGGCACCAGGTGGTCGACCTCGTACGCCCCGTACGCGTGCGCCGAGACGCCGTACTCGGCGTAGACCCGGATCTTCTCGCTCGCCGGCACGAAGCGCACGCTGCGCGCATAGCCGGGCGTGCAGACCTGGGCCGGCGTGACGCCGGCGATCACGTCGCCCGGCGTGAGCGTCGGGTTCGGCATCGCGACGGCGGGCGCCGGTGTGGCGCG
Source organism: Chloroflexota bacterium (assembly GCA_028872875.1). Taxonomy (GTDB): domain Bacteria; phylum Chloroflexota; class Dehalococcoidia; order DSTF01; family JACRBR01; genus JADMII01. Next base: position 18,715 of record JAGWOC010000051.1, on the reverse strand, counting down.
CACGGTGGGCGAGGGGCGGTGCGCCGCGAGCACCACGCTGGACGCCGTTGGTGAGCGCAACCCGACCGACGGCACGGATGGCGCGCTTCCGCCCGCGCCGGCGCAGGAAGCGAGCAGCGCCGCGAGCGACATGCCGGACACAAGGCGGGCGATCCGCATCGTGCTCTCACGATACGGCGCGGGCATGCACCCGCGGCACGCCGGGAGCATCGAAACGTCCAAGGTCGGGGAACTCTCACGGAAGCCGGGCGGAGCGCCGTCAGTTGAAGCGCACGAAGATCGGAATCTGCAGCACGGTCGGGTTCGGGCCGAGCCCACGCAGCGTCACGGTTGCCGAGTCGTTGGCGGAGATCTTCGACGTATCGACGGAGATCGTCAGTGTTGCCGCCCGCTCGCACGGCGACGTCGGCAGGCACGGCAGGTCCGCGCCCACGGCGACGCCCGCCTGCTGGTCGAGCGTCAGCCACGGCTTGTCGGCGCTCACCCGCCACGGCTCGATGCCCGTGCCCGGGTTCGTGATTGTGATGACGTACGGCGTCGCGACGCGCGCCGCGTTCACCGTGACGAGGCCAATCGTGCGGTCGACCGCGAGCCGTGGCTGTTCGAGCACGGTCGCCACAGCACCTGCCGCCGGCCGCGCCGTAGGATCAACGTGGTCCGGCTTCGGCGTCGGGATGTCCATCTGCGTGTAGGGATAGATGAAGTTCTTCAGATCGAGCGGGTTGCGCCAGTACGGGTTGCTCAGGTCCGGCAGCGTCGCCGGCAACGGCGTCCACAGCGGCTGCCCCTGCACGACCGGTGGGTGCGCCATGCAGCCATACACCAGCTCCTGGTACGGATAGAGGCTCCGGTTGTGGCCCAGTCCGTCCGTCGCCGGCCCGCAACTGTAGGGTGTGCGCGGCCAGGAGCCGTAGATCGGGTCCAGCGGGTGGTTGCTGCGGTTCGAGCCGGGGCCCGTGAAGCCGTTATAGCTCCACACGGCGTAGTACCAGTTCTCGACGTACAGGGGATCGCTGTTCGTGTCGATGCCGGCGATCGGCCGGTTCGCCGGCGCACCATTCCACTTATCGATGAGGATCGCCGCGCCCCGCCCGATGTTGTACGCGTAGTGCGTCGCGACGAGCGCCTGCTGGTCCGTCGGCTGGCCGTCCGGACCGAGCGGCGACGTCATGCCGCTCGTCACCTGCGCGATGCCGTAGCCGCAGTCGAACGACACCAGCGCCGGCCCGATCGCGCCGAAGGGCACCGCCGGTGCGCCCTGGGCCGTCGCGCTTTCAATCCAACTGATCGCCTTCAGCAGCGTCGGTGGCACGTAGACGTTCTGCGAGCTGGTGCGGTTGGTGCGCGTCCCGGTGCCGATGCTCGGCTGCGAGAAGAACGGGTCGCCGGGGAAGAGCATGTTGTAGCCCGCGAGGTCCATCGCTCGCAGGTAGAGGCCGCGGTCCTCCGTCGTCTCGTACGTCGTCGGCGGGCTGCTGAAGGCGCACGAGGACGAGGTCACCGGGGGCGGTGACGGGCTGTTCGACTTGACCGCGGTACCGAGGCTGGACGAGGGTGTGATCGGCGTGCTGCCCGCAAGCCCGTCGGCCCAGACGTCGACGGTGCCCGCGGCTGCCACCGCCGGCGGCGCCGCGAACGTCACCGAGAACGTCTGCGCGGACTGCGACGGCAATAGGCCGAGCGTCTGGGAGACCACGCGCACCACATCGCCCGCGCTGCTGCGCAGGACGACGCAGACCCTGGGCGCGCTGATCGGCGTCGTGACCGTGCTCGTCAGCGTGCCGTTCACCGTGACCATCCCGCCGCCGCCCACCGACTGCGTGGTCGCCACGGGGCCGGGCGTTGTCTTGGTGAGCGAGGGGCTAGCCGTCGGATGCGGTGGGCTGCCGTTCGCCGTCACGGCCGGGGAGGCCAGCGTCGCCTGCACGGCCGTGACGGTCAGCATGGCGGGCGCCACGCTGCCGAGCTTGATGCTGGCGTCGATGTTCACCCGGGCGCGCGCGCTGACGATCGACGCGGCCGGCTGTACGCTCGTCGCCTCGAAGAAGTCCAGCGCGCCGGGCTGGAGCGAGCGCAGGCAACCGGGGAGCACCTGCGATTCGACGACGTTGCCGGCGCCATCGAGGAAGTCGACGCGCACGTCGTGGGCGAGGATCGGCGACTTCGTGAGGTTCTTCACATCACCGGCGAAGACGTCGTTGTTGCCGATGGTGGTGAGGGTCGTGTTGGCGACGACACAGCCGGCGAGCAACATGCCCGCCACGAGGACTGCGCACAGCAGGCCCATCCGCGGCCGCGCAGCCCTGAAGGCGATTCCCCTCCCGAATCCCCGCACCCTGCCATGCTAGCGTACGCTGTCAAGGCACGGCGTCAGGGGAAACCCGCGTATTGGGAGGATCCGCGCCGGCCAGACGGCAGGTGGAACGCAAGAGAGGCCGAGCGCCCCGCCACGCTCGACCCCCCGATCACCCGGCCCGCCGTCCGTGCCGGGATGGATCCGACATGCGTACCGTAGCAGCGGCACGTTAACGGCCGGTGAGCATGCGTTTAACGCGCGGATAAGCGTCCCCGCGGCGGCGCGCGCCGGCGGGCCCTTGCGGGGATCGCCGCGCCGGGATCCTCGTCGAGCCGGATGAGCAGCCGCTTCGGCGCCGTCATGCGATAGCTGTCACGCACGAGCTCCGCGACGAAGTCCCAGTCCACCGCGCCCTCCATGCGGATGCCGATCCAGCCCTTGTGGCCCACGTACTTCGGCACGAAGAAGCGCCCGGGATCCCGCGCCACGAGCGCCGCCTGCAGGCCGTCCGGCGCCTTGCACCACAGCTCGACGCGCCCGCTGCCGTGATGGTTGTCCTCGTACTGCGCGAAGATCTTGTCGTTCACCCGGAAGGTCGGCTCGCCCCACGCCTGCTTCTCGGTGGCCTCCGGCAGTGCGAGACAGATCGCGCGTACCCGCTCCAGCGGTTGCTTTGGCACCATTAGCGCCTCCTCGCCGATCCACGACGCCGGGCGCGAGCTCTCGCGTCCGGCCCCACATGATAAGACCCGCCGGGGACCGGACGTCGGCATGGCGCTTGACAGCCCCGCGCGTCCATCGTAAGATGCCGATGCTGTGGTGACGGTAGAACGCGACGTAGATAGGCTCTCGACGATGCTCCGCGCGCTCGGACATCCCGCCCGGCTCGAGATGCTACGCACGCTGGCCGAGGCCGGCGATGCCACGTGCGTCGACCTGACGCGCCACGTCGCCCTCGCGCAGTCGACCGTCTCCGAGCACCTGCGCGTGCTGCGCGAGGCCGGCCTCATCGACCAGTGCGGGCCCGGGCCGCGCTCAGGCTACTGTGTGCGGCGCGAGGCGCTGGTCTGGCTCAAGCAGATGGTGGTGGCGCTGTGAGCGGGCACGCCGCGCGCGGACAGCGCCTGTCCGCCCGCACCGCGTGCAAGGACACCGCCCGTTGACGACAGCGACCCTCCCCCGCGACGCAACGGCAGGCTCGGTGCTCGGCCAGCTCTCCGCGCTCGACCGCTTCCTCCCGGTGTGGATTGCTGTCGCGATGGCGGCGGGACTGGGCCTCGGGCGCGTCTTCCCCGGCCTCAATGCGGAGCTCGACCGTGTCAAGGTCGGCACGACGTCGCTGCCGATCGCCATCGGGCTGCTGGGCATGATGTACCCGGTGCTCGCGAAGGTGCGCTACGACCGGCTTCGGGGCGTCACGGCGGACCGGCCGCTGGTCCTGTCTTCGCTCGTGCTGAACTGGGCCGTCGGGCCCGCGCTCATGTTCGCGCTGGCGTGGATCTTCCTCCCCGATCTGCCCGCCTTCCGCACCGGCATCATCCTCGTGGGCCTCGCGCGCTGCATCGCGATGGTGCTGATCTGGAATAACCTCGCCTGTGGAAACAACGAGGCGGCCGCCGTGCTGGTCGTGCTCAACTCCGTGTTCCAGGTCGCCGCATATGCCCTGCTCGGATACTTCTACCTTGCACTCCTGCCGGGGTGGCTCGGCCTCAGCCAGACCGACGTCCAGTTCGCGCTGTGGGACATCGCCCGGTCGGTCCTGATCTTCCTCGGCGTCCCCCTGGCGCTCGGGTCCCTGACGAGCCTGATCGGCAGGAAGCGCAAGGGCGACGCGTGGTACGAAGGACGCTTTCTCCCCCGCATTGGCCCGTTCGCGCTGTACAGCCTGCTGTTCACGGTCGTGATCCTGTTTGCGATCCAGGGCAGAGCCATCACATCGCGACCCCTCGACGTGGTGCGGATCGCCGCCCCGCTGGTCGCCTACTTCGCGCTCATGTGGACGGTGGCGTTCGCCTGGGGCCGGGTGCAGGGTCTCGCCTACCCGAAGACGGTGACACTCGCCTTCACGGCCGCCGGCAACAACTTCGAGCTGGCGATCGCGGTCGCGATCGGCACGTTCGGGCTCAATTCTGGTCAGGCGCTCGCCGGGGTGGTCGGCCCGCTGATCGAAGTCCCGGTGCTGGTGATGCTGGTGTATGTGGCGCTCCGGTTGAGGGATGGTCTCCATTGGGCCGCCGGGCCGGGCGGGGCGGACATCCCCCGAGGCGACGCATGACCGATCCGCTCCGCGTGCTCTTCCTCTGCACCGGCAACTCCGCGCGCAGCATCATCGGCGCCGCGCTGCTGCGGAAGGCGGGCGGCGAGCGGTTCGATGTGCACAGCGCGGGCACCGCACCCAAGGGCATCAACCCCTACACCGTCCGCGTCCTTTCGAGCGTCGGGATCGAGATCGCCGGCGAGCGGTCGAAGCACGTCTCGGAGTACGACGGCCAGGCGTTCGACTACGTGATCACGGTGTGCGACGCGGCGGCCGAGCAGTGCCCGGTGTTCCCCGGCGCGCCGCGGCGCATCCACTGGAGCTTCCCCGACCCTGCCGCCGTCGAGGGCACGGACGGCGAGCGCCTCGCCGCCTTCCGGCGCACGCTGCGGGAGATGCAGGCACGGATCTCGACGTTCATCCTCGTCGCGCGAAACAAGGACGAGCGCGCGTAGTTCACCACGGCGCGCGCGACGATCCCGCCGCCGTTACACGCTGTGGAAGCTGCCTTCGGCCGTCAGCAAGTGGCCGACGTGGTTCAGCGACTGCAGCGCCCGCGTGCCGTCGCGCGCCGCCACAACGCTGATGGACGCGTGCGCAGGCTGGAAGAGCATGTCGTACACCGAGTCGACGACGTGCGCGATGTAGGCATTGATCACGCCGCCGTGGCAGGCCACGACGACGCGCCCGCCCGGGTGCGCCGCGATGATCGACTCCATCGCCTCGACGACGCGGCGGCGGAAGCCGGCGCTTGACTCAGAGTACGGGAACACGTCCCAGCGCTTCTCGCGGATCATCCGCTCGCGCACGGCGGCCAGCCGCCGCTCGCCGAAGAAGCCGAGAGCGGTCTCGTCCGGCGGCACATCGCGAAAGATGCCGACCTCCCGCAGATCCTCGATGACCACCGGCTCGAGCCCGTGGCGCCGCGCGATCTCGCGGCCGGTGTCGAGCGCCCGCCGCAGCGGGCTGGCGTACACCACATCGACATGCTGCTCCGCGAGCGCCGCGCCGACAAGGCGCGCCTGGCTGCGCCCGAGCTCGCTCAGCGGCGGGTCGAACATCGCCCCCACCGGGCCGGCGCGGTCGTAGTCCTGGTGCCCGTGGCGGACGAGCAGCACGTCCGTCACGCCCTGCGCCCCGGAGAGGAACGCCTGCTCGAACACGGAGGGGACGCGCGCCGGCGCGGCGGCTGCCAGGCCGCCGCTGGACGCGCCGGCGCCGCTCCCATCACGGAATTGCTGGTCAATGGCGGTTCGTTGCACGATGTTCTCCTATCGGACGCGGCTCCCTGCATGCAAGATACAGCGGCACGCGTGGACGGCGGGTTAACCCGCGTTACGGGCCTGTTAGCGTTCTGTGAACGATGCGATGGCATCGGCGAGCGCGGCGGGGGCCGCTCCACGGGCGGCCGGCGCCTTTACCCGGCGTTAATGGCGCTTAATCGCCCGTTAAACGGAGCCCGCTACGCTCGGCGCATGAGCATCGGATCCGGCGCGGACGGTCCGCGTGGACGTTGAGAGGAGTGAGGAGTCTGTGATCACGAAGAGACGGGGGAAGCGGCGCCTGCTCGCGCTGACCGCGGCGGGCGCCATCGCGAGCGCACTGCTGCTCGCGGCATGCGGCGGCACGAGCAGCGCCGACAAGACGGCGACCGCGGCCGCGGGCGCGCCGGGGATCACGCCGGCCGCGGCGAGCCCGGTAACAGGCGCGACGGCGAGCGCTTCAGGGTCGGCGTCGGCGATCACACCGCCCGCGGACGTCGGCAAGAACGACAAGGCGCAGATCACGGGCGCCGGCTCGACCGCGCTGACTCCGTTCATCACGACGATCGCGGACATCTACCACAAGGACGTCGCACCCGGCGTCTCACTGAACTACGGCTCCATCGGCTCCGGCGGCGGCATCTCGCAGTTCACCGCGAAGACCGTGGACTTCGGCGCGTCGGACATCTATCTCAACGACCAGCAGATCCAGAAGGCCGGCGGCGCCGTCCTCAACATCCCCGTGATCCACTGGGCCGTCGCGCTCACCTACAACATTCCCGGCTTCAGCGCGAAGCTCAACTTCAGCCCCGACACGATCGCCGGCATCTACCTCGGCACCATCAAGACGTGGGACGACCCGGCGATCAAGGCCGACAACCCGGGCGTCTCGCTGCCCAGCCTCGGCATCACGCCGGTGCACCGCAGCGATGGTTCCGGCACGACGATGAACTTCACCAGCTTCCTCACGGACGTGAACGCTGACTGGAAGGCGAAGGTGGGCGCCGGCCTCTCCGTCAACTGGCCGGGCGGCGTTGGCGGCAAGGGCAGCGAGGGCGTCACCGCGGCAGTATCCAACGCTCCTGGCACCATCGGGTACGTGGAGCTGTCGTACGCGCTCCAGAACAAGCTCCCCGTCGCGTCGGTCAAGAACGCCGCCGGCGACTTCATCAAGCCGACGCTGGCCTCGACGACCGCCGCCGTGGCGGCGCAGGTGCCGACGGCGCCTGCCGACCTGCGCTTCCTCATCGTCAACCCGCCGGCGAGCGCCACGACCGCCTACCCGATCGGCGCCAGCACCTGGGTCCTGCTCTACAAGGACTATCCGGCCAGCAAGTCGGCCGAGGTGAAGGCCATGGTGGATTTCCTCTGGTGGGCGATCCACGACGGACAGAAGTACGCCGCACAGGTAGACTATTCGGCGATGGCGCCGAACCTCGTGCAGAAGGCCGAGCAGGCGCTGAAGAGCATCACGATCGGCGGCCAGCCGGCGCTCGGCAGTTGACCGTCGCGCGGATGGTGATCAGCACGTGAACGTGTGACCCTGGCGGGCGCTGGAAGCGCCCGCCAGGGTCGTGCAGCGCCCGCCGTGGCGGGCTGGATGGAGCGCAGGCGCATGCGGGCCGACGAGTTGCGTCGCAGGGACCAGATCGCGGACATCGTCGGCGGCCGCCGCCCGGCGCTGGGCGAGATCCTCTTCCGCGGCGTCCTCCTGCTCGCGGTGACGCTCGTCCTCGGCATCCTCATTGGCCTGCTCGTCGAGCTGGTGCTGCGCTCGCGGCCGTCGTTCGCGGCGAACGGCTGGTCGTTCCTCTGGACGAGCACGTGGGACCCCGTGCACGAGGTCTTCGGCATCCTGCCCTTCTTCTACGGCACACTCCTCACCGCCATCTCCGCCATGCTCCTCGCGACCGCGCTCGGCGTCGGCGTCGCGCTGTTTCTCGTCGAGCTGGCGCCGCGCATTCTCGCGCGGCCGGTCAGCTTCATGGTGGAGATGCTGGCCGCGATCCCGAGCGTCGTCTACGGTCTCTGGGGCATCTTCGTGCTCGCGCCGTGGCTGCGCGTCTACGTCGAGACGCCGCTGCACGACCACTTCGGCGGCGTCCCGCTCTTCTCGGGCTACCCGATCGGCATCGGCTACCTGACCGCGATCGTCGTGTTGACGGTGATGGTGCTGCCCACCGTCGCCGCCGTCTCGCGCGACGTCATCGCCGCCGTGCCGCAGTCGCAGCGCGAAGCCGCGTTCGCGCTCGGCGCGACGCGCTGGGAGATGATGCGCATCGCGGTGCTGCCCTTCGCGCGTAGCGGCATCATCGGCGCCAGCATCCTCGGCCTCGCCCGCGGCGTCGGCGAGACGCTCGCCGTGGCGATGGTGATCGGCGCGTCGCCGGCCATCACCATCTCCCTGTTCCACCCCGGCTACACGATGTCCGCCCTCATCGCCAACGAGTTCGCGGAGGCGACGACGAGCCTCTATCGCAGCACGCTCATCGAGGTCGGGCTGGTGCTGTTCCTCGTCACGCTGCTGATCAACATCGTCGCCCGCCTGCTCGTCTGGAAGGTCACCGGCGGCGAGCGCGCGGGAGGGGTGCTGGTATGACGGCGTCCGGACGCCCGCCCCTCGGCGCCCGCTCGATGCGGCGGCGCACGGTCGAGGATCGCGCCATGCGCGCGCTGATCTGGATCGCCGCTGTCGTGGCCGTGCTGCCGCTCCTGCTCGTGCTGTACTACGTCGCCAGCCAGGGCCTGCCCGCCCTGCGCCTCTCGCTCTTCACCGCCGGGCCGCAGCCCGTCGGCCAGGCGGGCGGCGGCATCAAGCCGGCCATCGTCGGCAGCATGATCATGGTCGGCCTGGGCACGCTGATCGGCACGCCCATCGCCGTCCTCACCGGGATCTACGTGCGCGAGTACGCGAGCGGCCGCGCGGCCGTGGTGGTGCGCTTCCTGATCGATGTCCTCGCCGGCGTCCCCTCGATCATCGTCGGGCTCTTCATCTACGGCCTGGTCGTCGTGCCGATGGGCAACTTCAGCGCCATCGCCGGCGCCCTGGCGCTCGCCGTCATCCTCATCCCCGGCGTCGCGCGCATCACCGACGAGATGCTCGCGCTCGTGCCGCACTCCGTGCGCGAAGCCTCGTACGCGCTCGGCGTGCCGCGCTGGAAGACCGTCGTCAAGGTGGTGGTACCGGCGGCCCTCAACGGCATCGTCACCGGCGTCGTGCTCAGCGTCGCCCGCATCGCCGGCGAGGCGGCGCCGTTGCTTTTTACGGCCCTTGGCAACAGCGTGACGAGCACGGCGCTCAAGCAGCCGATGGACGCGTTGCCGCTCCGGATCTATCTCTACGCCAGCGGGCCGTACAAGGTCTGGCACGAGCAGGCATGGGCGGCATCGCTCGTGCTCGTCGGCCTCGTCCTCTGCTTCGCCCTGGCGATGCGGCTCCTCTTCCGGCGGCCGGCCTTCTCCTGAGCGCGGCTAGCGCGCCGGCCGCCCGGCACGGGCCCATCGGGGCATCGCCCGGCGCCACCACCTTGCATCGCCATGCTTCCAGTGTCCGTGAGCGAATTCTGTCCAGGGCGGACGTTTCACTGCGGGCGGCGCAGGAGCGACTTGATCTTGTCGGTGCGGCGTCCCATGAAGACGAGTGAAGGCAGCGCGCCCCGCAGGCCGTCCTTTGGGACGAACTGCACCGCCCGCCGCCAGCGCAGGGGCCGCAGTCCGAGCACCTGGTCGTCGGGCCAGAGGAGCCGGTGGAGCAGGGTCGAGTACGTGCCCTTCGTCAGCGCCGCGGCAGCGTCCGGCAGCGGCGTGTCCAGCACCCGCTGGAGCAGGCGCAACATGCTGGTGAGCGAGCTCTCGACGCCTTCCGCCCGCGCCGCCGCCGCCAGCCATTCCCAGTCGAGCCGCGCCCCTTCCCGGCGCAGGATCAGGTCAAGGTCCTTGCACCAGATCAGCCGGCCGAAGCCGTGCCGGTGCAGATGCACCGTCAGCAACAGCACCAGGTCGTCGAGCGCCGGCCGCTTCGCGGAGGTGCGCTGGAAGGTCCACGGTTCGCAGCGCTGCCATATGCCGTCGCCGTCGCGCGGCCGCAGGCCGAGCTGGAGCGGGTCATAGTGCACGTCCAGCAGCACCCCGGACTCCCGATGGGCGAACACCGTCTCGAACGGGAACAGGTGCCCGCTGGTGGTCTTCGCCGATACGCCACCGTGGTCGTCGACCACCTCGTAGCCGAGCCGTGCGCACACGGCGGCGACCTGCTCGTGGCGGTCGAGCGGCACGAGCAGGTCGAGGTCACGATAGGGGCGCAGCTCGGGATTGGGATAGTGCTCGGCGACGACCGGCCCCTTCAGGACGATGACCGGGATGCCGGCATCTTCGAACGACAGGAGTGCGCCTTCGAGCGCCTCTGCCAAAGCCAGCGACAGCATCGCCGACGCGAAGGCCTGCCGCCGCATCGTGGAGAGCACGTCCCGGTCGACCAGGCCGGCGATCCCGGCGCACGCGACCGTCCGGAGGATCCAGGGCGATACGCCGTGCTCCGCGCTCATCGCTCCGACGGCGTCCCAGTCCCGCACCCCGGCGGCGAGCTCGCTGAGCGCCGGCGAACCGCACGGCTCGGGGCCGCGTAGCGCCATGGTGATGAACGCCGCTTCCGGTGACCCGTGGCGCGCTCCCTTGCGAGCTGACATCAAGCCTCCGCTCCTTCCCTAGTAGTGACTCAGCGACCCGGCATCCTTCGCCTGCCGGATGGCAAACTGGAATGCCAGGAGGCCGAGGGGCAGCAGCAGGGCGAATCCCGCGAGGGCCGCTACCTCGCCCGTCAGCGATGCCGCCGATGCATTGCCCAGCAGCGTCCCGCGGAGCGCCGACATCGTGTGTGTCAACGGCAGGAGCCGTGCAAGCGGACTGAGCCAGGACGGGAGCACGGTCGTCGGATACAGGACGCCGCTCAAGACGAGCGATGCGGTGATGATCGCGCCCGTGACCGGCTCGGGCTGCTTGAACCAGAGGACGAACGCCGCAGCGAAGGCGCCGATGCCAGCGAAGGCGGCCGCCGTGAGCAGAAACACCAGCGCGGCGACCAGCGCCCGGTCCGCGTGCAGGCCCGCACCGAGCACCGCCGTGCCGATCGCCAGCGTGACGGCGAGGCGGAGCACCGCGTAGCCGAGGTCGAAGAGCGTCGAGCAAAAGAGAAACATGGGCGGCGACGTGCGGCTCCCGAACAGCACCTCCAGCGTCCCGTTCACCTGCGCCGAGCGCACGACGCTCGGGAACCCTGCCGCGATCGACTGGGCGAACAGCGCGAACGCCACGCCGATGAGCGCGTACCCGAAGTAGTTGTTGTGGTACGGGGCCAGCGCGGCGGGCGCGCCCTGGTCCATGAGCCGTGCGACGAAGTACATGCTCGCCAGCCCGAACACGACCATCACGCCGCTGCGCAGGAAGCTCACACGATAGCTCATCGCGATGCGCAGGTCGCGCTGGAAGAACGCGGTCGCCGTGGCGATCATACGGGCGCACCCTCCCGCGCGAGCCGCGCGACCAGTTGTGACACAGGGACGCTGCGCACGAGTGAGCGCACGATCGCGCCCGATGCGGTCATCACCTCGATCAGCTCCGGCAGCGCAGCACCCCCAGGGTCGCACCAGACTTCGAGTTGCTGCTCCCCGTGGTCCTGGCTCAGCGCGATCTCCCTCACACCACGGACCGCGCGCAGCCGTTCGAGCGCCGCGGCGCGCAGGCCCTCGACCCCGATCGTGAGCCCGTCGAGACCCTCGGTCGCGCGCCGCAGCTCGTCGGCGCGCACCTGCGCGCGGAGCTGCCCCCCATCGAGCACCGCCACGCGGTCGCAGACCGCCGCGGCCTCCTGCGACTGATGCGTGACGAGCAGCACCGTCACGCCCTCCTCAGAGACCAGCGTCTTGCGGATGAGCGACCAGATCTCGCGCACCTCCACCGGATCGATGCTCCGCGTGGGTTCGTCGAGCAGGAGGATCTTCGAACGCCGCAGCAGCGCGCGCGCCAGCGAGAGCCGCTGTCGCATGCCGCTCGAGTAGAACGAGAACGGGACGTCGAGGCTTGCGCCGATGCCTACCCGTTCCGCCGACTGCTCGAGCATCTCCCGCGCGCGCTGGCCATGGAGTCCATCGATCGCGGCGAAGAACTCGAGGTTCTGGCGGCCGGTGAGCCGCCAGTAGAAGCTACGGTCGTCGCTGAACGCGTACGCGACGGCCGCGCGTACCTCGCGCTCTGCGGAGGCGATGTCCGCGCCGAACACGCGCGCGTCGCCGGCAGTGGGGCGGACGATGGTCGCGATGATCTTCAGCAGGGTCGTCTTGCCGGCGCCGTTGCCACCGAGGACGCCCACCACCTCGCCGGGCGCGACCGCGAGGTCGACGTGGTCGAGCACCCGCCGCACCGGCTGATGCAGCGGATTCCGCAGCATTGCGCGTGCGCCGCGATGCAGCGGATAGTCCTTGACGAGGCCGCGCACCTCAATCGCGTTCATCGTCGCCACCCCCTCCGGCCGACCCCCAGGCGACGACGGCGTCCGCCACCTCGCCGATGCGCGCGAAGCTACGCGGGTAGCGGAGCACGGAGACGGGGACGTCCCGCACGGCCGTGCGGAACAGGTCGAGCTGCGTAGCGAGAAGCCGCGGCTCCAGGGCCAGCAGGTGCGCGTTGTATCCGTTGGCAACCAGCGCCATCAGCGCATCGCGTCCCCGCAGTCGCGTGCGTTCGATGGGGCTGTCCGGTGTCGATGGCCAGAGCACGAACAGCGCGCCAAGAGGCTGCGCGGAGGAGCAGACGGCGGCCCGGCGGCCCGGCGAGGAGCGCGCGTCCAGGCGCAGGACGCGCTTCTCGAGCCACGAGGCGTAGCGGGGCAACCCTTCCCAGTCCGCGAGGCCGACAACCCCGTCGAGCGCGTCGGGCCAGAGCTTCATGCACGAAGCGCCTGGAAGCGCCCGCATGGCATCGCCGCTGGCGCGGAGCATCAGCACGTCGTCCGTGAGCAGCGCGGCGCCGCGGTCCAGCAGGGCCGCCGCAAGCGTCGACTTCCCGTGGCCCGATGGCGCGATGAGGCCGATGGCGTGGCCATCGACCACCACGGCACTCCCGTGGAGGCTGGTGCGGCCCTGCAGTTGCAGCGCGAAGCCGATGACCGGCCCCGCCAGCGCGGCGGCCATGTCGGGCGTCTGCGCATCCGCTGCGTCCCACAGCACCGTCGAGCCGTCACCGGCGATCGTGAATTCGCCGAGGTCTGGATATCGCCACAGGTACTGTTCGCCGTGGCGTTCCACGCGGTAGACGAGTCCGCCGGCGGCATCCCGGAGGTCGGCTACCTCTTCCCCGCGTCCAGCGGCGCCAGCGGCAACGTCTCCAGCCATCGCGCGGCGGGCGCGCAGACAGGGCTCGCCCCCGCGGGCAGGCGCCAGCAGCGGCAGCGGCAGGTCGCTTTCGACAACGCGGTCGAACGCCGCATACAGGTGCGTACGTGTGGCCACATCGGCCGGCGCTGCGTTGATGCGCTGCGTCATGCGGTTCGCGGCTCCAGTTCCCGGCTCGCGCGGCGTGGTGTGTCCCGCGGCCACGGTACGTCCGGGGCTAGGAGAGCGCCTTCAGACTCTGCTGGCTGTTGTCCGTTACCAGAATGATCCCGTCCGCGAGCCCGAACTGCTTCAGCGTCGCCGTGACTCCACGGATGTCGCCGTAGCGTTCTACCTCGGGCCGCACGTACGGTTTTCGACTTCCCCTTAACGCCATACTCCACCTCTCCCTTCCCTAGCTGCGAATGAGTCGGTCAACGGTGTGACCGCGGGACACCTGTGCTTCGGCGCGCATCCACAGGCCGGCGGTGACGGCGCGCCAGAGGGGCTGCCACCACACGTGCTGTTGACGGCGATACGTCTCCGCCTCGCGATCGAGCGCGGACGGACGGACATACGGCAGATCGGCGAGCGGGCCGCGCAGGGCGGCCGTCACGCGGTCGGACTCCTGATCGGCGAGGCCGGCGTTGAGCAGCCCCTGATAGACGCCCTTGTCATCGCGCTCGACCACCTCACCGGGCAGGAGCGGGCGCATCGCCGCGCGCAGCAGCGCCTTCGTCCGGCCGCCGTCCCGGTGCACCCAGGGCGGGAACCGCAGGAGCAGCTCGATGACGCGCAGGTCCCAGAACGGCGAGCGCACCTCGACGTCGAATCCCAGCCCGGCGTGCCGCTCGCGCCAGCCGACGACCGGGAGCGTATCGCGCGCGTGCACCGCCCAGAAGCTGCGCAGCTCGTGCGCCGGGCGCCACGCGGACGCCGGCCGGTACAGCGTGAGCGCCGCACCGAGACCGCTCGACAGGAGCGCTTCGCGGTCGATCCAGGGCGGCAGCGGGTCCGGTGGTCTACGCCGCCGCAGCGCCCGATACCCCGACCGTACGGCGGTCGGAAGCAGCGGCTTCAGCGCACCGTATGTCAGCGCCCGGCCGACCGGGACCTGCTCTCGTCGCGCCCACGCCCGCGCTTCCGCGAACGCGCGGAACCCGTGGCCATCGAGCAGCAGCTCCGCCAGGTAGCCCGACGAGCCGGTCAGGCCCTCGTCGCCTCCCATGCCGTCCAGCAGCACGCGGACGCCGTCCTCGTGCGCGGCCTGCGCCATCCGGATCATCAGCGGCGCCTGCATCGGCTGCGCCGGCTGGTCGAACATCGTGTCGTCCAGGTAGCGGGAGCTCAGGCTCCAGCAGTCGCCCGCCTCGATCTCCCGCGCCGCCATCCCGAGCCGCTCGCAGACCAGGCGGCTGTAGCGCCGCTCGTCCATGCCGGCGACGCCATCGGCGAACGCCGTATATGCCCCGGCGTGCGGCACCGCGGCCGCCGCCTTCGCCATCACGTACGACGAGTCGAGCCCGCCGCTCAGCAGCACCGCCGGGCGCGCTTCGCCACGCACCGCCGCGGCGACGGCCTGGCCGAACGTCGCGTCGAAGTGCTCCACGTACTCTTCGATGCGGCGGTACCGCAGGCGCGGCCGTGGTCCGAACCGCCAGTACGCGCGGAGCACGACGTCGCGCCCGCTCGCGACCAGATAGTGCGCGGCCGGGACTTCGGAGACGCCGGCGTACGGCGTGGCGCCGGGCGGGGGCGTGCCGTTCGTGAGGTAGCAGGCGAGGACGACGGGGTCGATCGTGCGCGCCAGGTCGGGCGAGACGAGGAGCTGCTGCGGCTCCGAACCGACGAGCAGGCGCAGACCCACCCGCGCGTAGACCAGCGGCCGGAAGCCGCGCTGGTCGCGCACCGCGATCAGCCGGTGGTCCGCTGCGTCCCAGACGACGAACGCGAAGTCGCCGGCGAGCCGCCTCGGTGCGTCCAGGTCCCAGCGGTCGTATGCCAGCGCGATCAGCGCGGCGTCGTCGACGCTGGCCTGCTCGCCGCGCAGGCCCAGCGCGGCCGCGAGTGCCTCGCGATTGTCGATGCGCCCGTCCAGCACGACGTGGTACCGGCGGGCGGCCATATCTCCGGCCTGAGCACCGGCGCGGCGGTCAGGCGCCCGGCGCATGCTTCGCTGGCCGAGAGCGACCACGCCGCCCCGCCAGATGGTGTCTGCCGCTCCTCGATGCGCGATCGCGGCGAGCAGCGGCGAGAGCTGCTCCGGCAGCACCGGCGCGCCGCCCCCATCGTAGATCGCGGCGATGCCGCTCACGGCGGGTACTCCATCCCGGCCGCCACCGCGGCGCGCGCCGTTGGCGTCTCCAGCACGGAGAACGCCGAGCAGTGCGCCTCGTCGTCGTTGATGATGGCGTCATCATCGATCACCCAGGCGTGGGCCGAGACACCCCGGCCGGTCCGGCGCACCCCGATCTGCATCCGGCCGCCGAGGCCGCGGCGGCGGAGCATCCAGCAGAGCACCAGCGATCGCTGGAGGCAGCGGCTCTCCAGCGGCCACCGCAGCGCGACCGCATGCGCGATGCGGGCGAGGCGTCGCGCTTCGGCGGCGTCATGGCGCGCTGATGCCGGCGCTTCGAGCGCGTGCACCACCCAGCGGCCCACCAGGAAGCCCGATGGCAAGAGGAACCCGAGCTGCGAGACGGCGAAATACATGGCCGCTTCGCCCGCACCCAGCCACGACCGCGGCTGCCGCCTAACGCGTCGCATAGGCGCTGCTCCCCGATAGCAGGAGCCGCCTCGAACAGAGAGAGTCGATGAATGCCTCCACGTCGGGCCGCACCGCGTCCGTCGAGATCTCGAACTCGCACGAGATCGCGTCGCAGATGGACGCGATGCCGTGCCCGTCAACGAGCAGGGACCAGATCCGGTACCCGACGGAGTTCAGCCCGTAGTACTGGCCGGCGTCGAGGTCGAGCAACACTGCTTCGTCCTCGACGGCGCGGCAAAGCACGCGGGGGTTCAGGTGATAGCGCTCTGTGGACGGAGGCAGTTGATCCTGCATCCAACTCCCACCCCAGCCCGGAGGGACCGAAGCCAGACCGCCTGGCTTCCCGTTGACCGACTCCCCGCAACAGTAACGCAGGCTCCGTGCAGGTCCGGTTGAGCCAGGGTCGAGCGCGGGTAGAGCCTCGATCCATGTGAAGTAACCGAACGATCGAGAATCGCGGGGGAGCGGCACGTAGCGTCGCAGCCGTGGTGCGCCCGGGTGGCGGATCCCGCCTCAGACCGTCTTCGGGGCGTCGATGATACGGACGATCCCGAGCACGTGGCGCGAGGCCTCACCGCCCGCGAACCCCGCCGCCCGCACGTTGTCGACGGTACGGCGGTTGATGTTGGCGCCCATCATGCGCACCACGACGGGATTCATCCAGTCCATCAGCTTGCCGGTCACGGGGCACTCGCTGCGCACGTGCTCGAGGAGCAGGAGCCGGCCGCCGGGCTTCAGCACGCGGCGCGCCTCGCGCAGTCCGGCGACGGGGTCCGGCACCGAGCAGAAGACGCAGGTCGCGACCACCGCGTCGAACGAGGCATCGGCGAAGGCGAGGTGCTGCGCGTCCATCAGGCGCAGCTCGACGGCGGAGCCGATGCGAGCGGCGCGCGCGTACGCCCGCTCCAGCATCCCGTCGGAGATGTCGATCGCGGTCATGCGGGCACCCGGCGGGTAGTGCCGCATGCTCAAGCCCGTGCCGACGCCGATCTCCAGGATGTCGCCGTCCCGCGGCGCCTTTGCCCAGAGCGCCGCCCTGAAGCGGCCGAAGAGGACACGCTCGCCCAGCGCCTGCTCGAGATCGTAGAAGCGGGCGACCCGGTTATATCGCGCGCGGACCGTCTCGGCGTCCCTGTCGCGCTCTGTGATCGCTGTCATTGGTCCTCCTCCGCGGCACGCACGCGACCGCGAGCGCGTCGCGCCCGCCCGTGCGCTCAACTCACTGTGAGCGTCCCCGTCATGCCGCCGCTGCGATGTCCGGCGATCGTACAGTAGAACTCGAACGTGCCGGTCTGATCCGTGCGAAAGGTCGCGCTGGCGCTACCGTTCGCGACGGTGTGCATCGCCAGCATCCCGGCGGAAGCGCCGGCGTGGTGGCCGCTCATCTGCGCGTCACTCATCTTCATGACGCGCAGTCCGTCCACCTGGAAGTCGTGCTCCATGCCGTCCATGTTCCGCATGTTGATCTGCACGGTCTGTCCGGCGCGGACGGCGATCGTGCTGGGCGCGTAGCGCAGGTTCTGGATCGCCAGGTCGACCACGACGTCGGCCGGCGGCAGGCTGGCAGCCGATGGTGGCGTCATGGCCGGATCCATGCCATGCGACACGGCGCCGCCTCCGCCGGGACCGCCGCACGCCGCGCTCACCGCGACGACGGCGGCCAGGCCCGCCACCGCTGCCAGCCAGCACCTCGTCTTCCGTACCACGTGTGCTCCCTCTACAACCTTACCTGCCGATGTTGGACGCGTTGAGGAACGTCATGACAAGGATCGCGACCGCCGGGATCAGGGCGGCGGCGACGAGCGCGGCGGAGGTCCAGCCGATGCCCGGCGCCAGCGCCAGCGCGGCG
This sequence comes from Chloroflexota bacterium, assembly GCA_028872875.1. Taxonomy (GTDB): domain Bacteria; phylum Chloroflexota; class Dehalococcoidia; order DSTF01; family JACRBR01; genus JADMII01. The sequence goes on along the minus strand of JAGWOC010000051.1, from coordinate 920 downwards.
ACGGCGGCGCCGCACATCCAGAGCAGCAGCCCGAAGAGCACGGCGACCGTCAGGTCGGCGCGGGAGCGGTGACGCTGCGCCCATGCGGCCCGCCCGGGCTGCCTCATCGCCCCACCCCGTCGACGGGCCGCGATGCGTCGCGGCCGTCCCTGCCGGCCAGCTCGCGCCTGAGGAACGCGATCTCTTGCTCCATTGCCTGCAGCCGCGCCCCTGGATCCGGTGCGATGGGCGCACCGGCTTCGCCGCCAGTGGGATGGGCGTCTGAGGCGCCGCTCGCGCCCTGTCCACCGTGATCGCCGTGGCCGCCGTGCATGCCGCGCATCATGAACACCATGAGCAGCGGGCAGGCGAGCAGCAGGGTGAACGGCAGCAGGTAGATGAGGAGTTGCATCGGTCCGTCCCTTTCTCCTGGCCTTAGCGCTCCATGAACAGGCGCTTGACGAGCGGCGTCACGGTCGGCATCAGAATGATCATCGAGAGCAGGAAGACCCACGCCGTGCCGCCGAGGCGTGCGACGGCCGTGTAGTCACCCGTTGCCGAGGTCACGACGAGGAAGAGGCCGGCGCCCGCCGCCGCGAGGCTCGTGTAGATCGCGGCGCTGACCAGGGCGACCGGCGGCCGGGAACCCGCTGCGCGCATCGCATCACCTCCATCGTTCATCGTCGCTCCGCCACCCCTTCCGCGGCGCCACTCAATGCCGGCGCCATGCGCGCCTCGGGCGCGACCGCGCGCAGCGGCTGGCCGCCGCGGCGGATCGGCGGGATGTAGCTGCGCATCGCCATCGAGTTGAGCGTCACCGACAGCGAGCTGATCGCCATCAGGAACGCCGCCAGTTCCGGGCTCACCACCTGCGCGACGAACGGGTACAGCACGCCGGCGCCGATGGGGATGGAGAGCGTGTTGTAGCCGAAGGCCCATCC
>JAGWOC010000050.1 GCA_028872875.1 Chloroflexota bacterium | reverse complement strand
TGACCTTCCTGCGCTCTTCCGCCTGCGCGGCCGCCTCGCGGCGCAACCGCGCGATGCGGTCGTCGCGCTCCGTGATGCGGCGAGCGAGCGCCTCTGCCGCCATGCGCTCCGCCGAGGCGGCCTGCTCGTGCGCTAGCGCATCGCGCTGCACGCGCAGTAGCTCCTGCTCGAGCTCGGCGAGCGATGCGCGCGTCTGCGCCAGCGTGTCGCGGGCCTGTGCCAGCGCGGCCGCGCGCTCCGACGTGTCGATGACGCGCGTGACCGTCGCTTGCGCGGCCTCATCCTCGCGCAACGCGGCCAGCTCTGCCGTCAGCTCGTCGACGCGCTCCCGCAGCAGCGTCTCGCGCTCGGCATCGAGGGCGGCGCGGCGCTCCAGGTCACGCGCGTAGTCCTGCAGGCTGCGCAGCCGCTCGTCGCGGCGGGCGATCTCGCGCCTGCGCTCGTCGATGGCCGCACGGAGCTGCGCGATCGCGGCTTCGTCGGCCTGCGCGGCAGCGCGGTGGCGCTCGAACTCCTCCGTTCGCTGGTCGAACGCAGCCATCGCGGCGAGCAGGTGCTCGTTGACCTCCTGCCACTGATGCGCGTACCAGACGTGCAGCGTTGCGGCGAGCTCGCGCGCCAGCTCCTGGTACTTCACCGCCCGTCCGGCCTGGCGCTCGAGCTGCGTGATGCGGGGTTCGATCTCGCGCACCAGCAGGTGCACCCGGTCGAGGTTCTCGCGCGTCGCCTTGAGCTTCGACTGCGCCTCCTCGAGCTTCGTCCGGTGCAGCCGGACCTCCGCCGCCTCCTCGATCAGCGCGCGACGGTCTTCGGGCCGCAGGCTGAGCACCTGCTCGACCATGCCCTGGCCCATGAAGGCGTAGCTGTTCTGGCCGACCTGGGCGCGCATGAACAGCTCGACCACGTCGCGCAGCCGCACGCGTGCGTGGTTGATGAAGTACTCGTTCTCGCCGTTGCGGTACGCCCGGCGGGTTACGACGACCTCGCTGTAGTCGATGGGGAGCCACTGCCCGCTGTTGTCGAGCGTGATGCTCACTTCGGCGAGGCCCATCGGCGCGCGCTTGTCGCTGCCGGCGAAGATCACATCTTCGGTCTTGCGCGCGCGTAGCGTGCGGCTGGCGTGCTCGCCGAGCACCCAGCGCAGCGAGTCGGCGACGTTCGTCTTGCCGCAGCCATTCGGTCCGACGATACACGTGACGCCGGTGCCGAACTCCAGCGCCGTCTTGTTGGCGAAGCTCTTGAACCCCTGTACGTCGAGCCGTTTCAGGTACACGCTAGGCGATCTCCTGCTGCTCGATCTCGTTCAGCGCCGCCTGCGCCGCGGCCTTCTCCGCCATCTGTTTGCTGCGTCCCTCTCCGGTGCCCAACGGCTTGCCGCCCACGATCACCTGCACGGTAAAGCGGCGCGCGTGGTCCGGGCCTTCGGTCTTCAGCACCTTGTACGACGGCGTGGTCTGCCAGCGCGACTGTATCACTTCCTGCAGGCGCGACTTCGGGTCGTGGGGCATGCCACTGTTGCGCAGCTTCGCGAACTCCTCCGCCAGGCTGCGCTTGATGAACGCACGCGTCTTCGCGATGCCGCCATCGAGGAAGATGGCGCCCACCAGAGCTTCGTACGCGCGCGCCAGGTTCGTCGGGCGCTTGCGGCCGCCGGCCGCGTCTTCGCCGCGGCCGAGCTGGAGGTAGTCGCCCAGGCCGAAGCGCGCCGCCGCCCGCGCCAGCGTGTCGCGGCGGACGAGGAACGCCCGCAGCTCCGTCAGCTTCCCCTCGTCGACGTCCGGGTACTCGACGTAGAGCTGGTGCGCGACGACGATACCAAGCGCCGCGTCGCCGAGAAACTCGAGCCGCTCGTTCGAGCCGGTGCCGATGCCAGGGTTCTCGTTGAGGTACGACGTGTGGACGAGCGCCTGTCGGAGCAGTTGCGGGTGCTTGAACTTGAGATGAAGGCGCCCCTCAAGTTCCTTCCGGTCCGCCAACGTGCCACCTCGCGCCGTCGCGGCCGGCTTCGCGGTGCCGCGACCTGCATCACCCGGGACAGCCCGAGGCGGCCGTGTGCGGCTGCAATCCACCAGGGCGACGGGAACCTGTCGCGACGCGGCGCGCGCCGTCACCTGCGCGCTGATCGCGCTTCTCCCGTTCCATCCGGTTGCGGCCATCGGGCTCCGTCCCGCACGTCCGCCAGTCCGATGAACCCACTCGCCGCCAGGCCGCGCTTAGCATAGGTAGCACCGATCCCGGTGTCAAGACGACCGCCGGGTATGGCGGATACCGCCCTGCCGCGGCGCACTCGCTGCCGATGCTCCGGAGGGACGGTCCGGGGCGTACGGCCACGCCCCGGGCACGCCGGCACTCAGCACTTCCCGGTCGCGACGACCTGCTCGCACGTCGACACTTGCTTGACGTCGACGCTGCCGACCATGCCGAACGGCTGCATGAATTTGTCGATGGGCTCCTGCGAGTCGGCCTCCAGCACCATGTTCATGCGGTGCTCGCCCGGGTGGACGATGTCTGCCAGGATCCTGATGCCGTACGTGGCAGCGTTCGGCTCGCTGACGTGCTTCCCGAGCATCATCATCATCTCTGGCTTTTGTGTCGGGCACGCCTCGATGGTGTGCTTGTGCTCGACGAAGAACAGCGGCATGGCGGCGCCTCTCTTTCTTGACATTGTAGACTGGACGAATCAACTATAAGTCTACGACGCCGCACCCGGTTTGTCGAGCCGGCCTCAACCTCCGCGGCGGCGTCCCAGCGCCCGGCGCGCCGCCTCCACCTCGGCCACGCCGTCGAGCGACCGCTCGACGACCGTCCGCTGCCGCTCCTCGGTTACGTGCAGGTAGATCTGCGTGGTGTTGGGGTTCGCGTGCCCGAGCAGCTCCTGCACGACCCGCAGCTCGGCGCCGCCGTCGAGCAGGTGCGTCGCGAAGGTGTGGCGCAGCAGGTGCGGGTGCACCCGCTCGTCGATGCCCGCCGCGAGCGCGTACTTGCGGACGATGAGCTGGATGCGCCGCTGCGAGAGCCGTCCACCGCTCCGGTTCACGAACAGCGCCGCCTGCGCGCCGCGTAGACCGCTGGCATGATCCGCTCGCCCGGCAGACGGCGACGGAAGCTCCCGCGGGAGGCCCGCCCCGCGTCGGGCGACGGCCGTCATCAGGTTCGCGCGCCCACCGCGCAGGTAGCGCGCCAGTGCGCGCCGCGCCGGCTCGCCCATCACGACCATGCGCTCCTTGTTCCCCTTGCCATGCACCAGCGCCGTGCGCTGTTCGAGGTCCACGTGGCCGACGTCCAGCGCGTGCGCCTCGCTGACCCGCAGCCCCGACGCGTACATCAGCTCGAGCAGCGCGCGGTCGCGCAGGTCCGCCGGCGCCTCCCCGCCGGCCGCGGCAATGAGCGCCGTGATGTCGTCGAGCGTGAGCGCGTGCGGCAGACGGCGCGGCTGCTTTGGCAGCCGCACGTTCGCCAGCGGGTCGTCCCGCATCACGCCTTCGAGGCGAAGCCAGCGATAGAACGAGCGCGCCGTGCTGACCCGGCGGACGATGCTGCCCTGCGCCACACCGGCCTCGATCATCGACGCCAGATACGCGCGAAACTCCACCCGCGAGATGGCCAGGGGATCGATGGCCTGCCCGTCGAGCCAGCCGAACAGATGCCGCAGGTCGGAGGCGTAGTTCCGCAGCGTGAAGGCGGACAGGTTGCGCTCCGCCGTCAGGAACACGAGATATCGCGCGAGAAGCCCGTCAATATCGAGACCGCCGGGCGGGGCTGGGGCAGACATAGTACGATCTTCGCACCGGGTGAGCGCGGTGCCTATGGGGGAGAACCCTGAGACGCCGCATGGCTCCGTTGAGACGGAAGCAACAGATGCGATACTATGAAACACATGGCGACGCATGAGACAACCTGGCTCACCGTGTCCGAGGTGGCGCAGCGGCTTCGGGTGAGCCGCACGACCGTCTGGCGCTGGGTGCACTCGGGCCGCCTGCGAGCGCTGCGCATCGGCCGGGGGATCCGCATGCGCGAGGAGGACGTGGCGCGGGTGGCCGAGCCCGCAGTGCCATGGTCAACGGCCGAGGTCGCGGGGTCCTACCAGCAGGGTGACCCGGGCGCCGACCCGGAAGACGTGATGAGGCGCCTCCGTCAACTCCACGAGCGGATGCTCCGGCGGCGCGGCGGTACGCCTCTGCCATCATCCGTCGACATCATCCGGCAGTCCCGAGAGCGGCGTTCGCGCGAGCGATGAGCCTATCGCTTTGCGTTGACGCGAGCGTCGCGGTGAAATGGGTAGTCGGGGAAGAAGACGCACCGCTGGCGCTCGATCTTCTCGATGACGCGCTGCATCGTCCCATGGAAATCCTCGCTCCGACCCACATCGTGGCCGAGGTGGCGAACGCGATCTACAAACGCTATCGCGCGGGAGCCATCGACCTCGAAGAGCTTCGCTCGTCGATGCGCGCGTTCATCTCACTGCCGGTCCGGCTGGTGCACACCGACGCCGTCGCCGAACGAGCGCTTGAGATCGCCGTCAGGTTCCGCTTGCCGACGCCCTACGACGGGTTCTATGTGGCGGTCGCCGAACTGCTGGATTGCGACCTCTGGACGGCCGATTCCCGCCTCGTCAATGCGCTCGGCGCACGGATCCCGCGACTGCACGTGCTATCGACGTATCGGCCGTGAGCGGCGCGGTCACGCGCCCGCTGCCACGGGCCGCCCGGGGATGTCGAGATCCGGCGGAGGCGGCGCCGGGTTCACCAGACCGTACATGAGCTGGGCCGGCACGAGCTCCCGCAGCTCGTCGATGGTCCACATGCCCTCCTTGATTATCTGCCGCATCGCCACCTCTTCGTGCGCCAGCGAGATGCGGCCGCCGGCGACGTAGAAGACCTTGCCGTTGATGTTCCACGCCTCGTCGCAGGCGAGGAAGACCGTCATCGGCGCCACGTACTCGGGCTCGCGCATCGGCGGCACGCTCGACGGTCGCGGCTCGGCGACGGCCGGCGCGGTGCCGGCGCGGGCGCGCAGTTGTCCCGCGTTCTGGGGGATGGTCGCCGTCATGCGCGTCGCCGCGCCCGGCGCGATCGCGTTGCACGTCACGCCGTATCGGCCGAGGTCACGCGCGACCACGCGCGTGAAGCCGGCGACGCCCGCCTTCGCCGCCCCGTAGTTCGCCTGGCCGGGCAGCCCGCCGAGGCCGGAGATCGACGAGAAGTTGATGATCCGCCCGGAGCGCTGCTGCCGCATCAGGATCGCGGCGGGCTTTGTCGTGCAGTAGTGGCCCTTCAGGTGCACGGCGATCACGTCGTCCCACTCCTGCTCGCTCATGTTGAAGATCATCCGATCGCGCAAGATGCCCGCGACGTTCACGAGGATGTCGAGCCGCCCGAACCTGTCGAGCGCGGTCTTTACGAGCGCCTCGCCGCCTTCGACGGTCGCCACCGTGTCGAAATTGGCCACCGCCTTGCCGCCTGCGGCGCGGATCTCCTCCGCCACCTCGGCCGCCGGGCCGGAGCTGGGCGCGCTGCCATCGACGTTGACGCCGTAGTCGTTGACGACGACGTTCGCGCCCTCCCGCGCCAGCAGCAGCGCCACGCCACGGCCGATGCCACGGCCGCCGCCTGTGACGATCGCCGTCCGTCCGTCGAGCCGCCCCATCACGCACCTCCCGTCGCGGGCGCGCCTGCCGCCGGTGCAGTCTGCCTCCCCGGGATGTCGAGATCGGGCGGCGGCGGCGCCGGGTTCGGGATCCCCGCCATCAACTGCTGCGGCACGGCCGCGCACAGCTCGTCGAGTGTCCACATCGCCGGCTTCCAGAGCGTGCGCATCGGCATCGGCTGCCAGGCGACGCCGACGCTGCCGCCGGCAACGTGGAAGATCTGGCCGTTGATGTTCCACGCGTCGTCTGTGCAGAGATACGCCACCATCGGTGCGACGTACTCGGGGTCGCGGAGTTGCGGCACCGCGGGCGCTCGCCCGGGCGCGCCCGGGCTCGTGATCCCCGCCCGGGCGCGCAGGCCGCGCGCCTGCTCGCTGACCGTCGCTGTCATGCGCGTCGCGGCGCCGGGGGCGATCGCGTTGCACGTGACGCCATAGCGGCCGAGGTCTTTGGCGACGACGCGCGTAAAGCCGGCGATGCCGGACTTCGCCGCGCCGTAGTTCGCCTGGCCGGGCATGCCGATCAGCCCCGAGCCAGAGCTGAAATTGATGATGCGGCCGTAGCGCTGCTGCCGCATGAGGATCGAGGCCGGCTTCGTGCAGCAGTAGTGCCCCTTCAGGTGCACCGCGATGACCGCGTCCCACTCCTCCTCGCTCATGTTGAAGATCATGCGGTCGCGGAGGATGCCGGCGTTGTTGACGAGGATGTCGATGCGGCCAAAGGTGTCGACGGCCGTCTTGATGATCGCCTCGCCGCCCTCGACCGTCGCGACCGACTCGTAGCTGGAGACGGCCGTGCCGCCCTCGCCCTTGATCTCGGCGACGACCTGGTCGGCGGGCCCGTTGTCGTGGCCCGTACCGTCGGTGTTGACGCCGGGATCGACGACCACGACCTTCGCGCCCTCACGCGCGAACAGCAGCGCGATGCCGCGGCCGATGCCACGGCCCGAGCCGGTAACCACAGCGACCTTGCCTTCAAGCGCGCCCATGCGATCCTCCTCTCTCGGCCCTCAGCCTCCTGCGGCACGCAGGTGGTGCTCGTAGTGCGGGCCAGTGATGTCGTCGAACAACCTGCCGAAGCGCTGCCACCGGCCCGCGTCCAGGCCAGCGACCGTCCGGCGCAGCTCGGCTCGCGTCGTGAGACAGCGCGCGCGCGCGTCGTCCGCGCCGAGCGACGCGTCCTCCGCCGCCCAGTGATCGTTCAACGTGTCTTCGTCGTCGGCCCCGACCGCGGGACGCCACCTGCCGGTGAGGAGGTCGCACAGCTCATCGATGGACCGCTGCTGCCAACGCGCGAAGTGCGCGTACACGTCCTTGCCGGTCCAGCCGGCGCGGCCGTCGAGTGGCGTATCGATGTGCGCATCGAGCACCTCCTGTAACCGCTGCCAAGCGGCGTCGCCGCGGCGCAGCGCCTCGTCGCGCTCACGCAGTGCGTCAGCGTCCCCGACCACTTGTCGCGTTCCCGGACGGAGCGCTCACGAGCCGCGCTTCGGCAGCGCCACGACGGCCGTGCCCGGCGTGGTCTTCTTGCCCTCCGCGTCTTCGGTCCAGACGTCGAGGTCGACGAGGTGCTCGCCGTTCTCCTCGCGCTTGGCCGTCACGACGCCGCCAACCGTGATCTCTCTGTTCAGGAGATCCATGCCGCGGTAGCTGACGCCGAATCGCTTGACGCGGCCCTTGTAACCGGCGAACGCGAAGACCGCGCGCCCGACCTGCGCGTACTTGAACCGGCCGTGGACGATGTTCTCGGTCAGCCCCATGGGCTTGAGCATGGGGAACTTCTCGTCGAAGTGGAGCGGGTTGAAGTCGCCGCTCCCGGCCGCGAACTTGACGAGCTGCTGCTTGTCTGGCGTGATCTTGATCGGCGGCAGTTGCTGCCCGACCTCCACATCCTCGAAGTACGCCTGCTGAGCCATCGGAGCTGTTCCTTTCGAAGGGCCGGCCCGGCGCGCCACGTCCTGGCGCGCAGAACGGCGTTGCCTACATGTGAATCGATGTCAGCCGCTGCTTCGCGACGACCTTGCCGGTGGCCTTGTCCTTGTAGACGGATTCGTTCGTGATGAAGAGCATTGGCCGCGCCCCTTCGCGCAGCTTGAGGTCCGCGAGATGCGATGTCTCCTCGAGCACGTCGCCGGCACAGATCACGTCGAAGTACTCCGTCTCGGTGCCGCCATCGAGCAGCCCTTTGAACGGGATGTTCAGGTGCGGGCCGCTGGCGCGGCGCGGGAAGCCGAACGTCGGGTCGTTGCTGCCGGGCAGGTACACGGGCGTACCGATGTAGCCCAGCGGTGCGACGATGCTGCGGAAGCCCTGCTGCTTCGCGAAGTCCACGTCGTAGTGGATCGGGTCCTCGGAGCCGATGCCGCGCGCGTACATCCGGACGCTGGTCGTCGTCACCTCGTACGTCCACGGCTCGCTCTCGATGCCGATCTGTGCGCGCATCTCGTCGGTGATCTGGAATGCGGTTTCGGTATCAGGCACTGGTTTGCTCCTTCGACTCCTGCCCCGCGCCGACGCGGGCGATCTGCGTCTCTCAGCCGCGGCCCGGCAGCGTCACGGTGGCGGTGCCGGGCGAAGTCCTCTTGCCGTCGGGTCGCTCCGTCCAGACGTCGAGGTCGACGTAGTGCTTGCCGTCCCGCGTGTACGTCTTCGTGACGACGCCGCGGCAGAGGATGTCCTGGCCCGGTTCGTCCATCCCACGGTATGAGCAGCCGAAGCGGCGGACCTGGCCGCCTTCGCCGATCCAGTCGTGGAGAAGCTGGGCCAGGAACGCGTTCTTCAGGGCACCGTGGACGATCAACCCCTTGAGGCCCGTCGCCTGCGCAAAGTCCTTGTCGTAGTGGATCTGGTAGAAGTCGCCGGAGGCGGCGGCCCAGAGGACGAGCTGCTGCGTCGAGCAGTTCTTTCTGAGCTGCGGGATCTCGTCGCCCTCGTGCACATCCTCGAAGAACACCTGGTGCGTCATCTCTCGCCCGCCAGTTTGCCCTCTCGCGCCGGGCGCGCGAGAGGTTTCGCGCTCAATACTGGATCATCGTCCCGCGCATCTTCGCGACGACCGCGCCGTGCTGGTTCGTGTACGTCGTCTCGCGCGTCGTGATGAGCATCGGTCCCAGGCTCCCCTCCGTCTCCTCGAAGCTGCTGATCCTGCTCACCGCGGTGATCGTGTCGCCGGCGCAGACCACGCCGTTCTCCGGCAAGTACTCGTATTCGGTGCCGCCGTTCAGCACCCGCCTGTAGGGAACGCTGTAGCCGCGACCCGCGCCGGGGGGACCCTGCGCCGCCGCACCGGGGTGGAAGACGGGCGTGCCGAGGAAGCCCGGCGGCGCGACGATGCTCCGGTAGCCGCGGGCGCGCGCGGCGTCCTCGTCGTAGAAGATCCGGTCCGTATGGCCGACCGCGCGCGCGAACATGCGGCAGTTCGCCTTCTCGACCTCGAGCGTCAGGGGCGGACCGTCGACGCCCACCAGCGCCCGCATCTCGTCGGTGATCACGGAGGGTGCGGCCTGCGCCATCGCGGGTCCTTGCGGCTGAGTCCACAGTCTCACGCGCACGTCAGGGTTGACGGCGAGTCGCAATGTAGCACCGGGCATTTGGAGTGTCAACGAAGGCAGGCGCAGCACCGGAACGGCGGCGCCGCATGGTCGTTCACCGCGGTGCGATGGCCCTGAAGTCAACCTCCAGAACGGCACCGCGCTCCACCGTGACGTCGACGCTACGCACGTCCTCCGAGCCCGACCACTCGACCCGCTCGCCGTCCAGCCGCGCCGCGACCGGCTCGCGGCCGCCGGTGGCGAAGAACACCCGGCGGCGCGCGCGGCCAACCGGCGCGAGGGCGACGCGCAGGCGCCCGCCCGCGGCATCCCAGGCGGACGAGGCGGCGTCGAGCGTACCCATGCCGATGTGCGCGGTCGTCGCGACGAGCGCCGGCTCACCCGCGGCAGGAGTCAGCGCCACCACGCGGCAGGCGTGCGGGGCAACCGCGGCGAACGAGAGCGTATCTTCGACGACGCCGAGGTAGCGGGCATCCCACAGCTCGACGGCGTGCCATCGCCCGGGCGGGAGCGGCGCCGCGAGGTCGCGCACGCCGTCCTCGAAATTGAACAGCGCGACGATGCGTGCGGGGCCGCCGGTGCCTCCCGGCACAAGGTCCAGGTGCTCGGGCATGTCGCGTTCGAACAGGTCGACGGGCACGGCCGCGCCTGGCAGCGGCGGCAGCAGCATCGAAATCAGCTCGAGCCGCTCGGGCGGCAGGCGATCGAGGTCGTCACTCGAAAGCATCATGCCAGCAGACAGGCCGATGACGCTTGCGAGCGTGCGGGTCTCGTCGAGCGTGAGCACCGTGCGGTCCGTGCGCACGAGCAGGCAGTCGGGGTCGTTGGCCCAGAGCCGCCCGTGCATCCACGAACGCGTGAGCGTGTTGCGGATCGCCGTCTCGGCGCTCAGGCCGTCGTCCGGGGTGCGCGGACGCGGCTGTGGCTGACTGCGTTCCTCGTGCGTGAGGAAGCGCCACCACAGCCCCACGTCCGGGCCGATGCGGTTCCCGTCGAAGGCGCCGACGGACGGCGCCATCAGCGCGCCGCAGCCGAGGATGAAGCGCTCCTCGCCGACGCCGCGGCGCACAGCGTCGAGCGCGGCACGGTACGCGCGGACCCGCGTCGCTGCCGGTTCGTGCCGGTGGCCGGCGATGGCGGCGCCGAAGAGGAAGTCGATCTTCACGTAATCGTAGCCCCAGCCATCGCACACCTCGCGGAACAGGCCCGTGAGCCACGCCTGCGCTTCCGGGTGCGAGCCGTCCAGCCCGAAGTTACGGCGCTGCCAGTTGTGCTGCGCGACGATGGGTGTGCCGTCGTCCGCGCGGACGGCCCAGTCCGGGTGCGCGGCGTACGTCTTCGACGATTCCGCGAGCAGGAATGGCGCCAGCCAGATGCCCGGCGTGTAGCCCGCGCGCTTGATCTCGGACCCGAGCCACGCCATGCCGTGCGGGAACTTCTCGTTGACGGTGAGCCAGTCGCCGATGTCCGCCTGGTAGCCGTCGTCGATCTGTACCGTCTGCACCGGCAGCTCGCGGCGGTGCCCTTCGAGGAAGCGAAGGTTGCGGAGGACGTCGTCCTCGCTGACCTGCGTGAAGAAGTAGTACCAGGAGCACCAGCCCGCCGGCGTCGTCGCGGGCACGCGGGCGCCCATCAGGCGCCCGAGCGCGTCTCCGTAGCGCGCGAGCTGCTCGTCGGGCGCCCCAACGATGTCGACCGTGATGCGCTCCGACCAGAGCGTCTCCCCCGGACCGAGTAGGATGCCGTCGAGCAGGCAGCGCGCGTCCACTCGGCGGGCGGGCGCGTCGACGATGACCTGCGTGACGAAGTCGCGTGCGGTGACGGCGCCGGCGAGGAGCGAGCGCGCGGGAGCCGGGTCGTACAGCACGCCAACGTCGTCGGACGCGAAGCGTCCCGGCGACGTTTCCGGCGGCTCGGGCGCGAGCACGGGCGGAGCGCTGCGCACATCGAGCTGGGCGCCGCCGAGAGACATCGTCGGCGCCCAGGACTGCCAGCCGTTACGGTAGACACGCCAGTCCGCGGGCTTCGACGCGAGCTGCAGCCTGCCGCGCCCCTCCGCTGTCGCGAAGACATGCAGCGCGTCGAGCGCGATCGGCGCTGCCCCATCGTTGGTGACGCCAACGCGCATCACGCAGAACGGCGCTGCGTCGTAGAGCACCACCTCGCGGCGGAGGGTGACGCCGTGGCGCGGGACGCGCGCGACCAGCGTCAGCAGACGGCCGCGGCCGAGCGCGTCCTCGTACGGGCGGATGTCGTAGTCGCAGCGCTCGAAGCCGACAGGCGCCCGCCCGCGCGGCTGGACGGAGGCAACGGCGCGCTCGGTCGGGCGGAAGCCGCCGTCGAGCGCGACGGGGGAGATGCTGCCGTCGTCCTGCCGCGTCTCGACGCGCAGCCAGCGGTTCTGCAGCCAGGGGCCGTTACGCCCGAGCCCGGACGATACCGCCTCGGGCATCAGTTGCCGCCCGGCCGGATCGCGCGCACGCGGTGACGGGTACGGACGCTCCGCGCGCCACGCGGGATGATGCTGATCGTGCCATCGATCTCGAGGACGGCGGTGTGGACGTCGGCGAGCGACCCGAAGCCGTGCTCGCGCATCGCCTCCAGCACGAGATCGTCGGTAAGCCCCGCGCGACGCACGTTCTCCTCCACCATCTTGCCGCCGTTGACGAGCAGCACGGGCTGCCCGACGACGGCACGCCGGAAGGCCGGGATCCGCGACACCGCGCCACCCACCACGGCATTGGTCGCAAGCAGCGTCGCCGCCGCGACGAGCCCGCCGAAAATGCTCACGTCGCTGCCGACCATCGCGTTCTGTACGGCGTTGGCGATGAGCAGGATCAGCACGAGGTCGAAGGGCGTCATCTGCCCGAGCTGCCGGCGCCCCGTGAGCCGCATGAGCAGTACGATGACGGCGTAGACGATGACGCTGCGGTAGACGATCTGCAAGAGCGGCGCGTGGACCCCGAAGACGGCGGACGCACTCATCGCGATGTCAGCGCCAGCCGCCGAACTTGATGAGCGTGCCCTGCGACTGCCTCGCGAGGCGCTCGACGGCCTTCGGGTCGGCCGGGCGCTCGTAGTCGCGCCCGGCGCGTGTCTGCCGGAAGCCGAGCTTCAGGTAGAGCCGGATCGCCGGCGTGTTGTCGGCGTCGGTGGTGAGCGCCACCCGTCCGGCGCCGCCAGCGAAGAGGCGCTTCAGCACGCGCGCCGTGAGCGCCTCCCCGACACCCTCGCGCCGCGCAGCCTCGGCCACTGCCAGCGTGTGGATGTAGCCGGCGCCCGGGTCGTGCTGCCCGTACGAACAGAAGCCCACCACTTCGCCGTGCCTGAGCGCCAGCAGCGCCGGCTCCTCTCCGCTCTCGATGAGCGCGCGCTGCGCGGCGGGCGGTAGCGGCGTGTCGGGAAACGCCTCGCGGTCGATGCGCGCGACGGCTCCGGCGTCATCGGCCGAAGCGTCGCGGAAGCGGACGCCGCTGAGCGCCGGCGGCCGGGATGCGGCGCCGCGCGTGACTTCGAACTCCATCCAGTCGCGCTTCGGCTGGAAGAGCAGGCGCTTGAGGACGGGCTCGACGAGCGGCCGCGAGGGGCTGTGCGACAGCCGGAAGCGCACGCTGTCCGCGCGCAGGGCGCGCCGGACGCGGGGCAGCAGCACGTCGAGCATCGGCGGGAAGAGCTCCGTGAACGCGCGGTCGCTCTCGTACGAGTACGCGAGCTTCGCGGCGCCCGCGGGCTGGGCGAGCAGCACGTTCGCGCCATCGCGGACGATGAGCTCCGGATGTGCGCGCTCGACACGCTCGATGTCGCGGCGGAAGTACAGGGCGTGCAGCGCCTGCGCAGCCATCTCGTCGTAGAGCGAGACGCGGGCGGGCGGGGCGAGGCGGCGGAGTTGTCGCAGCGCCATCAGTCCGGCCACGTCCCGTGGAAGACTTCCTCGACGGGGCCACGCAAGATCACGTCGCCCTCGCCGTCCCACTCGAGCTGCAGGACACCGCCCGGCACGCGCAGCTCCAGCGCGTCGCCGGACAGCCCGAGCAGCCGTGCCGCGACGATCGTCGCCGACGCGCCGGAGCCGCACGACAGCGTCTCGCCGACGCCGCGCTCCCAGACGCGCATCTCGGCGCTGTCCCGCCCGGTCATCCGCACGACCTCGAAGTTCGTGCGCTTCGGGAAGAGCGGGTAATGCTCGACCAGCGGGCCAAGCGCGTGGAGCGGGAAGGCCTCGACCGGCGCCTCCTGGAAATGCACCGCGTGCGGGTTGCCCATCGACACGGGCGTGATGGCGATCGTGCGGCCGTCGACGTGGACGTCGACGCTCCGCAACGGCGCTGGCGCTTCGACCGCGATCGGGATCTCGCGCGGGTCGAGGCGCGGCCGGCCCATGCTCTCGCGCACTGCCGTCACACACCCGCCCGCCGTCGTGATCTCGACGCGCAGCACGCCGGCGCCCGTCTCGACGTCGAACGCATCGCCGCGCGGCCGCACGATGCCGCGCTCGACGGCGAACTTGACCAGGCAGCGCATGCCATTCCCCGACATCTCCGCCTCCGAGCCATCGGCGTTGAAGATGCGCATCCTCACATCGGCGCGATCCGACGGCGCGGCGAGGATGAGGCCGTCGGCGCCGACGCCGGCGTGCCGGTCGCAGACGGCGCGGGCGAGCGCGTCCCACGCGCGGTCGAGCGCGCGCGCGTCGACGACGACGAAGTCGTTGCCGGTGCCGTGGAGCTTCGTGAAATCCATGCAGCGTGAGGATACAGCGTCCGTCAGGCCGACCGGAAGAGCGCGATCTCGCGCCGGCGCACTGGCGGGCTCCGCCTCAACCGTGGCGTGGCTCAGGCCGGCACGCCTGCCGCGGCGAGCGCCGAGAGGTTGAGGTCCGGCGCGGACGCGTCGAGCCAGTGGATACGAGGGTCGTCGCGCCGGAACCAGGTGTGCTGCATCCGCGCGAGGCGGTGCGTCTCCGTCTTGATCTCGGCGGCTGCCGCGTCGAGCCGCATCTCACCCCGCAGGTGCGCGCAGATCTGGCGGTAGCCGATGCCGCTCATCGACGGCAGCTCGCAGCCGTAGCCGGCGGCGATCAGCCCTCGCACCTCGTCCACCAATCCGGCTGCGAGCATGGCATCGACGCGCGCGTCGATGCGGGCGTACAGCGCCTCGCGCGGGAGGTCGAGGCCGATGATGCGCACGTCTTCGGCTGGCGGGCCCGCCTTCTCGCGCCACGCGCTGAACGGCCGGCCGGTGGCGCGCGTCACCTCGATCGCGCGGACGATGCGCCGCACGTTGCGCGGGTCGATGCCGTCCGCGCTGGCGGGATCCTCGGCGCGCAGCACGGAAACGACGGCCGCCGCACCCTCTCGCGCGGCGAGGGCCTGCAATTCCGCGCGGAGCGCGGGGTCCGGCGGCACACGCGGCACGCGCCAGCCTTCGATCAGCGCCCAGACGTACTGGCCGGTGCCGCCGGCGACCACCGGCATCAGGCCGCGCGCCGCGATGTCGCCGAGCGCGGCGTGCGCGGCATCGAGGAATGCGGCGAGGGTGAACTGCTCGCCGGGCGCGGCACAGTCGATGAGCCAGTGGCGCACGGCGGCCTGCTCCTCGCGCGTCGGCTTCGCCGTGCCGATGTCCATGCCACGATAGACCTGGCGCGAGTCAGCGTTGATGATCTCGCCGCCGACCGCCCGCGCGATGCTGACGGCGAGCGCCGTCTTGCCGGTCGCGGTCGCGCCGACGACCGCGATGAGCCGGCCGGACGGCCCGTCCGGGCGGCGCATCAGGCGCGCGCGCTGACCGCCGCCGCGGCTTCGATGATCGCGCTGAAGGCATCCGCCTTCAGCGAGGCGCCGCCGACGAGGCCGCCATCGATGTCCGGCTGCGCCAGCAGCTCGGCGGTGTTCTCCGGCGTCACGGAGCCTCCGTACAGGATGCGCACAGCGTCGGCCGTCCCGCCGCGCAGCTCGCGCAGCGTGCGCCGGATGAGCGCGATGGCCTCCTGCGCCGTCGCGGCGTCGGCGGCGAGGCCGGTGCCGATCGCCCACACGGGCTCGTAGGCGACGACGAACCGCGGGCCGGCGTCGATGCCGTCGAGACCGCCGCGCACCTGCCGGACGAGCACCTCCGCGGTCTCGCCGCCCTGGCGCTGATCGAGCGTCTCGCCGACGCACATGATCGGCTGCAGGCCGTGCGCGAGCGCAGCGCGGACTTTCCGGTTTACCGTCTCGTCGGTCTCGCCGAAGTACTGGCGCCGCTCGCTGTGGCCGATGATCGCGTACGAGGCGGCCTCGGCCACCTGCGTGACGCTGACCTCTCCCGTAAACGCGCCCTTCTCTTCCCAGTAGAAATCCTGCGCACCGAGCAGGATGCGCGACCCTTCGAGCGCGCGGCGCACATCGTGCAGGAAGACGTACGGCGGGCAGACGAGCGTCTCGACGCCTGCGACGGCGTCGCCGCGCTCGCGAACCGCGCGCGCGAGCGCGATCGCGTCGTCGCGCAGGAGGTTCATCTTCCAGTTGCCTGCGATCAGCGGTGTACGGGTCATGTCAGGCTCCGAACTTCGTCAGGCGGCCGGCGTGCGCCATCGCCAGGGAGAGCGCCTCCTTCGCCGGGAACGTGCCCAGCGTGCCGTGCGCGCAGGCCCGCTCATTGAACCCTTCCGTATCGTCGAGACGGACGAACTTGCGCGCGTGCAGGAGGAACGGCACCGGGTGCCACGAGTGCCCGGCGACGACCGCCGGCGTCGAGTGGTCGCCGGCGACCATCATCACCTCGGGCTGGAGCGCGTGCAGCTCGTCGATGGAACCGTCGATCTCTTCGAGCGCGCGCATCTTTGCCTGGAAGTCGCCGTCCTCGCCGGCCGCGTCCGCCTTCTTGTAATGGAGGAAGAAGAAGTCGAACTCCTGCCAGTGCTCCCTGAGCGTCTGCAACTCATCGGCGAACGTCGCGCCCGTCGGCAGGACGGTCATGCCGACAAGCTTCGCCAGCCCGCGGTACATCGGGTAGGCGGCGATCGCGGCCGCGCGTAGCTTGCACGCCTCCGGCATCGACGGCATCGGCGGCCGTTTCGCGAGGCCGCGCAGTGTCAGCATGTTCGCGGGCTCGTGGCCCGCGAGCAGCTTCGCCGCCTCCGCGACGAACTCGTTGAGCAGCTTCGCGGTGGGTTCAGCTTCGGGCACGGTCGCACGGACGGGAAGGGGCGTCACGCCCTCGCGCTGGGGGTCAGTCTCGGTCAGCCGGTCGGACAGCCCTTCGCCACGAAGCACCAGCAGGAAGCGATGGTCGCGCACCGGCTCGATGAATACCTGCACGCCAGGCAGCCGTACCGTGCGCAACATCTCGCACAGCGGCGCGGCGCGGTCGGTCGCGATGCGTCCGGCCCGGCGGTCCGTGATGCGCCCGGCGTCGTCCACCGTGCAGAAGTTGCCACGCGCTGCGACGTCCTGCGGCTGCAGGTCGAAGTCGATGCCGAGCGCCTCGAGCACGCCGCGCCCCACGGTGTACCTGATCGGGTCGTAGCCGAAGAGCGCGAGGTGCCCTGGCCCGCTGCCCGGCGTGACGCCCGGGGCCACGGGGACCGTGAGGCCGCACATGCTCTCCTGCGCGAGCCGGTCGAGATGCTGGATGTCGGCCTGCTCGAGCTCGGAGCGGCCGCTTTCGTTCGGGACGCCGCCGAGCCCGTCGATGACAAGGAGGAGGATCTTCGTGTCGTTGGGGACGGAAAGCTCGCTGAGCAGTTCGAGGTCCATGGGCCGTAGTCTACCGTCCCGTGTCCGCGGGTCACACCCTCGGACACGCTACCATGGCGACACGATGCAGGATCTGGGACGCGTGCTCGTGCTGCTCGGCTGCGCGCTCGTGCTGGCCGGACTGGCGGTCTGGGCCGCGAGCGCGCTCGGCTTCGGACGGCTGCCGGGCGACATCGTCATCGACCGGCCGCACGTGCGGATCGCCTTCCCGATCGTGACCTCGATCGTCGTCAGCATCGTGCTCACGGTCGCGCTCAACATCGCGCTCCGGCTCTGGCGCTAACCGGCAGGCGCGCCGGCGAACGCCTCCTCGCCCCGGTCAGCGGGTGCGGGTCGCGGCGGCGCTGGAACCCCCGTCGTGCTCCTCGGCAGCAGGCCGAGGACGCGCGCGAGCGGCCACGCGAGCAGCATGGTGACGGGCACGTACACCACCACCACGAACAGCCACCAGAGCGCTGCCGGGACGTGCTCGACCCGGAGTTGGCTGGCGATGAGCCGCATCGGGTCGTTGACGATCAGCACCGTGTACGACATCACACCCGCGGCGGCGAGCGCGCGGACAGGCAGCCAGCCCAGACGGGCCGCCCGGCCGCTGGACCGGCTGGGGCGCCGAGTGAGGAGCGGCAGCGCGAGCAGCGCGAGGCCGAGCGTCGTCAGCGGCAACGCGAGCGCCTGCCAGTACCCCGCCGACCACTCGCCGGTCAGCAGGTCGCCGCCGGTGTGCGCGGCGAGGCCCAGCAGGAGGGCGGCGGCGACAACTCCAGGACGCCGCAGCCGGGCGAGCACGTGCATGCGCGCCGGGTCGGCGAGGACGGCGCCGATCGCCATGCCGGCCGTGAACTCGAACAGCCGGAACGGCGCCCAGCCCGTGACGAGCCGGAACTGCAGCTCGAGGTAGCTGTAGCGGTACAGCACCCACCAGTTCGCACCGACGGTGAGCGCGAACGTCAGCAGCAGGAACGGCAGCAGGCCAATGCGCTTCATCAGCACCAGGAGCAGCGGGAACAGCAGGTAGTACTGCGCGAGCAGCCCGACGAACCAGAGCGCGAGCTGTGGCGCGAAGAACCACTGATCCTTCAGCAGCCGCGGCACGAGCGTCGCGCTCGCGAAGATGACGCCGGCATCGATGCTCAGGTGCGTGCGCAGCGAGATCGTGACGCCATGCTGAAACTGCTGCACGAAGTCGCCGCCGCCGATGCTTGCCTGTCTCCACGCGATCGCGGAGATCACGGCGTACGTCAGCGCAACGCCGACCCAGTAGGGCAGCATCAGCTTGCGGAAACGATGCGCGAAGAACCTCGGCCAGCTCGCGACGCCGCCCGTGCGGTAGGCCACCATCGTCAGCGCGACGCCGCTGAGCATCATGAAGAGCGGCACGCCCTGGAAGCCATCGCGCAGCAGGATGTCCGTGAAGGCGGTGAAGACGTGCCACGGCTCGCCGCCCCCGCGCGCCTGGTCCACGAAGCGCCGGTAGTAGTCGTGCGGGACCGGCGGGAAGAACTTCAGGTCACCCCAGAGGTGGAAGAGGACCACCCACAGGATCGCCGCGCCGCGCAGTGCATCGATGGCCCGCAGGCGGCCGCGCGGCGCGCGGCGATCGTCGGTCTCGTCGTGAAAACGCACGCAGAACGTCCTCGGTCGCGGGTGGCTGTCGAGAGAGGAACGTACACGGGGCAGCCGTAAGCATCAAGGCCCCGACTGGACATCGCGCCCTCCGTGAGTAGTTTTCGTGCTTTGGTAAGCCATCCGGCAGATTCACGGAAGCTGGTAAGAAGCGGCGAAGCCCTCGGTGAGAGCGCTTGACGTAGCGTATGCCACGTCTCGCCGGCGCCCGGCGATGACACCAGCCATGGCCCGGGAGCGGGCGTTCACGGGGAGGGCAAGGATGTCAAGCGATGTCGCCGTCACGGAGGAGGACCAGCTAACAAGAACCGAAAAGATGCGGATCGCCGCCCGCGTGCTCATCAGGCGCGGGGTCGCCGGCAACGGAGGCCGCTGGGGCCTGCAGTCGCGGCTGGCGGAGCACTTCGGAGTGACCCGCCAGCGGGTCAGTCAGATCGTGCGCCAGGAACTGCACGCGCTCGATGCTGATTCTCGATAAGCGCAAGGCCGTCGAGCACATGGTGGCGCTGACGGCGCAGCAGCCCGCGACGGAAGACGGCGGGCCGGTGCGGGCGCTGCACGGGAGACGCCGCCAGACCATCGCGACGTTCGAGCGCCGCGCGCAGGTCGCCGCCGGCGCGACGGCACGGCGTCGGGCCGACGCGCCGCACGCGGCGGCGCGGCCCGCGGGCGGGGTATCGATGGCCTGAGGTCGATGCCCCGCCCGCGCCGCGGGCCCTCACCCGTGCACACCGAAGATGGCGTCGAGCACGGCCCTGTCGGCGACGGGCGGTTGCACGCGATAGAGGTGCTCGCGTGAGAAGATGCTGCGTTGGAGATCCTCCGGCATCTTCGCAAGCGGCCCGAAGCTGCCCACCTGCGTCCGGTGCGCCGCGAGCGCGCGCATCTTGCGCTCGTACTGCGCGCTGACATCGATCACGCAGTTCGGCACGCGATGATCGAGCCGAAGCATCTCGTCGACGTCGCCCGGCGGCTCCCCGAGATCGAGCCCGCGGCGACCCATCTCCTGCATCGCACTCTCGAAGGCGGCGATCGGGATCATGCCGTAGTACAGCGCGGGCGTGCGCCACGGGGCGCCTTCGCCGACGTCCTGCGCGGGGTCGGCGGCCGCGTCGAACGCCGCGCGCGCGCACTGGTGGACCTTCACGTGGTCGGGGTGGCCGTAGCCGCCCGTCTCGTCCCACGTGACGATCGCATCTGGCCGCAGCTCACGGATCGCGCGGACGATCAGCCCCACAACAGCGTCCGGCGGCGCCTGATGCAGCGAGCGCGGGTCGTCGTTCTCGGGCGTGCCCGCCATGCCGGAGTCGCGGTACGGCAGGAAGCGCACGTCCGCCACGCCGAGGACCGCACAGGCGTCACGCAGCTCCTGTTCCCGATACGGTCCGAGTGTCTCCGGCGTCGCTCCGGTCCCCGGCGCGATCTCGCCAACCTCGCCGCGCGTAGCGCAGAGCATCGTCACCGGCGCGCCCTCGTCGACGCAGCGCGCCATCGTGCCGCCAACCAGCGACTCGTCGTCCGGGTGCGCGAGCACGACGAGCAGGCCTCCGGCCATGGTGCATCCTCCCTTTCTCGCGCCTGACCCCGGCAGTGTAGGGTTCACAGCCGCCGGCGAATAGGTCATAGTGCGAGGCACGGATCGGGAGGTGAAGGCGATGACTGAGCAAACACTGCCATTCGGTGAAGGGACGGTGACGGTCGAGCTGCCGGAGCGGGCGCAGGTGGTGTCGCGCGGCGGCGGCTCCGGCGGCGGGCTGCCGCCGCTCGACGACGAAGCGGCCGCGGTGCGCGACGCGCTCGAACACCCGCTGGGCCTGCCGCCGATCCGCGAGTTCGTGCGCCCCGGATCGCGCGTGGTCATCGCCTTCGACGACCCCACGGTGACGTCGTTCGGGCCGATCCGCCGTCACGCGATCGAGGCCCTGCTCGCGCAGCTCACCGGCGCGGGCGTGCGCGAGGACGACGTGCGCCTGATCTGCGCCAACGCGCTGCATCGCAAGTTCACGCACGACGAGTTGGCGACGATCATCGGCCGCGAGCTCGTCGAGCGCTTCGGCACGCGGCTGTCCTGCCACGACGCCGAGGACGCGGATCAGATCGTCAACCTCGGCACGACGCGCGCGCACGGCTACGATGTCGAGCTGAGCCGGTACGCGGCGGAGGCCGACCTCTGCGTGTACGTCAACGCCGGCCTGCACATGGGATTCAGCGGTGGCTGGAAGTCGATCGCCGTCGGCCTCTCGACGTGGCGCTCGATCCGCCACACGCACCACCCGGACGGCATGTCCATGTCGGTGCTCCACAACCGGATGCACGAGGTGCTGGACGAGATGGGCGCGCACATCGAGTCGGCGCTCGGCAAGCGCATGTACAAGGTCGAGTGCGTGCAGGCGTCGCCGGCGAAGATCGCGCGCGTGTGGGCGGGCGGCGTGTCCGAGACGCGCGCCGCGGCGATCGAGGTGATGGCGCAGCGCACCCGGCCGCGCCGCGCGCAGGCGGCGCCGGCGGACGTCGTACTGTACGGCGTGCCGGCGTGGAGCCCGTACGCCGTCTTCGGCACGATGAACCCCATCCTGACGCTGATCTCGTCGGGCCTCGGGTACCTCGGCGGCTACATCGAGGCGCTGGGCAAGCCCGGCTGCACGGTGATCCTGGCGACGCCCTGCCCGGAGCAGTGGGACATGGAGCACCACCCGTCGTACCCGGAGGTCTGGCGCCGCGTCCTGCCCGCGACGCGCGACCCGTACGAGATCCAGCGCCGCTTCACCGACGAGTTCGCGACGCACGCGGGGTACATCGACCGCTACCGCAACGGCGTCGCGTTCCACCCGGTGCACGCGATCCTGGCGACCCACCCGTTGCGGCGGCTGAAGCACGCGGCGCGCGTCATCGTCGCCGGAGCCGACGACCCCGCCGTGCCGGCGCACGTGGGCTTCGAGACGGCGCCGACGGTCGAGGACGCGCTGCGGGCCGCGGAGCGCATCCACGGCGCGGATTGCTCCGTCGTGTGCGTGAACTGACGGGAGTTCACAGTTGCCAGGCCGCCGCGCGGCACCTCGGTCGGATCATCCAGCACCCGCGCGAGCCGCGCACGGAACACGCAGTCGCGGAGCTTCAGCTCCGCCCTGACCCGGAGCGCGTGCCTTCAGCCCGCGCGAATCGCACGCCAGCAGCCCCGTACGCGCCTTTCAGCTTCCACCTTCCGTTGTCCGGCCCCTGAACGAGCCTCGCTTCGAGGCAGAGGGACGCACCGGCAACTTTGTTCGCAGCAGCCCCCTGCTTCCCGCTTCCGGATCGCCGCTCCCCCCTCGCATCCCGCTTGCCCACCGCATACACTCATCGCGCCAGACGACGAAGAGCAGGGAGAGATGACCGATGATCAGCTTCACGCTGTCCCCCGAGATCAAGGAGCAGCGCCGCAAGGTCAAGCAGTACCTCGACGAGCGCATCATCCCCAACGAGCACGTCCTTGGGCGCCACGATGCCGAGGCTGAGGCGCTGATGAAGGAGCTGCAGGCCGGCGCCAAGGCGATGGGCATGTGGGCGATGTTCATCGGCCCGGAGGCGGGTGGCACGGGCACCGGCTTCCTGCCGTACGCGTTCGTCAACGAGATCCTCGGCCGCAGCCCGTACGCGCCGCGCGCGTTCGGCTGTGCGGCGCCGGACACGGGGAACGCGGAGATCCTGCTGCAGTTCGGCACGCCGGAGCAGAAGGAGCGCTGGCTGAGGCCGCTCGTCGCCGGCGAGGTCCGCTCGTGCTTTTCGATGACCGAGCCGGAGGTGTCGGGCGCCGACCCGACGGCCCTGCGCACGCGCGCCGTGCGCGACGGCGACGAGTGGGTGATCAACGGCCACAAGTGGTTCACCAGCGGCGCCATCGGCGCGAAGTTCGCGATCGTCATGGCGGTGACCGACCCGGACGCCGAGCCGCACCGGCGGATGAGCCAGATCATCGTCCCGGCCGACACGCCGGGCTTCAACATCATCCGCCCGGTGCCGGTGATGGGCGAGACCGAGGGCGCGCACTGCGAGATCCGCTACGAGGACTGCCGCGTGCCCGTGACGAACACGCTCGGCGAGCCGGGCGACGGCTTCCGCATCGCGCAGAAGCGGCTCGGACCGGGGCGGATCCACCACTGCATGCGCTGGCTCGGGCAGATGCAGCGCGCGTTCGAGATCATGTGCCGGTACGCGCTCGAGCGCGAGGCGTTCGGCAGCACGCTGGCGGAGAAGCAGACGGTGCAGAACTGGATCGCCGATTCGGCGGCGGAGATCCAGGCGGCGCGGCTGCTGACCATGCACGCGGCGGCGAAGATCGACCAGGGCGACGAGGCGCGCGTCGAGATCTCGATCATCAAGTTCTGGGGCGCACGGGCGCTGCACGACGTCATCGACCGGGCGATCCAGGTGCACGGCGCGCGCGGCGTCTCCGGCGACACGCCCCTCGAGAGCATGTACCGGCAGGCGCGGGCGGCGCGCATCTACGACGGCCCCGACGAGGTGCACCGCATGGTCGTGGCGCGCCGCATCCTGCGGGAGTTCAAGCGCGGCACGGCGTGGGAGTTCGAGTAGGGATCCCTTCTCATCGAGGTCGGGTTCCGCTAGAATATCCGCTGATACGAGCGTCCCGATCGCAAAGGGGGGCACATGGCTAAGATCGATACCGACGTCGGACAACTCGTCGACATGATTAGCCGCGGCGAGTTGCGTTTGCCCGAGTTGCAGCGGCGATATGTGTGGCCAGCAACTCGTGTGCGAGATCTTCTAGACTCGCTCTATCGTGGTTACCCGTCGGGGACAATCTTGGTTTGGGATAGTCAGCAGGACGTTCCGACCAAGGATCTCGCGGTCGATCAGGCGAAAGGCGCATTTGTTCCGAAGTTGCTCCTCGATGGTCAGCAGCGGTTGACTTCACTCGCAGCCGTCACTCGAGGGCAGCCCATCAAGTTGAAGAATCGCGTGCGGCCCATCGACATCGCGTTCAACATCGATCACCCCGAAGGCCCCCCGACCGATGTTATCGAAGTCGAGGGGGACGAGCCGACAGCAGCAGACGACATGGACGGAGACGAGGGCGACGAAGCGGCAGGCGAGCCAAACCTCCAAGAGCGACTTCGGAAGAGAACGTTCGTCGTTGCAAACAGTTCTCTACTCGCCGATTCCCGATGGATCCGTGTCACCGACATTTTCGGCGACAAGACTGACTGGGACTTGCTGAAGCCGCTTGTCGAGTCTCCTGGCGATCCCAAGTACGACATCTACAGCAAACGACTGCAGCGCGTCAGGGGCATCAAGAAATACCCCTACGTCATGCATGTCCTCGAACGCGACCTATCGTACGAGGAAGTCGCTGAGATCTTCGTGCGGGTCAATTCACTAGGGATGAAGCTCCGTGGCTCGGATCTTGCGCTGGCACAGATTACGGCGCGGTGGCAGAACTCCCTTCAGCTCTTCGAGGAATTCGCGGAGGAGTGCGAGAAATACTGGTTCACGTTTGACCTTGGCGTGCTGGTTCGTGCGCTGGTGGTCTTCGCCACAAGACAGAGTCGGTTCCGTACCGTCGGAAGTATCCCGCAGGACAACCTCAGCGACGCGTGGGAAAAAGCCAAGCAGGGAATCAGGTTCGCGATCAACTTCCTCAGATCCAACGCCGGCATCGAAGATGAGTCGCTGCTCTCGTCGCCACTGCTCGCGATTCCCATAGCAGTGTTTGCGGTGCTGCGAGACCACCACCTGACTCAGGTTGAAGAGCGAGACTTGCTTCATTGGTTGTTTCTCGCGAACGCGAAAGGTCATTTCTCCGGCTCGAGCGAGACTGTGCTGGATAACGATCTCAGCATCCTCTTCAAGGGAGGTTCGCCGGCCGACCTCCTTTCCGCGCTTGAACAACAGGTGGGGCGCCTGAAATTCGAAGCGGGCGACTTCCGCGGTCGGAGTTGGCGCCACCCGCTCTTCCCGGTTACCTATCTCGCTCTCAAGAGCAGCGGTGCCAAGGACTGGCGGAGTGGGCTCACCCTCTCGCTGAATCACCAGGGCAAGACGCACTCGGTAGAGTATCACCACATCTTTCCGAAGTCACTCCTGCGAACGGCCGGCTTCGACGCCGGTGAGATCAACGAGATCGCCAACATGGCGTTCGTGAGTGGGAGCATGAATCGGGCGATCAGCAACAAGGCCCCGAACGAATACCTGCCGGGGATCATCCAAGGGCGCGGAGAAGACGCACTGCGCGGACAACGAGTGCCGCTGGACGCATCGCTCTGGAAGATTGAGGACTATCGCGCCTTCTTGGAATACCGCCGCGCCGAGCTCGCGACGTTACTGAATGACTTCGTGGATGGGATAGCTGCGGATCGCACGCCGCCAATCGACGTTGCGACGCTCATCGGAGACGGCGAGAGCGCCCGAATCGAGTTCAAGTCTGCAGCGCGTTACAACCAGCACACCGGCAGCGTTGACAAGCGGATCGAGTCGGCAATCGTCAAGTCGGTTACCGGCTTCATGAATGCCGAAGGCGGGATACTGCTGA
>JAGWOC010000049.1 GCA_028872875.1 Chloroflexota bacterium | reverse complement strand
GGCTCCGGAGGCGGCGCGCCGCCGACGCCCGTGGCGCCGCCGCAGCCGCCGGCAGCCGGGGCGACTGCGACCGCCGACGCGCGGCCGGCGCCGGCGGGCGTGCCCGGGCAGGCGCTGCAACAGCGCGCCTCGGCGCAGTTCGGCGACCCGGCGGGATCCGGCAGCGCGGAAGACGAGCGGTTCTACTCGCTGACCTGCGCGGCAGACGTGCTGACGATCGCCACGACGCGGCGCACCGTGTACGCGGAGCTGCCGTGCGACCGCTCCCTGCCGTCGAAGGATGCGCAGGCGTTCCTCTCGCGGGCGGTGCGCATACGGGTGGTGATCGCCAGTCCGAGCAAGCTGTACCTCGAATCGAAGGCGGGCGGCACTGCGGAGTTCACCGTCGGGCGCGTCTGGGTCGCGCCGTCGCCGTAGCGGCGTGCGCACCGCTCCCGCGCCGGACGACAGCAGGCAGGCGCGGGCCGGCGAGGCTGCGCTTCCGCCGCACGCAGTTGCCTGCGCCTCAGCGACGGCGGCGGCGCAGCGCCCAACTGCCCAGCGCGAGCGCGGAGGCGGCGACGACGGCGAGCGCCGCAGAGCCAGCGCCGCCAGCAGGGAAGCGGCCGCCGGTGCCCGTGTTCGGCAGGCCGCGGGAGGGCGGCTGCCGCTCGGCGCCGATCACCGTCGAGACCACGGTGATGGTCGGCGAGACCACGGCAGTGCCGGGCAGCGGTGAGGGGCTCGCCGTCACGCTGGCCTGTGGCACCACGCCCGTCGCTTGCGGCGGCGGTGTCGCGGTCGCGGGCGGCGTCGCGGTGCCGGCCGTAGCGGTGGACGCCGGGGTGTTGGTGGCGGTCGGCACGGCGGACATGGTCGCCGTCGGGGCCGGCGTGCGGGTGGCGGTCGGGACCAGCGTGCTCGTCGGCACGGCGGTGGGCGTCGCCGTGGGCGGCGGGGTGTCCGTGGCCACCGGCGTCGCGGTGCGTGTGGACGTCGCGGTAGGCGTGACCGTCGCTACGGCCGTGGGCGAGGGCGTGGGCGTCGGGCCACCCGCGCTCACGGCAACGTCGAAGATGCTGGTGGCGATGCCGTTCTCCTTCGCCGGCCGGATCGTCGATGCGACGCCCGGGCGCAGGAGCAGCGTGACCTTCGCGACCGTGCGCGGGCCGGTCCAGCTCGCCGGCGGGCCCGAGGTGACGCAGCGGAACGTGACATCGCCGAGCACGACTTCGCTCTGCGTGCACAGCGTCTGGGCGCCGTTCACGTCGAGCTGCCCCTGGTCAGCGATCGTGGGTGGCTGGAAGATTGCGGGCGCGTACTTCAGCTCGAAGGTGTACGCCGTGATCGGCTGGGGCACGTTCACCGTCATCACCTCGTCCACGACGATGCCGTTCAGCCAGTCGTTCGGGCCGATCTGCGCGGGAGAGGACGCGGCGCACAGCCCGGCGCCGGGCTGGCAGATCCAGATGTTGGCGGTCGCGGGTACCTTCGTGAGCGTGATCGGCCCCGCCGCGGGCGATGTCGTGAGCGCGATGGGCGGCTGCGGCGGGATGGGGTGGGTGCAGGTGCTGTAGTTGCGCCCGAAGACGAACTGCAGGTCGCTGATGTCGATGATCCGGTCGGGCGTCGGCAGGTTGATGTCGTACATCGGCGAGTAGAGCAGGCTGCCCCGCCCGACGAGGTAGCGGCGGGCGACCTCCTGGTCGTCGTTGACGTTCACCATGCAGTCGCCGGTCACATCGCCTTCGAGGCGGCGCACGGTGTAGAGCGCCCGGCTCTGCGGGAGCGTGACGGCGGGCGCGGCGACGGCAGGCGGAAGCTGCGTGGACGCCAGGCCGGGGCGCCAGGCGGCCACGGCGGCCAGCAGGACGGCCACGGCGAGCGCGGCGGCCAGCACGAGGAGCTTCTTCATCGAGGGCGTGAGCAGCGCGCGGGTCATTGGATCGTCACGCTCCCTCCGATGCCGGTGGCCGGGATGGGGTTCGCCAGCGGGTCCGACAGCGTCGTCTTCGTGAACGTGAGCGTGCTCGAACCGACGAGATTGGTGCCGAAGGTGACGATCGACAGGATGCCGGGCGCGGTCGGGCCGGGCGGCGAGGCGCCGACGCTCGCGCAGGCGAAGCGGATCGTGCCGGGGCCGATGATCGGCGCGGGGCAGTAGATGGAGCGGCCGGTGCTGCCGAGGAATCCGCCGTCGACGGCTGACAGGGGCGTCAGGCGGACGGCGTCGAACGAGATGATGAACTCGTAGGCCCCGATGTCGGTGGCGTTGTCGACGACGACGTCCACGGAGAAGTTGGAGCCGACGGCGACGGTCTGCGTCGCCGGCACGAGGCAGATCACGGCGGAGCCGGCGACCGGCGGGCAGGAGATGGGCAGCGGCGTCGGTGTCGGCGTCGGCGTCGATGTGCTGGTGGCGGTGGGGCAGATGCCGCCGGGGCATGGCGTCGGCGTCACGACGATCGACGTGATGGAGGCGTTCTCGGTGACAGCGGGGAGCGGTGTGCCCACAACATCGGTGATGATGACGCTGCTGAGCATGACCGCGGACGTGCCCGGCCCCGCCACGAGGAAGTGCACGGACGCGATGACGCCCGAGCCGTTCGGCCCCGCGGGGGGTGTGCCGCCGAGCGTCGCGCACGAGAAGCGCAGGGTGCCGGTGCCGACGACCGCCGGCGGGCAGAGCAGCGTCCGGCCGCTGCTGCCGAGGAAGGCGCCGACGTCCGCGCCGAGCGGCGTCAGGACCGACGGATCGACGTTCACCGTGAACTGGAAGGCGCCGAGGTTGGTGACGTTCGCGGCCACGATGCCAACGTCGACGGTCTGCCCGACGGCGACGCTCTGCGCCGTCGGCTGCACGCAGACGGCCGTGCCGGGCGCGGCGCAGGTCAGGGGGAACGAGACGGGCGTCGGCACCGGTGTCAGCGTCGCCGTCGGCGTGGCGCTCGGGCAGACGCCCGGACACGCCGTCGGCGTGGCGGTGGCGCCGGCGATGCCGGTGAGGACGCCGCTGGCGGCCCCGACGCTGATCGGCACACCCTGCGGGTCCGCGGCCTGGACCGAAAGGGTGAGGCTCGTGGGCCCGACGCCCCGGACGAGGAAGTCGACGGTTGCCAGCACCCCGGAACCCGTGGGCGCGGGGATGGTGGACCCCTGCGACGCGCAGCCGAACGTGACCTCGTTGGGCAGGATGTAGGCGGGCGCGCAGAAGACGGAGCGGCCGGTCGCGCCCAGGAAGGGGCCCGGGACGACATCGAGGACGGACGTGCCGCCGGGTGCGAACGAGATGCTGAACTGGAACGCGCCGAGCGGCGGCGCATTGGCGATCGTGACCTGCACGGGGACGGTGCTCGAGACCAGTCCCGAGGCATTCGCCGGGACGAGCGCCGCGACCGGCGCGCCGCTGGGCGTCACGATCGGCGTGACCGTGGGCGTTGGTGTATTCGTCGGGCAGGCGCCGGCGCAGGGCGTCGGCGTCGCGTTGATCACCGTGACCGATCCGTCGAGCGTGGAGGACGGCAGGGTGACGGCGAGCGGGTCCGTGATCCGGACATTGGTGAGCGCGATCGGACTCGTACCGGGCGACAGCGTCGTAAAGGTGACGGCGAAGAGGGCGCCATCGCCGTTGACGCCCGGCGGCGGCACCTGGCCGAGCGTGGCGCAGGCGACGGACACCTGGCCGTTCGACGGGGGCTGCGGGGCACAGACCATGGGCCGGCCGCTGCTGCCGAGGAACGGCCGGTCGTTGACGCCGCTGAAGGTGTTCATACTCACGAATGCGAGCACAGCAGGGTCGTAGTTCACCGTCGCCTGATAGGCGCCGAGGTTGGACGCGCGGCTGATCGAGACGGTCACGGTGAGCTGCTGGCCGAGGAACGCCGACTGCGCCGGCGGCAGCACGCAGACCACCGTACCGCTGCCGGGACAGAGCGGCGTCGGCGTGGCGGTGGGCGTGGACGTGTTGGTCGGCGTGCCGGTCACCGAAGGCGTCGGCGTGTTCGTCGGGACGCCGGTCGGCGTGGGGGTGAGCGTGGCGACCGGGACCGGTGTGGACGTCGCCGGCGGCGGGCTCGCCGTCGCGGTCGGCGAGGCGGAGCCGAAGATCGGTCCGAGGATAGGGAAGGAAGCGTTCGGGAAGCCGAACGCGATCGCGAGCGAGAGCAGGGTCGCGCCCGCCACGGCGGCAAGACCGATCTGCTTACGACGCCTGTCGTTCACGGCGCCTCCGCCACCCCATCGGTCTGCTGCGCGCCACCCGAATGCACGCCGGCATCACTGGCTCCACGCCGCGCGGGCACCGCGCGAGGCGCCCGCGTACGCGAGCGCTGGAGACGCATGTCAGGCACAACCGCCGAGGCCCGGGGCGATGGCGGCAGCCGTGGAGCGCGGGCGGCGATGGGTCGTCGCTGCCGGGCGGACGCTGCGAGCACGGTGTGCGCGATCCTGCATGTGCGACGCCGGGACGCGGCGCCCGCGGCCGTCCCTCAACCCAACACCCTCCACGAGCCTGCGGCGTTCCCTGCCTCTGACGACGAGTCGACCAGCGCGGCGGACGGCGCGTCCGTCCTGCTGGCGCGCCTTCCGGTGCCTTGTCTGCGCTTGCTGGTAGCGGCGACACCTCCGGACATGCTGTGCGCCGTGGCCGTGACGGCGGCGGGCGCGACGGGCGCTGGTCTGGCAATCAAAGAGGCGATCGCGTGCGCCGCGGACACCGGGGGGGGGCGCCCGGCACGCGCCGGGCTGCGGTGGACGGCGGGCACGCAAAGAGGCGCGGTCCAAGAAACCACGCCCCCCTGACGCTATGGTAGCCACACCGTGGCGTATGTCAAGTGTTCCGTCAACGCCGGGAGCGCAGGGGACACGGCCGTGGGCTCTACGGCGGCGCGGTCGCCCGTCTTGCAGCGCCCGCGCAGGGCGCGGCCCTGCCGCGTGCAGCCAGCCGCCGCTGCCTCCGCCGGGCGCGCATTGCGCGCCGTGCGCCAGACTGTTACGAATCGATCGGCAGGGAGGCAGCCCATGTGGTGGGCGCTGGTCGTGGCGGCGGTCGTCGGCTACCTGATCGGCTCGATCCAGGTCGGGCTGCTGGTCGGCCGCGCGGCGCGCGGCGTGGACATCCGGGACTACGGCAGTGGCGCGACGGGCGCCGCGAACGTCATCCGCACGGCGGGGCCGAAGGCGGGCATCTTCGTCGTCTTCGCCGATATCGCGAAGGGGCTTGTGCCGGTCTACCTCGGCTTCGGGTTCGGGCACCTGGCCGGCGTCGAGAGCGGTGACGCGCGCGCCTGGATCGCGGCGGCGGCGGGATTCGCGGCGGTGTGCGGGCATGTCTGGCCGCTGTACGCGCAGTTCCGCGGCGGCAAGGCCGTCGCAAGCGGCTTCGGCGGCGCGCTGGCGATGAACCCCGCAGCGGCGGCGGCGGTCGTCCCGCTGGCAGCGGTGGTGATCGCGAGCGTGCGGATCACGTCCGTCATGTCGATCACGATGGCGCCGCTGATCGCGGTGGTCTTCATCGTCCTCGCGGCGCTGGGCGTCAGCCCGTGGGCGTACGCGGCGTGGGGTGCGGCGACGGCGACGCTGATCGTCTGGAGGCACCGCGGCAACATCCGCCGGCTCCTCGCCGGCACGGAGCCGAAGATCGGCAAGGGCGGCGAGCGGCGCGCGGACGCGGCGACCGGGCTGTCCGACCTCGGCGGCCGGCCGGGCGCCGCGTAGGCGGCGGCGCCGCGGGGCGGCTTACCCGCGCACCCTCGCGGGAGCGGCCTCGACGGACGCCGCACGGGACAGGCGGCGGCTGCGCTCGACGAGCGCGATCAGCGCCAGGCCGATGCCGTTCGCCGCGACCAGCAGGACACCCAGCGCGAAGCCGGTCGATGCGCCCTGCGCCGCGGCCGCGCCAGCGTGCGTGACGAGGGCGGAGAAGCTCGACTCGCGGACGCCCAGGCCGCCGATCGCGATCGGCAGCAGGAGCGCGACGGCGATCAGCCAGGCGCCGAACGCCCAGTACCACCACGAGATGTGGATCCCGAACGCGCGGCCGGCGACCGCGATCGACGAGATGTAGACGGCCTGGATCACCAGCGAGAAGACGGCCATCTGATAGACGGCGATGAGCTCGCGCCGATGGGCGACGAGGTTGCGCAGGATGTGGTCCTCGCGCACGGCCGGGAGCGGCATGCGCGGCAGCGCGAGCGCGATCAACAGGGCGAGCGCGCCGCCGCCGGCCAGCACGGCGAGCCCCATCCACGCGGCGCCGAAGTAGAACGCGGCGCCGAGAGCGCCGAGGCAGGTCATCGCGGCGTAGCCGGTGGCACGCTCGTAAAGCACGGTCATCGTCACATCGGCCGCGCGTACGCCGGGTTCGCGCTGCACGCGGTAGACGCGATAGACGTCGCCGCCGATGGCGGTCGGCAGCACCATGCTGACCAGCGCACCGAGGCAGTAGCAGCGTGCCACCAGCAGGAGCGGGGGACGCACGCCGCGCGCGCGCAGGAGGCGCGTCCACTTCGCGACGACGAGCGTCTGCGACACGAACATGAGCAGCAGCGCGGCGGCGAGCAGGGGCACGTCGGCATGGCGCACCGTACGGGCGATGTCGCCGGGTGAGAGCTTGATGACGAGCCCGGCGACGACCGCGAGGCTGATGCCGGCGCGGACCGCGGCGAACAGGCGGCTGCGCAGGAAGCGCGGCAGGCGCCCCTCAGACCCTTCTGCTGCGTTTTCGTCGATGGCCAAGGATGCTCTGCAGGATCCCTAACGCCGCCAGCAGCGTGATCAGCGAGCTGCCGCCCTGGCTCACGAACGGAAGCGGCACGCCCGTCACCGGCACGAGCCGGATGTTGACGCCGATGTTCACGAACACCTGAAAGAGGATAAACGTCATGACGCCGACCGCAATGAGGCGCCCGAACATGTCGTCGGCGTGGCCCGCGACGCGCAGGCAGCGGAACAGCAGCAGGACGAAGAGCCCGAACAGCACCATGGCACCGATGAAGCCCAGCTCCTCGGCCCCGACGCTGAAGATGTAGTCGGTGGTCTGCGTGCGCAGGTAGTCGAGCTGCGTCTGCGTGCCGTGCGTGAATCCTTTGCCCAGCAGCCCCCCGGAGCCGATGCTGATCTCGGCCTGGAGGATGTTGAAGCCCGTGCCGAGAGGATCCTTGCCGGGGTCGAGCCAGATGCTGATGCGCTCCTTTTGATAGCCGGCTGCGACGCCGAGCACCGCGGCGGGCGCCGCCGCGGCAAACAGCGCGAAGAGCCCGGCGATGTGCAGCTTCCGCACCCCGGCGATGAGCGCGACGCCGAACCAGAGGATCAGGAAGACGAAGGCGGAGCCGAGGTCGGGTTCGAGGACCACGAGCACCGCCGGCACGGCGACGATCGCGATCGAGATGGCGAAGACGCGCAGCGACTTGACGCGCTCCTCGTTGTCGGCGAAGAACTTCGCGAGCATGATGACGGTGCAGACCTTCGCGATCTCCGACGCCTGGACCTGCGTGCCGCCGATGCTGATCCAGCGCCGCGATCCGTAGGCGCTGCCGCCGGCGACCAGCACGAACACCAGTCCCGCAAGGGAAAGGACGTACAGGGTCAGGCTCAGCGGCCCGAAGAGCCGGTAGTCGACGCGCGTGAGGACGAGCATCGCGACCACGCCGACCACGGCGAACGCGATCTGGCGCGAGACAGGGTGGCTCAGCGCGGCGCTGGGAGAGCCGTACGTCGCGAGGCTGCCGCTGTAGATCAGCAGCGCGCCGTACGCGGTCAGGGCAACCGCCGCGAGGGCGAGCAGGTAATCGAACTCGTGCGTCGGCGTGTTGCGCAGGTTCATGGCTGCGCGATCCCCTGCGGCGGCGCCGCGGCGGGCGCGGTAGCCTGCGGCGGGCGGTGGAAGTAGTAGTCGAGGATCTGGGCGCCGATGGGCGCGGCGTTGACGCCACCGATGCCCTTCTCCAGGAAGACGGTCACCGCGAGCTGCGGATTGTTGGCGGGGGCGAAGCCCGTGAACCACGCGTGCGTGTCGGAGACGCCGTTGGCGCCCGGGTTGCCGAACTCGGCGGTGCCGGTCTTGCCGGCGATCGCGAGGTCGTTGACGTGGGCGGCAGTGGCGGCGCCCCAGGAGACCGAATCCATCATCGCCTGGCGCATGATGGCGAAGTTGGCGGCGCTGATCGGGAGCTGGCGGGCGACCTTCGGCACGTTGGGGACGATGACGTGGCCCTGCGCATCGCGCACCTCGCGCACGACGCGGGGCACGAAGAGGGTGCCGCCGTTGGCGACGGCGACGGTGACGCGGACCATCTGGATCGGCGTCGCGGTGACGAAGCCCTGGCCGATCGCCATGTTGTAGGTGTCGCCGAGCGTCCAGACGTCGCCGAAGGTCTTCTGCTTCCAGGCCGGGTCAGGGATGTTGCCCGCCGCCTCGCCCGTGAGGTCGATCCCCGTCTTGCTGCCGAGCCCGTAGTCGCGCGCGTAGCGGGCGAGGCGGTCGACGCCGAGGCCGTTGAAGTTCTGCCCGTACCAGTGGTAGCCGCCCGCGAGGTAGTAGAAGTAGACGTCGGACGACCAGGCGACGCCGCCATAGAAGTCGAGGTTGCCGAATGAGCGCCAGTCGTTGAACCGGTAGAGGATCGACGGGTTGTACTCGTTGGGGACGAGGATGTAGCCGTTCGCGGCGATGGTCGTGGACGTCGTGGCGACGCCCTCCTGCAGTGCGGCCGTGCCGGTGATCTGCTTGAAGATCGAGCCCGGCGCGTACTCCTCGGAGATCGCGTGGTTGACGAGCGGCTTGTTGGGGTCGTTGAGGTACTGCTGGTACTTCGCGGCATCGACCTTGCCGGAGAAGGTGTTGCCGTCGTAGGTCGGCAGCGAGACGAGGGCGAGGACTTCGCCGGTGTGCACGTCCATGACAACTGCGGCGGCCTGGCCGCCGTTCGCCGCCTTCTGGAGCAGCTCGGTCGTCTTCTTCTGCAGGTCGTAGTCGATCGAGAGCACGACGGTATCGCCGGGCTTCGCGGGGTCCTGGGCGAGCGTGCGGATCTCCCGGCCGGTGGCGTCCTTCTCGATCTCCTTGCGGCCGGGCACGCCGCGCAGGTACTGCTCATAGGTGGCTTCGACGCCGGCCTTGCCGAGGCGGTCACTCGGGATGTAGCCCTTGCTCTTGAGGGCGGCGAACTCCTGCGGGTCGATGCGGCCGGTGAAGCCGAGGACGTCGGACATGATGTTGCCATGAAGGTAGTGGCGCACCGGCTCGACGGCGATCTGGACGCCCGGCAGGTGGCTGAGCTCCTCGCGCAGGCGAAACGCCGTCGTCTGGTCGAGCCCGTCCTTGATGATCACCGGCGCGAAGGGGTCGTTTGAGCGGCGCGCCTGTTCGATCTTCAACGTGGTCTCGAGCGGTGGGACACCGAGGAGCTGCTGGAGTCCATCGGCGATCTCGAGCGTGCGGGCCTTCGGGATGTCCGCGGCGACGACGACGGCCGAGAAGCTCGGCACGTTGTCGACGAGCTGGACGCCGTTGCGGTCGTAGATCAGGCCGCGGGCGGGGATGATCGGCTCGATGCGGAGCTGGTTGAGCTGGGCGCGCTGCTGGAACTCGTGGCCGCGCACGAGCTGAAGGTTGGCGAGCTGCACCGCGAGCGCGACGAAGGCGACGACAACGACGAGCTTGAGGATGTTCAGCCGGGCGGTGGTCTGCGCGCGCGGGTCAGGCTGCTCGGCAGGTTCGGCGCGCCAGCGGCGGCGGCGATGGTTGGTCAGGAGTCCCATGCGACCTTCATGTCTGCCTCGTCAGGGCGGCCGCGCCCAACACCGGCCGGGCGGGGAGCCCATGTGGACGCGGCCAGGCCGGGTGCGGCGTACGCGCTCATCAGTACGACAACCGGCGCCCGCGCGGGTCCGGGCGGGCAAGGCGCATCACCAGGTAGACGGGCGGCGCGATCGCGACGTTGACGACGGTGGCCGGGACCATGTCCCGCGTGAACGCGGCCACCAGGTCGTGACCGCCGCCCGCCAGCATCACGCCGAGCACCATCACGCTCTCGTAGAGGACGGTCGCGGCGGCAACGAGCACCAGGAACAGGAGGAAGTCGCTGTGCACGACGCGCAGCTCGCGGATGACGCCCAGACCGGCGAGCGGCAGCAGGGCGAGCAGCACGAGGCCCGGCGCCTGCAGGCCGATCAGGCCCAGACTGATGCCGGCGACGCCGATCATCGGCAGGACGTCGTCGAGGCCGCGGACGACCAGCCAGGCGGTGAGCAGCACGAGCAGGAGGTTGGGGATCACGCCGAGGATGTGGAACTGCTGGACCGAGGAAGCCTGCACCAGGGCGAGCACGAAGGCAATCAACCCGCCGACCCAGTAACGCACCGCTGTCTCTCCCCGTCATCCCGTTACGGCTGCGCGAAGGTCTTCGGCAGGAAGCTCGTGAGGACGAGCACCTGCTCCAGCTTGTCGAGGCTCGCCAGGTGGTCGACCTTGACCTTCTGAAACAGGTCCTGGCCGGCCGTCGCCACCGCCGACACGCGGCCGATGACGATGCCGGGCGGATAGCCGCCGCCGATCCCGGAGGTGATGACGAAGTCGCCATCCTGGACCGCCGCCCCCTGACCGACGAACTCCATGTTCAGGCTGCCGCCGTAGTTGCCGGCGACGACGCCCTCGGCGCGCGACGACTGCACCATCGCGCTGACGGCGCTCGTCGGGTCGGTGATGAGCGTCACCCAGGCGTAGCCGTCGAACGTCTTTGTCACTGTGCCGACGAGGCTATGGCCTTCGGTGACCACGATCATGCCGTCCTTGACGCCGTCGGAACGGCCGCGGCTGATGGCGACCATGCGGCGCGCGTTGCTGGAGTCGCGGGCGACGACGCTGGCGGCGACGAAGGTGTCGTTCGGGAACTGCTGCTTGATCCCGGTGGCGTCCTGCAGCTTGCGGAGCTGCACCGCGTCTTCGCGCGCGCGGGCGAGCTCGGTCATCAGGCGTTCGTTGTCGGCGCGGAGGCGCTTGTTCTCCGCCGAGAGGCCGCTGGCGTCGGTGACATCGTTGACCCAGTTGGCGATCGGCGTGGTGGCGTCGTGAAGGATGCGCTGGACCGGGGACGTGAGCGTGAGCGTGAGGTTCTCGACGGGATCGAGTGCGGCGAGGCGGCCGGCGACGAGGAGGACGAAGGCCGCCACAGCCAGGAATCCAGTCCATGCGAGCGTCCGTGCGGTCAACCGGGTCTCCTTCCCACGGAGCGTGGTCGCGCAATTTCGACGCAGGACGTTGCAGGCGGCGCGGCCAGGCGCGCGCCGCGAAGCGCCGGGTGAGGAGTGGTGCGAACCGCGGACGAGTATAGCCCATCGCCGCGCGCGGATCGACCCGAAACCCGGCCGGAAGTGTTACATCATCGGCGCCGGCGGCCGGCGCCGCTTCGACGGTGGGCGGATTCTCATCGCGCGGGCCGCCGGCCGCCCGCCGGCGACTCACCGCTGTCCGCCGGCGGATGCTCCGTGACGCCGCGCAGCAGCTCGACGGCGTGCGGGATGACATCGAGGATGGCCGCGAGGCTCTCGCGCGCGCCGCGTTCGCTGCCCGGCAGGTTAACGATCAGGGTGCGCCCGCGCACGGCAGCGATGCCGCGGCCCAGCATCGCGTTGCGGGTGTGGCGCAGCCCCTCGGCGCGCATCACCTCCGCGAGGCCGGGCACCAGCCGCTCGCTGACATCGCCGGTGGCCTCGGGCGTGACATCGCGCGCGGCGAGGCCCGTGCCGCCGGTGGTGACGACGAGGTCCAGGTCACCGGCATCGCACCACGAGCGCAGGACGGCGGCGATGCGCTCGCGCTCATCGGGGACGACGTCGTAGCGCGTGACCTCGGCGCCGATCCCGGCGAGCAGGTGGCGCAGGGCGGGGCCGCTGGTATCGACCCGCTCGCCGCGGCTGCCCTGATCGCTGACGGTGAGGACGGCGGCGCGCATCGGCATGGCTCCACGGTAGCGGCTCGCGCGCCCGGAGCCCAGCGCGCGCCGTGACGTGGGCGACGGTGGACAGGGCCGCCGAATGTCGGGGGAAAAATGGGGAAACTCGTCCGTTAACGGCTTGACAGGGCCCCAGACTGGTGTAGCATATGGGGGTTCGTGGGGATCTGGCTACGGATGGAGCCGATTGAGCACACGACGGGACGTCGAGCGATCCGTTGTACTTCCTGGGTACCTTCGACTACGCGATGGACGAGCGGGGGCGGCTGCCGCTCCCGCCGCGCTATCGCGAAGAATTCCGGGCAGGGATCGTGCTCAGCCAGGGTTCCCCGGACCGCTGTTTGCACGTGTACACCTGGCCGGAGTTCCAGCGGCAGGCGGACCAGTACACAGCCGAATCGGCGCTCCGGCGCAAGGGACGCGTGCTGCGGCGCGCGCTGTTTGCCGACGCCTACGCGACGGAGCTGGACGGGCAGAACCGGGTGCTGATCCCGGCGCCGCTGCGGGAGTACGCGGGGCTGGCGGGAAAGGTGCTGGTCGTCGCCACGGGGGAGCGGCTGGAAGTGTGGTCGCCAGAGGAGTACGAGGCGGAGCGCGCACGGGTGGCGGAAGAGCTGCCGACAGCTCTGGAATCGATCGAAGCGAGAGACCGGTGACGGCGGTGGCGACCAGGCACAAGCCCGTGATGGTCGACGAGGTGCTGGCGGCGCTCGCCGTGCGCCCCGGGGGCCGCTACGTCGATTGCACATTGGGCGGCGGCGGCCACGCGGAGGCCATCCTCGACCGGGCGCAGCCAGGGGGCGTGCTCGTGGGGATCGATGCCGACCCCTCGGCGGTGGAGCGCGCCCGCGAGCGTCTGGCGCGCTTCGAGGGGGCGTTCCAGGCGGTGCGCGGGAACTTCCGCGACGTCGGCGAGATCTGCCGCCAGTTGGCGTTTGCGCCCGTCCACGGGGTGCTGCTGGACCTGGGGATGTCCTCGGACCAGCTCGAGGAGGGCGCGGGGTTCAGCTTCCAGCGGGAGACGCCGCTGGACATGCGGTTCGGGCCCGAGGGCACGAGCGCAGAGGAGATCGTCAACACCTACAGCGAGTCCGCGCTCGCAGACCTGATCTTTGCATATGGAGAGGAGCCGGCGAGCCGCAGGATCGCCCGCCGGATCGTGGAAGCGCGTCCGATCAGGACGAGCACTGACCTTGCCAAAGCCGTCGAGCAGGCCGTGGGTAGGAGAGCACGTAGTACAACCCATCCCGCCACCAGGACATTTCAAGCTCTCCGCATTGCGGCGAATGAGGAACTTTCCTCCCTCATGGCCGCCCTTCCTCAGGCCCACGGCCTGCTCGGCTTTGGGGCACGGCTCGCCGTGCTCAGCTACCACTCGCTGGAGGACCGCATCGTCAAGGAGTACATCCGGCGCGAGTCGCGGGACTGCGTCTGCCCGCCTGAGCTGCCGGAGTGCCGGTGCGGCCACAAGGCGACGCTGCGCGCCGTGACGCGCGGCGCACGGACGCCGAGCGCGGCGGAGATCGCCGCCAATCCCCGGGCGCGGAGCGCGAAGTTGCGCGCCGCCGAGCGCATCGCCGCGACCGCGGCCTAGAGGGCGCGTATGGCAGCCCTCCACCGGCCGGCGCTCCCTGCCCCCCGCACCTTCGGCCGCCGCGTGTCGGGCCGCACGATGCTGGTGGCGGCCGCGCTGCTGGCGGTAACGGCCGCGACGCTGCAGGTCAATCAGTTCAGCCGCGCGACCAGCGCGAGCTACGCGATCGATACGCTGGCGCAGGAGCGCGCGCTGAAGCAGGCGCAGAACCACGAGCTGGAGGGCGAAGTGGCCCAGCTCGCGTCGTTGGGGCGCGTCGAGTGGGATGCGCGGGCGCGCCTGGGGCTGGTGCCGGCACAACGGACGGTGTACCTGACCGTCAACCAGCCGGTGCCGCAGGGGCAGTCGTTGCCGCTGCACTACCAGCAACAGGCGGCGGCACCGTCGGCGGCGGGGAAGCCGGCCGGGCACGCGCCGTTCTGGAAGCGGCTGCTGAAGCTGATCCCGTTCTTCTAGAGCCCCGGCGTATGCCGGCGGACGGGCGAGAGGGCGAGGGAGAGATTGTTCGGGCTGCGCGGCAGGATGAATCTGCGCCTCGCCTCGCTGGCGGGAGTCTTCGCGCTCGCGGGCCTGATGCTGGTCGCGCGCGTCGCGTATATCCAACTGGTCAACGACGCGCAGTACAAGGCAGAAGCGAAGAACGAGCACTACGGGCAGCAGGTGGTGCGCGCGCCGCGCGGCGCGATCCTCGACCGCAACGGCTATCCGCTGGCGACGACGGTGGACGCATACGACGTGTACATCAACCGGGCGGACTGGAAGGGCGACGCGGCCGCGCAGAAGGGAGCGGCCGTGATCGCGCCGGTCATCGGGCAGCAGCCGGCCGACCTGATAGCGGCGGTGCGGAAGCAGCCGACGGGGCTGTATCTGGCGTACAGCGGTCTCGCCTTCGACAAGGGCACGGCGCTGGAGCAGACCAACGCGCCGGGGCTGCGGCTGGCGCAGACGACGGTGCGCTCCTATCCGGAAGGGGACCTCGCTTCGAACCTGCTGGGGTTTGTGGGGCGGGACCACACCGGGCTCACGGGGATCGAGCACGACTTCGACAAGGAGCTGGGCGGGGTGCCCGGCACGATCTATTTCGAGCGGGACAGCATCGGCAACCGCCTGTCGCTCGGGAGCGAGCGCGTGGGTCAGAAGCCGCAGCCCGGGGGGAACATCCGGCTGACGATCGACCGGTACATCCAGCGGCTGGTGGAGAACGAGCTGGACGCGCAGATCGCCAAGACGGGCGCCCGCGGCGGGACGATCATCGTCATGGACCCGAGGACGGGGGCGATCCTGGCGATGGCGAGCCGGCCGACGTTCAAGCTCACGCAGCTCAACCTCAGCAACCCCGACCAGGCGCTCTTCCGGAACCGCGCCGTGACCGACGTGTACGAGCCGGGCTCGGTGTTCAAGCTCATCACCACGTCGGCGGCCATCGACCTCGGCCTCGTCACGCCGAACAGCACGTACAACGACACCGGCACGGCCCTGGTCAACGGGGTCGCGATTCACAACTGGGACTTCAGCGCCAACGGCATCACATCGGTGGCGCAGATCCTGAAGAAGAGCCTCAACACGGGGGCCGTCTGGATGAGCGGCCTCATCGGCCCGGACCACTTCTACCAGTACGCACAGCGATTCGGATTCGGGCAGGCGACGGGCGTCGGCCTGGGGGGCGAGCCGAGCGGCCTCCTGCACACCAACCACGACGCGAACTGGTCGCCGGTGGACCTGGCGACGAGCAGCTACGGCCAGGGCATCGCGGCGACGCCGCTGCAAGTGATCACGGCCGTTTCGGCCATCGTCAACGGCGGCAAGCTCATGCGGCCGTACGTCGTGGAACAGCAGGATACGCCCCAGGGGTCGCGCTGGACCCAGCCGCACGTCGTGCGACAGGCGATCACGGCGGAAACAGCGGGGCAGGTCGCCGATATGATGCATCAGGTGATCGACGCGCCGGAGGACTCGCTGGCGCGCATCGCGGGCTGGCAGGCCGGCGGCAAGACCGGCACGACGACGCGCGTCGCGCTCCCCGGAGAGGGGATCGTCGACGGCACGATCGCGTCGTTCGTCGGCTTCGCGCCGCTGCGCAACCCGCGGATGGTGATGCTGATCAAGCTCGACTACGCGAACGACCAGCTCGGCGGGATCGTGGCGGCGCCCGTGTTCCACGATCTTGCGCCGGGCATCCTCAACTACCTGGGCATCCGGCCGGACAATCCGGCGCAGGTGTCGGCCGCGCCCTGAGGCGCGGCAGGCGCGCCGCAGGGAGGCGGCGCGCGCACGATCGGCCGCGCCGCCGCGCGAGGGAACGCCGGCGGCGCGGCCCCTGACCATGACGGCGGACGTCCTGAGGCAGGCAGGCACCGCGATGATCACAGCCAGAGAACTCGCTTCGGCGCTGGCACCGCTGCTCGTCGATGGGCTGCCGGGCGGGCCGGCGCGCTTCGCGCACGCAGTCGTGGACTCGCGGAAGGCGGGCGCCGGCGACCTGTTCGTCGCGCTGCCCGGCGAGCACGCGGACGGGCACGACTTCGTGGCGGACGCGGCACGGCGCGGCGCGACGGGAGCCATCGTCGCGCGTGCGGTGGCGGCGGCGATCGCGCAGTACGTCGTACGCGACCCGCTGGCGGGCCTGCAGGCGCTGGGCTCACAGCGCCGCGCGGCGCAGCGGCAGCTCCGCGTGGTGGGGATCACGGGCAGCGTCGGCAAGACGACGACGAAGGAGATCGTCGCGGCCGTGCTGGCGACGAAGTACCGGGTGCTGAAGAGCGAGGGGAACCTGAACAGCGAGATCGGGATGCCGCTGGTCCTCCTCGAGCTGACGCGCCGGCACCATCGGGCGGTGCTGGAGATGGGCATGTGGGCGGAGGGCGAGATGGCGCTGCTGTGCGCGATGGCGAAGCCGGACATCGGCGTGGTGACGATGGTGGGGCCCGTGCACATGGAGCGCCTGGGCACGATCGAGGCGATCGCGCGCGAG
The DNA here is from genome assembly GCA_028872875.1 of Chloroflexota bacterium. Taxonomy (GTDB): domain Bacteria; phylum Chloroflexota; class Dehalococcoidia; order DSTF01; family JACRBR01; genus JADMII01. The sequence continues at coordinate 9,473 of JAGWOC010000049.1, read as the reverse complement.
AAGGCGGTGCTGCCGGCGGCCTTGCCGGAGGACGGCGTGGCCGTGCTGAACGCGGACGACCCGCTCGTCGCGGCGATGGCGGCGCAGACGCGCGCGCACGTGATCACCTTCGGTCTTTCGCGCGCCGCGGCGGTACGGGCCGAGGACGTGCGTGGCCACGGCCTGAACGGCGTCAGCTTCACGCTCGTGCACGGCAACGAGCGCGAGCCGGTGTACTCGCGGCTCCCGGGGCGGGCGCTGGTACACAACGCGCTCGCGGCGGCGGCGGTCGGGCTGGTCGACGGGCTGACGTTGCAAGACGTTGCGGACGCGCTGACCGGGGCGGCGCCCGCCGTGCGCTTCCACGCCGGCCGCGGCGCCGGCGGTGCGACGATCGTCGATGACAGCTACAACGCGAGCCCGGCCTCGATGCTCGCCGCGCTGGACCTGCTGGGAGAGATGCCGGGGCGCAGGATCGCGGTGCTGGGCGACATGCGCGAGCTGGGCGCCGCGGAGGCCGAGGGACATCGCGCGGTCGGGCGGCGCGCGGCGGAGGTGGCGGACACGATCGTCGCCGTCGGCCTGCTGGGGCGGATGATCGGCGAGGCCGCGCGCGACGCGGGGCACGGAGATGTGCGCTTTTTCGAGGAGAAGGGCGAGGTGGCGCGCCGCCTGGCGCCGGCACTGCGCGCGGGCGACGTCGTGCTGGTGAAGGCGTCGCGCGCGCTGGCGCTCGAGACCGTGGCCGACGAGCTGAGGGAGGCATAGTGCCGTACGCGCTCTTCACCGGCGCCGCCTGCGCGATCGCCGCCTTCGCCGGCGGGCGGCCGCTCGTCGCCTTCCTGCGGGCGCGAAAGGTCGGCAAGGCGATCAGCAGCGAGGGGCCGCAGTCGCACCTGGTCAAGGAGGGCACGCCCACGATGGGCGGCCTGCTCATCGTGGGCGTGGCACTGGCGGGCGGGCTGGCGGCGGCGGTGCCGAAGGACCGCAACGTGCTGTTGCCGGTCGCAGTGGCCGCCGTGGTCAGCGCGGTCGGCTTCTTCGACGACCTGGGGACGCTCGTCGATCGCCGCCAGCGCGAGGCGCACGCGCGGACGGGCATGGCCCTCAAGCTCTCGGCGTTCAGCTCGGTCGCGGTGGTGGCGGCGTGGCTCCTCTACAGCGTCATCGACGCGCCGCGGCTGCTCGTGCCGCACTTCGGCGCATACGACATCGGCCCCGCGTACATCGTCGTCGCCATCGCGGTGATCGTCTCGATGACGAGCGCGGTCGGCGTCACGGACGGGCTGGACATGCTGGCCGGGAGCACGTGCGCGGTGGCCTTCGCGGCGTTCGGGGCGATCGCGCTGGTGCAGGGCCAGACCGGGGTGGCGACCTTCAGCTTCGCCGTGGTGGGCTCGCTGCTCGGCTTCCTCTGGTACAACGCCTACCCGGCGCGCGTGTTCATGGGCGAGACGGGCTCGCTGGCGCTCGGCGCGGCGCTGGCGGTGGTGGCGCTGATGACGGGGTGGTGGCTGCTGGCGCCGGTGATCGGCGTGGTGTTCGTGGCGGAGATCCTGGCAGACGTGATCCAGATCGGCTACTTCCGGCTGACCGGCGGCAAGCGGTTCTTCCGGATGGCGCCGCTGCACCACCACTTCGAGAAGGCCGGCTGGGCGGAGACGACGGTGACGGCGCGGTTCCTGGCGGTGGGGGTCGTGGGGGCGCTGTGCGGGGTCGCGCTGGCGACGCTGCGTTGAGGGACGGGGCATGCGGCTCAGGCGGTGCGGACACTGGATGGCTGGGCGCGGCCCCCGCGGCCACGCGACCGCGGCGCCCGGGCCTCTACCCCTGCGGGACGGCCGGTCCCCGTTCAGCCGGAGCGCGGGCCTTCAGCCCGCGCGACTGTGCGCAACCCGCCGGACACGGCAGTGCACGCGGCTGTGCGCAACCCGCCGGACACGGCAGGACACCCGGAGCGCGGGCCTTCAGCCCGCGCGTCTGTGCCCGACCCGCCGGACACGGGAGGACACCCGGAGCGCGGGCCTTCAGCCCGCGCGGCTGTGCGCAACCCGCCGGACACGGGAGTGCACCCGGAGCGCGGGCCTTCAGCCCGCGCGGCTGTGCGCAACCCGCCGGACACGGCAGGACGCCGGTCGAGTTCGTGATCTGGGCGGCGGACCCTATTGACAGGGAATTGTTAAGCTGCTATGACTGGTGAACGAGACTTCCTGGTGGGGAAACGGGTGACCGTAATCGGTCTCGGCATCGAAGGCGTCGACGTTGCGCGCTACGCGGCCGCGCACGGCGCGGCCGTCACCGTGGCCGACAGCAAGTCGCCCGCATCCCTGACGGCGCGCATTCGCGAACTCGAGGGGTTACCCATCACGTACGCGCTGGGGCCGCACCGTACCGATCTGATCGCGAACAGCGATGTGGTGTTCGTCTCCCAGAGCGTCCCCCTCGATGCGCCACCCCTCACCGAGGCCCGGCGGCGGCGGATCCCGATCAGCTCCATGACCCGCTGGTTCTTCGAGCACTGCCCGGGCCCGACGATCGGCATCACCGGAAGCAGCGGCAAGACGACGGCGACGAGCCTCGTGGCGGCGATGCTCCGTGCGGGCGGGCGGAAGCATATCGTCGGCGGCAACATCGGCACGGGCCTGCTCGGGCTGCTCGACGGCATGGACGCGGAGACATGGGCGGTGGTCGAGGTGAGCCACACCCAGCTCCAACTGCTGGACGCGGGGCCGCACATCGCGGCGGTGCTCAACGTGACGCCGAACCACCTCGACCGCTTCTCGTGGGAAGAGTACGTGGCGCTCAAGCAGCGCCTCGTGCGCGGCCAGACGGCGGATGATGCGGTCGTGCTGAACCTGCGCGACCCGCTTTCGGCGGCGATGTCGGAGCTGACGCCGGCGGCGGCGTGGCACTTCACCTCGTCCGGCGGACTGCCGGGCAACGGCGCGTTCGTGCGCGACGGCGCCATCTTCCTGCGCCGCGACGCGATCGAGGAGATGGTGCTGCCGCTGGAGGAGATCCCGCTGCGGGGCGCGCACAACGTCGACAACGTGCTGGCCGCCGCGGCGGTCGCGGCGGTCGCCGGGGTGAGCGGCGAGGAGATCGCGCGGGCGGTGCGGGCGTTCCAGCCGGTGCCGCACCGGCTGGAGTTCGTGGCCGAGGTCGACGGCGTGCGGTACGTCAACGACAGCATCGCGACGACGCCGGAGCGCGCGCTCGCCGGACTGCGCTCGTTCGTCGAGCCGCTGGTGCTGCTGCTCGGCGGCAAAGACAAGGACCTGCCGAAGGAGGACCTCGCGGAGGAGGCGCTGCGCCGCTGCAGCGGCATCGTCTTCTTCGGCGCCGACGGGCCGCTGCTCGAAGCGGCGGTCGAGGCGCGCGCGGGCCTCATCGCGGCCGGGGAGCGCCCGCGGATGGTGCGGGTAGCGACGCTCGCGGAGGCCGTACGGGCCGCGCACGAGATGGCGGGCAGCGGCGACGTCGTTCTGCTCTCCCCGGCCTGCACGAGCTTCGACGCGTACGCCAACTTCGAGGAGCGGGGCGAGGAGTTTCGCCGCCTGGTGCGCGCGCTGGCAGCGGACACGGAGGACGCCTGATGGCCGTCACCGCGCACCCCTCGCGGCTGCGGGTGAACAGCCCGGACTACGCGATCGCCGTGGCGGTGGTCGTGCTGGTCGTGCTGGGATGCATCGCCGTGTACAGCTCGAGCTTCGCGCTGGGGATCCTCGAGTTCGGGGATCCGAACTACTTCGTCTTCCGCCAGGTGTTCTTCGCCGTCGTCGGCTCCGTGGCGATGTTCGCGCTGATGAAGAGCGACTACCGCCAGTTGCGCGTGATCAGCCCGCTGCTGATGCTGGCGGCAATCCTGGGGCTGGTCGCGGTGCTGCTGCCGGGCATCGGCTACGCGCGGAACGGAGCGTCGCGCTGGATCTCCGTGGGCGGGCCGGTGCCGCCGCTGCAGCCGAGCGAGTTCGCGAAGCTGGCGCTGATCATCTACGTGTCCGCCTGGCTGGCCGGCCGCGGCGAGCACGTGAAGGCGTTCTGGACGGGCTTCTTCCCCTTCGTGGTGCTCGTCGGGCTGGTGGCGGGCCTCGTGATGCTCGAGCCGGACCTCGGCACGACGATCGTCATCGTCCTGACGACGATGACGCTGGTCTTCGTGGCGGGCGCGTCGCTGACACACCTCATGGCGTTCCTCGGCATCGGCGGCGTCGTCGCGACGCTGCTGATCTTCAGCGGCCAGTACAGGGTCGACCGCATCTTCGCCTTCATCTCGGCGGAGCAGGACCCGAGCGGGCGCGGGTTCCAGACCCTGCAACTGCTGATCGCGCTCGGCAGCGGCGGCCTCAGCGGGCTGGGGCTGGGCGCCAGCCGGCAGAAGTTCTTCTACGTGCCGGGGGCGCACACGGACGGCATCTTCGCGATCATCGGCGAGGAGCTGGGGTTCATCGGCGCGGTGGTGGTGATGATCCTGTTCGCGGTGCTGCTGGTGCGGGGCTTCCGGGTGGTGGTGCGGGCGCGCGACGACTTCGGCTCGCTGCTGGCGGTCGGCATCGTCTCGTGGATCGGCTACCAGACGCTGATCAACATCGGCGGCATCACGCGCACGCTGCCGCTGACGGGCATCCCGCTGCCGTTCCTGAGCTATGGCGGTTCGGCGCTGATGTCGATGCTCGCGGGGGTCGGCATCCTGCTGAGCGTCTCACGCTACGGGGTCGACGTGAAGGGGATCGTGAAGGAGCTCAAGCCGGCGGACGGGTCCGAGACGATCGTGCGGACGACGCGCAAGACGACGCCCAAGCCACCGCGCCAGGCGCGCGCCGGCACGGCGATGCGGGGGAAGGCGCCCGCGCCGTCGTGGCCGCAGCGGAAGGGAGCGCATTGAGGGTGCTGTTCGCGGGCGGAGGCACCGGCGGCCACGTCTACCCCAGCCTGTCCGTGGCGCGCGCGCTCGAGGACGAGCTGCGGGCCCGCGCGACGCCGCTGGAGCTGCTGTACATCGGCGTGCACGGCCGGGCCGACGAGGCGATCGTGCCGCGCGAAGGCATCGCGTTCCGGGCGATCGCGGCGGGGCAACTGCGGGTGGCATCACCGCTGGCGTTCGCGCGCGGGCTGCTCCTGCTGGGGCGCGGCAGCCTGCAGGCGCTGGGGATCATGCGGCGGTTCAGGCCAGACGCGGTCTTCGCCACCGGCGGCTACGCGAGCGTGCCGGTCGGCATCGCCGCGCGCCTGCTGCGGCGGCCGCTGGTGGTGTACCTGCCGGACGTGACGCCCGGCTGGGCGGTACGGCTGCTCGCGCGGCTGGCGACGCGGGTGGCGACGACGTCGGAGGCGGCGCTCGCACACCTGCCGGCGAAGCGCACGGCGGTCGTCGGCTACCCGGTACGGGCGGCGTTCTGGTCGCTCGACTGGGAGACGGCACGGGCGCGGCTCGGGCTTCCACAGGACCGGCCGGTTCTGCTGGTCGCCGCGGGCAGTCTCGGCGCGCACGCGATCAACGACGCGGTCGTCGCCGCGCTGCCGCGGCTCGTGGCGCGTTGTTCGGTGCTGCACATGACCGGCGCCGCGGACGAGGCGCGCGCGCGCGCTGCCCGGCGGGGGCTGCCGGAGGAGCAGCAGGCACGCTACGTCGTCCAGGCGTACCTGGACGACATGCCGGCGGCGATGCACGCGGCGGACCTCGTCGTCAGCCGCGCGGGGGCGTCGACGCTGGGCGAGCTGCCGGCGGCGGGCGCGGCGGCCGTGCTCGTGCCGGGCGAGTACGAGGGGTGGTCGCAGGCGCCGAACGCGCGCTTCCTGCACGCGCGGGGCGCCGCGGTCGTCGTGCGCAACGACGAGCTGGGCAGGCTGGCGGACACGGTGCTGGCGCTGCTCGACGACGAAGCGCGCCTCGCGGCGATGCGCGCTTCCATGCGCGCGCTGGCGCGGCCCGACGCCGCGCGGGACCTCGCACGGCTCGTCATCGAGGTGGCGGCATGACGGCGGAGCGCATCCCGAAGCGCGTGCACCTCGTCGGCATCGGCGGCGTCCACATGTCGGCGATCGCGCGGATCCTGCGCGCCTGGGGGCACGCGGTGAGCGGCTCCGACCAGAAGGCGAGCGCGACGACGGCGCGGATGGAGGAGCTCGGCGTCCGCGTGGCGATCGGACACGCGCCGGAGAACATCGGCGACGCGCAGCTCGTCGTCACGACGTCGGCGGCGACGTTCTGGGACAACCCGGAGATCGCGGAGGCGCGGCGGCGGGCGGTCCCGGTCATCAAACGGGCGGAGATGGTGGCGCGGCTGATGGAGGGGCGCTACAGCATCGCCGTCGCGGGCACGCACGGCAAGACGACGACGAGCGGCCTCATCGCGCACATGCTGGTGGCGGCGGGCCTCGACCCGACGTACCTGATCGGCGGCGAGGTGCGCACGCTCGGCACGAACGCGGCGGCGGGCGCGGGCCGCTACATCGTCGTCGAGGCGGACGAGTTCGACCGGGCGTTCCTCAGCTACACGCCCGACGTGGCGGTGATCACCAACATCGAGCCGGACCACCTGGACATCTACGGCACGATGGAGGAGCTGGAGCGCGCGTTCACGCAGTTCGCCGGGAGCACGCCGGCGGACGGCCATCTCATCGCCTGCGCCGACGACGCGCGCGTGCGAGCGCTGGTCGGCGCGGGCACGGGCATCCGCGCGGGAGACGTGCAGACGTACGCGCTGGACCACGACGCGGCCTGGACGGCCGGCGCTTCGATGTTCGGGGAGCACGGGCAGACGTTCGACGTGTGGGGGCCAGGGCAGCGCTTCGGCGCGTTCACGATCGAGCTGCCGGGGCGGCACAACGTCAGCAACGCCCTCGCGGGGATCGCGGCGGGAAGCACGATCGGCATCGAGCCGGAGGTGATGCGCGCGGCGCTGGCATCATATCGCGGCGCGCAACGGCGCTTCGAGCACGTCGGCGAGGCGGCGGGCGTGACGGTGATGGACGACTACGCGCACCACCCGACGGAGGTGCGGACGACGGTGGCGATGGCCCGCGAACGCTTCGACGGGCGGCGGCTCGTGGTGGTCTTCCAGCCGCACACCTACACGCGCACGGCGTACCTGCTGGACGAGTGGAAGACGTGCTTCGAAGGCATCGACGCGCTGTACATCGCCGAGACGTACGCGGCGCGCGAGACGCCCGGCGCCGGCCTCAGCGGCGCCGCGCTGGCGGCCGCGATCGTCGCGCCGCCGGCGACCTACGCCGGGACGCTGGACGAGGCGGCGGAGCGGATCGCGGGCGACCTGCGGGCCGGCGACGTGTTCGTCACGGTCGGCGCTGGCGACATCGACCGGGTGGGGCCGAAGGTGATCGAGAAGTTGCGGCGGGGCGGAGCGTGATCCGCGTCGCGCCGGCGATTGCCAGGTACCGAGAGGCCGCGCAGGACGGCCGGCCAGACGGCCCGCATGGGGAGACGATGGACGAGCGGCTCATCGAACGGTTGCAGGCGATCGCGCCGACGAAGCGCGGCGAGCCGCTGTCGCGGCACACGACGTTCGGCATCGGCGGGCCAGCGGACGTCTTCGTGACGGTACGCGACGCGCGGGAGCTGCTGCAGGCGGTGGTCGCGGCGCGGCACGCGGGGGCGCCGTGGTTCGTGCTGGGCGCGGGCAGCAACATCCTGGTCGGGGACGGCGGCATCCGCGGCGTCGTCATCGACAACCAGGCGACGGCCGTCGATGGCCCGCACGACCGCGAGGGCGCACTCATCGTGACGGCGGAGTCCGGCACGCCGTTCGCGACGCTGGCGCGCGCGATGGCGAAGCAGGGGTACGGCGGCATCGAGTGGGCGGCGGGCATCCCGGGCACGCTGGGCGGTGCCGTCGTCTACAACGCGGGCGCGTACGACGGCTGCCTTGCGGACGTGCTGCGGGCGGTGACGATCGTCGACCTCGACGACCGGCAGCGGCGCCTGCCGGCGGCGGAGTTGGAGCTGGCCTACAGGAGCAGCGTCTTCACGCGCGGCGCGTTCGCCGGCCGCGTCGTGCTGACGGTCGAGCTAGCCGTGGAGCGCGGGGACCGGAAGGCGCTCACCGCGACGGTCGCCGCGTACGACCGCCAGCGGCTCGACGCGCAGCCGCGCGGGCGCAACTCCGGCAGCACGTTCAAGAACCCGCCCGGGCGCCAGGCCTGGGAGCTGATCGACGCCGTGGGGCTGCGCGGCGAGCGGCGGGGGGACGCGCAGTTCTCGGAGAAGCACTGCAATTTCATCGCCAACCTCGGCAAGGCGCGCGCGGCCGACGTGGCGGCGCTGATGCGGGAGGCGCAGCGGCGTGTGCGGGAGCGCTTCGGCATCGAGCTCGAGCCGGAAGTGGCGCTGGTGGGGGAGGGGTTCTGATGGCGGCGAAGCTGCGCCTAGGCGTCGTCTTCGGCGGCCGTTCGGTCGAGCACGAGGTGTCCGTGATGTCGGCGATGGACGTGATGCGGGCGGCGGACCCGGAGCGCTTCGAGGCCGTGCCGTTCGGCGTCACGCGCGACGGCCGCTGGCTGACGCCGGAGGAGACGCGCGGCCTGCTCGAGCGGCCGGACGCCCCGTTCCAGAAGCGGCTCGACGCCGACGTGCCACAGCTCCTCGAGCGCAGGGAGGTGCTCGAGGAGCTGCGGCGCGTCGACGTCGTCTTCCCGCTGGTGCACGGCGTGAACGGCGAGGACGGCACGCTGCAGGGGATGCTCGAACTGTTCGGGCTGCCGTACTGCGGCTGCGGCGTCGCGGCGAGCGCGCTGGGCATGGACAAGGCGCTCCAGAAGCAGATCTTCCGCGCCGCCGGCCTCAAGGTCGCACGCCATCTCACGGTGCGCGCGCAGGAGTGGGGCGGCGGCAGCGAGGAGATCAGCCGCGGCGTCGAGGCGGAGCTCGGGTATCCGGCGTTCGTCAAGCCGTCGAACGGGGGGAGCAGCGTCGGCGTCAGCAGCGTGCGCTCGCGCGAGGACCTGGGCGAGGCGATGCGCGCGGCGTTCGCGCTGGACCGCAAGGTGCTGGTCGAAGAGCGGCTGCGCGGCCGCGAGGTCGAATGCGCCGTGCTCGGCAACGACGATGCGCAGGCCTCGCCACCGGGAGAGATCGTGCCCGCGGGCGAGTTCTACGACTACACGGCGAAGTACCTCGACGAGAGCGCGCGGCTGGTCGCGCCGGCGGACCTGTCGCCGGCGGCCGCGCAGGAGGTGCGCACAGACGCGGTGCGCGCCTTCCGGGCGATCGACGGCGCGGGGTTCGCGCGCGTGGACTTCTTCGTGACGGAGGAGCGCGGCGCGGTGGTGAACGAGATCAACACGCTGCCGGGATTCACGCCGATCAGCATGTTCCCGCGCCTCTGGCAGCTCGCGGGCACGACGTACCGGGAGCTGATCAGCCGCATCGTCGACCTCGCGCTTGAGCGATGGATGGCAAGGAGTGCCCGCGATGCCCGCGGCTAAGACGCCCGGCCGCTGGCCGTACCGCGCGGCGCCACCCGTCCGGCGGCGGC
>JAGWOC010000048.1 GCA_028872875.1 Chloroflexota bacterium | reverse complement strand
TTGAAGAGGAACGCGGTCCGCGCGCCGTACTGGTCCACCTGCACCGAGTGGTCGATGACGAGGTCCGCCGGCTGGAGCGGGTTGATGCGCCGCGCGTCGCCGCCCAGCGCGCGGATCGCGTCGCGCATCGCCGCCAGGTCCACCACGCACGGGACGCCCGTAAAGTCCTGCATCAGCACGCGGGCGGGCCGGAAGGCGATCTCCTGCTCGGCAGGCTTCTTCGCGCGCCACGACGCCAGCGCCAGGATGTCGTCCTGCGTGACGGTGAGGTCGTCCTCGTTCCTCATCAGGTTCTCGAGCAGGATCTTCAACGAGAACGGGAGCCGCGAGACGCGACCGGTGCCTGCGGCCTCGAGCCGGTCGAGGCGGAAGATGTCGACCGTGCGGCCATCGACACTGATGTGCGAACGCGTGCGGAAGCTGTCGAGCGATGCGGCCATCTGCGGCTCCTGTCGGGGCGCCCGCCCGCCGCACGGCCCAGCCATCGACGGGGCTGCGGCAGGACGCGGTGCGCGCGCCTGCCGCCATTATGGGCGCCCGGCCGGCTACGCGCGAATCTAGGAGGCAGGCGCAGGCGAGTACCTCAGCACCAGATTCGTGCGCATCAACGATCGATCACCCGCGTACCGGTGACACGATCGTGAAACGCCCGACGCTCACTGTCGAACAGGATCATCATGTATCCGGCACCGAGTGGGAGCAGGCTCGCGATCGCCAGGACAAGCCGTGCTAGGCCACGCCACGCGCCGGGCGCCCCCCAGTCCCGTGCCGTGACCACCCGAAGCCCGCACACGCGCTTGCCGATCGTCTGCCCGAGCGCTTCACCGATGAACAGATAACCGGTAAGCACCACCACAACGATCACGCTACCGGCGAAGGTCGCGTTGGGGCTCACGTAGCCACGATCGTCGAACGGTGTGAGGAGCGCCACGAAGAAGGAGGCCCACACGTATCCTGCGGACAGGACCGCCCCATCCACGATGAGCGAAAGCATTCGGGCGCCGAGGCTCGCATACGTCACCTGGTCAGTGACGTGGAGATCCGCCCCACACGTAACACAGGGGAAGCCCCCGGCCGACTGCACAGCATCGCGAAGCTGGCGTGTACCGCAGCGCTGGCAGCGATAGGTGTCCGGGGCCTGCGCCGGACCACGCACGAGTGCGACGGAATCCATGTGCTCCCCGCGATGAATTGGCGAACACCAGCATACACCAACTCTCTGCGACCAGTCATGTCCGGTGGTGCCACGCTGCCCACCGAGGATCGCGCAATGCGCTCGTGGGCGGCCCCCCACGCAGCCTGGCGGGCGCGGCCCCTCACTTGCCGCGCTGTGGCGCGGCGATCACCAGCAGCAGCACCCCCCAGCCGAACCCGATCATCTCGCCCAGCACGAGGCCCGGCCACGGCGACTGGCCCGTCAGCAGCCAGTACACAAACCCCACGAGGACGCCCAGCGCGCCGACGGCGGCGGTGGCGGCAATCACTTCTTCGAGGAGCGGCTGCAGGCGCTTCACCGGGCCGCGTCCACGGCACGTCCCTCCGCTGGCCCTCTGGCCGGCAGTCCACGTCCCGTGGACGGTCTACGGCGGCCGGGGCCGCGCGATCGCCGGCTACTCCGTCCGGAGCGCCTCGATCGGGTCGAGGTGTGACGCGCGCCACGCGGGGTAGATGCCGAAGAACAGGCCGATGATTACGGAGACGGCGAACGCGGCGACAACGCTGGTCGACGAGACCTGGGTCGTGACCGTCGTGCCCGTGCCGAAGGTCTGTCCATTCGCCAGGATCGCCGCACCGACCCCGAGCACCACGCCCACGATGCCACCAGCGAGCGTCACGATCACCGCCTCGCAGACGAACTGGAGGAGGATATTGTCGCGGCTTGCGCCGATCGCCTTGCGGATGCCAATCTCGCGCGTCCGCTCAGTCACGGAGACGAGCATGATGTTCATGATGCCGATGCCGCCGACAACGAGCGAGATGCCGGCGATGGCGCCGAGCAGGATCGTCAGCGTCCGCGCCACTTTCTGCGACGTCGCCAGCAGGTCGTTCTGGGATGAAATCTGGAAGTCCTGCGTGGTGTGTGTCTGGTCCAGGAGCGTGGTGAGCTGGGCCTTCGCGGTGTTCAGGTTGTAGCCGTTCTTCACCTTGACGATGATCGCCTGCACGTTGTGCTGGCCGGTCGGGCTGCGTCCGAAGGGCACCCGTGCTTCGAACGCGGTGAGAGGCATGATGACGGTCGTGTCGTTGGGGCCGCCGCTGCGCTGCATCACCCCGATCACGGTGAGGTTCAAGGTGAAGCGCGGTCCGAAGCTCATCGAGATCTGCTGGCCGACCGCCTGGGCGGGCGTACCGTACAGGTCCTGCGCGACCTGCGCCCCGATCACGGCGCTCAGCGTCTTGCGCGTCATGTCATCCTGGCTGATGAAGTTCCCGGCAGCCATCGTGACGTTGCGGATCTGCTGGTACGCCGGCTCGGTCGCGGCGAGCGACGCGGTGGTGTTCTGGCCGTTGCCGATGAACTGCTCCGTCAATGTGTTGCCCGTCGTCGAGCCGGTGTCGCCGCCGAACTGGGCCACCGCCGCCTGCACATAGGGGGCCTGCGAGGGGTCGTTGATCGCGGCCTCGTCCGCGGTCGTCAGCGTCAGCCGCCTGATGTCCCGCACACCCCCTGACGAGGCGTTCGACGTGGACGCCGGCGTGATGAACAGCAGGTTGGAGCCGAGGCCCCGCACCTGCGCCGTCACCCCCGCCGAGGCGCCCTGCCCCGCCGCCATCAGCGCGATCACCGCACACACGCCGATGACGATGCCGAGCATCGTCAGAGCCGTGCGGAGCTTGTTCGTCGTGAATTCGCCGAGCGCCATCCGGAGCGTGTCCAGGAAGATCATGCGTCGGCTCCCGCGGCTTCCGGCGCCGGCTCGCGCCGCGTCTCCGCCGAGGGGAACGCGACGACGTTCGTCCTCCCGGGTGCGGCGTCCGAGATGATGTTGCCGTCGCGGAGCGTGATTACGCGGCGCGTGTAGGCGGCCACATCGAGCTCGTGTGTAACGAGGATCACGGTGATGCCGCGCTCCGCGTTCAGCCGGACCAGCGTCTCCATCACGGCCTTCGTGGTCTTCGTGTCCAGTGCCCCTGTCGGCTCGTCCGCCATGATGATCGCCGGGTTGGTGACGAGCGCGCGGGCGATGGCGACGCGCTGCTGTTGACCGCCCGAGAGCTGCGTCGGCTTGTGATGCCAGCGGTCCGCCAAACCAACCGACGCCAGCGCGCGCATGGCAAGGCGCCTGCGGTTCCGGACCCCAAGATAGATCAGCGGCAACTCCACCTGTTCCAGCGCGGTCATGCGCGAGAGCAGGTTGAACGACTGGAAGACGAAGCCGATACGGCGGCCGCGCAAGCGCGCGAGCTGCCTGTCGCTCAGGGCGTTGACGTTGCGCCCTTCGAGCGTGTAGGTGCCGCGCGTGGGCTTGTCCAGGCACCCCAGGATGTTCATCAGGGTCGACTTGCCGGACCCCGAGGCGCCGATGATCGATAGCATCTCACCGCGCGCGATATCCAGGTCAATGTGGTCCAGGGCGACGACGGGCACATCGCCCGCCCGGTAGACCTTCAGGATCCCGCGCAGCTCGATCATGGTCGCACCCCTGGCCACCTGCTTCGGCTCGGGCATCGTCAGTGTCGTGTCCATTAGCCCCCCGGCCCGGCACGACGGAAGCCGCCGAAGCCGCCGGTCGCCGGCAACGCCTGCGTCGTCGTCGTGGTCGTCGTCACGGTGCCCGGGATCTCGATCGTCTGGCCATCGGTCAGGCCCGAGGTGATTTCGGTGTTGGTGCCGTCAGTGAGGCCGGTCGTGACCGTCACGTCCTGCGTCGTGCCGTTCGCGTTCTTCACGGTGACGAAGCTCTGCCGGTTCTTCGTCTGCACGGCCTTTGACGGCACCATGATGACGTTCGTGCGCTGGTCGACGATGATGGTCGCCGTGGCGCTCATGCCCGGCGCCGGCTGCTGCTGGTTGGCGAGCGCCCGCACGAAGCCGCCGCCGAAGCGCCGGGTGGCGCCGGGCGTCGCGTTCGCGGCCGGGGTGGCGGAGGCTGCCGGCGTCGTGGCGGCACGCGGCGTCGTGCTCGCGGTGGGCGTGCCTGCCGCAGCGCCGGCCTGTCTGTTGCGGGCGCGGCCCGCGAACGAGCTCAGCGAACCCAGAATCTGCGCCGCCTGGGGCCCGGTCACGAGATGCCCTGTCGCCTGATACGTGACGACGCCCTGCGTCGTCGTCGGGTTCGCGCCCAGCCCATCGATCACAAACGGGAAGATCTCGCCGGTGAGCGCGGAGAATGTGACGGTCCCGGTGTCGCCCACCTTCACGCTCGGGTAGTCCGTCTCCGCGATCGTCAGGTTGAGCACGAGCCGGTTCGGCGTGTTCAGGACGATAGCCGGCGCGGAACCCGAAGCGCTACTGGCGCCGGTGAGGTCGCCGACCTGGATGTTCAGCGCCGCCACCGTGCCATCGAACGGTGCGACAAGCTTCGTGTCCGCGACACCCTTCTGCGCATTGGCAACGTTCACCTGCGCCTGCACGACGGCGGTCCGCGCCGACTGGATCTGCGCTGATGTGGAGCCCGCGTAGGTCTGGTCGCGGCTCGCCTGTGCCGCCTTCAAGGACGCCGCCGCCTGGTCCACGGCCCCCTGCGCACTCGCGAGCTGCGCGGCCGTGGGGCCAGCTTGGAGCGTCGCCAGGTTGGCGTTCGCCGTGGCGAGTGCCGATTGGGCAGCGCTGACCGCGGACGCCGCCGCGGTCACCTGCGCCTGCGTCGGCTGCGCCTGCGCCGTCGCCAGCGCCGTCGTCGCCGTCGTCACGTTGTTCTGCGCCGTCGTCAGCGCGTTCGACGCCGTCTGCGCGGCGGTCAAGGCACTTCGGTACCCGCTGTCCGATGTCAGCACGGTCTGGGCAAGCTTGGCGGCCGTGGCGTTGGCGCCGCCGCTGACCGTCACCATCATGGTGGCGTCCGAAATCGGGATCGGCATCGACTGCACGGTGCAGAACGACGGGATGTTCGCGGGGTCGGGGTTGGCGCAGTAGGCCGACTCGGCACCGGCGAGCGTGGCCTGCGCCAGCGTCTGGTTCTCGGAGGCGTTCGTGACGGCCTGTTGGGCGCTGGTCAGCGCCGCCTGCGCGGCCTGCAGGTTGAGTTGCGCCGTGCGCAGTGCCGTCTGCGCGTTGGTCGTGAGGTCCGCCTGCGCCTGCTGCGCGGTCTGGAGCTGCGCCTGTGCCGCCGTGACGGCCTGCTGGTCAGCTTCGAGCGCCGCCGCGGTGGGCGGCTGCTGGAGCGTCTGGAGCGCGTTGACGGCGTTGTTATAGCTGGTCTGCGCCTGGACCACCCCCTGGTCGGCCGCCGCGAGCTGGGGCGCCGTGCTGCCGGCGAGCGTCTGCTGGAGGTTTGCCTGCGCGCTGGCGAGTGAAGCCTGCGCGGTCTTCAGCGCGTTCTGGGCATCGGTCGGGTCGATCTGGGCGAGCACGTCGCCTGCCTTCACGGCCTGCCCGACCACGACGTTGACCTTCGTCACCTTCTCCGACTGCGCGGTGAAGCTCAGGTTCGCGGTCGCCGCGGCGGAGACGGTGCCGCTCGTGCTGATCGTCTTCGTGACGTTGCCGGTCGTCACGGTGGCCTGCGTGAACACCGGCGGGGCGGCCGCCGAGCCGCCACGGACCCACTGGTTCCACGCGAAGAATGCGGCCACCGCGGCCACAATCAACGCGACAGCGCCGATCAGCAGGCGTCGCCTCCACGGGCTGGCGCCGCTATCGAGCAGGTCATCGTACTCAAACGATCTGTCGGCTATCTCTGCCACGGGTGCCCCCTCATAGTTGTTGCTGTGCTCCTACCACCCTGACGTACGGCGGAACGGCGAGGGGTTACCGATCTGTGATTGCCATCGCCGCGCGCGCTGCTGCGCCGCTTGCAGGGGTCTTCCAAGCGTCGGACGCGCGACGCCGTGTCCCGCTGCGCAGCGGTCTTGCACCACGTCTGGCGCCGTCACTGCCGTGCCGTCCCGACGCGGTCAATCAGGCTGTCCACGTTCGCCACAAACTGGCTCTGCTGCTGGTCTGCCATCGCCTGGGTAATCGTGCCGCTGGATACCTCCGTTGCCAGCCGCAGGCGATTCGCATCGATGAGCGCCTGCCGGATGGTCGCGCGGTCCTTCCCGTGCGCCGCCGCCACGCTCTGGATGCTGGCGCCTGGCGCCTGTAGCTCGCTCAGCAACTGTTGCGGGGTGATGCCGATGATGAACGCCACCGTGGCCAGCTCCCGCCCGCCGAAGCCACCCCGCAGCGCAGAGCGCGGCGTCCCCTCCGCGATCGCCGTCTGGACCGCCGGCGGCGGCGTCCGGTTGCCGAACGGGGGCGGCGTCCCTTCCGCGATCGATGTCTCAATCGCCGGGTTCGGCGTGCCGTTGCGGAAACGCAAGCCGCGGCCGCGGCCCGCCGTGGGTGTCGCTGTCGATGACGCAGAGGACGCTGATGAACTGGACCCGGAACCGCACGCAGCGGCGGCGATCAACGCGACCGCGGCGATGGCCGCGACGGCAACGTGGAACGCACGCTTGATGTGTGGCACTCGTGCTCACTCCTCCCGTGTGCGCGCATCACTGGCGTGGCCGACGTCATACGCACGACGCCTGGCACGCGCAGGGCCTTCCCGCGCCGAGCCCGTGGCAGTCGAAGCCGTGCGGTTGCCACCCAGTCCCAACGGAAGTGTAAGCTTACGTAAACGGTAGATTCATTGCCGGATCGTTAAAGGCCGCGCTCTCTTGGAGACGTACAAGCGCGGTCAGATGCGGCTATATCCGGTGCCCGGCATGCCGGCGTCGACGCCTACGCCCTTCGCGTCCTGGATCCAGCCGAACTCGCCGAGGATCTGCTGGCTGTAGGTCACGCGCCCCGACACGCGCGCGGGCGGTTCCGTGGCCAGCAGCAGCGCGGCCTTGGCCATGTATTCGGGCGGCTCGCCGCGCGGGTCATCGAGGCCAGTCACGAGACCGTGGTGCACCGTGCCCGCCGTCGGCACGACCTGGGACGGCGAGACGCACGTCACGGACACGCCGTACTGGTAGACCTCGGCGGCGAGGCCCTGCGTGAACCGCTCCAGCGCCGCCTTTTCGGCGCCGTAGCAGGTCGCGCCGACCCGCCAGCGGCTGTCCGTGTACGGCCCGCGACCGGGCCCGATCGCCGCGCTGGATGAAATGTTCACAATCGACCCGCCCGCGCGCTCGACCATGTCGGCCAGCACGAGCTGGCTCAGGTAGAACGGCGCCTGGAAGTTCACCGCCCAGGAGCGCATCCACCTGTTCAGGGGATAGTCCTTCACCGGCAGGAAGTAGGTGAGCGCGGCGTTGTTGACGAGCACGTCCACCGGCCCGTAGGCGTCGCGGGCGGCCCCCACGAGCCGCGCGCATTCCTCCGGCTCGGAGATGTTCGCCGCGACCGCCACCGCCTCGCCGCCGGCCGCGCGGATGCCGGCGACCGTGGTGTCGAGCGAGCCCTCCATCGGATGGTCGCCCTCGTGCAGCGTCCGCGCGGCGCAGACGACGCGACCGCCCTCCGCGGCGAACACGCGGGCGATCTCGGCGCCGATGCCACGGCTGGCGCCCGTCACGATCACCGTCTTCCCATCCAGCTTGCCCATGTGGAGCCTCCTCTATCCGCGCCGCACGCGATCGCGCGCAGCAAAGGATATCGGACGGCGCGCGGACGGATGATGGTCGCGATGTCAGCGCGCCGTCTTCGCTCCGGCGCCCTCTCGCAGCGCGGCAACGACGCCGCGCAGCCGGGCGGTGCTGTCGGGCAGGCCGCCCGGGCGGTTGCGGGCCAGCCAGAGCCGCTCGTACTCGGGGAGTGCCGCCTCGACGCGCTTCGCCGCGCGCCGGAAGCCCGCGCGCACGCTCGCGGCCCTGCCATCGTTGGCGCGCGCGTACTTCGCTGCGCCGACCTCGGCGCCTGCGGACGCAAGCTCGGCGGCGCAGCGCAGCTCGTCGGCGATCAGCACCGCATCGTCGCGGCGCATGTGCGATGCGTCGAGCCGCGCGGTCAGCGCGGCGATCTGCTCCAGCGTCTCCTCGAAGCCGCCGGGACGGACGCGCTGCATCGGCCAGTCGTTGTTGAGCGGCAGGAAGCAGAGTTGATGGAGCAGCGAGCCGTTGCGCGACTTCGCGCCGTTCACCTGGTACATGTTGCCGAGGTCGAACGCCAGCCGCCCGGTGACGCCGCTGGGGTCGTCGAAGGCGTGCAGGCTCAGCGCGGCGGCGATGTCCATCTCCGCGCTGGCTCCGGGCGACCAGCTCATCGCGGCGCCGTAGAGGAAGCCGAGCCACGGCACGGGCGCCGGCTGCGTGTGGCCGTTGTCGCCCCACTCCGTGTTCAGCAGCCCCGCCGCGCGATGCCGCAGGCCGCTGGTCGCGGCGTTGCGGATGTTGGCGACGGTGTTGTCCGTGCGGCCGATGAACGAGTTCCAGCCGCCAACGCCCGGGCAGACGTAGAACGGCAGGCCCGCCCTGGCGTACGCCCTGCCGTCCGTGTCGAACGGGTGGTCGTGCTCGTATCCCCATTCGAGCACGGTCGCATCGCGCGGCACGTCGCCGACCAGGTCCGGGTGCTGCGTGATGATGTCACCCCAGAACATCATCCTGCGCCCGTACTTCTCGCAAAGTGCGTGGATCTTCAACAGGAACTCGAGGTACACGCGTCCGGCGCCGCGCTGGGCGACCGCTTCGCGGCTCTTGCCGAGGCCGAGGTCAAACGTCTCGTCGCAGCCGACGTTGAACAGCGTGCCGCGGAAGTGCGGCAGCAGCTCCGCGTAGAGGCCGTCGATCAGGTCGAGCGACCGCGGGTCCTGCGGGTCGAGCGTGAACGGCGGCAGGCGCCCCCATGGCAGCTTGCTGCCGCGCGGCGCCTCCGCGAGCGCGTTGTAGGGCTTCTTCTCCAGCCAGCGCGCCATGTGGCCGAAGCTGTTCTGGTTGGGCACGAGCTCGATGTGCCGCTCGCGGCAGTACGCGTCGAGCGCGAGGACCTCCTCGCCGGTGAACGGCGAGGCGTCCTTCCAGACCGCGCGGTGGCGCTCGTAGGCGAAGGTGTGCTCCATGTAGAGCTGGAACTGGTTCACCTTCCAGCCCGCCAGCATGTCGACGAGCGCGTACGTGGACGCCATCGTGGGCACCTTGTCGCGGCTGATGTCCAGCATGACGCCGCGGTGCGCGAAGTCGGGCCAGTCCTCGATCTGCAGCCGCGGCAGCCGCCTGCCGAACTGCCGCACGAGCTGCGTCAGCGTCGCGAAAGCGTAGAACATGCCGGCGGCGTCGTGCGCGACGATGGAGACGCGCTCGTCGCCGACGGTGAGGTGGTAGCTCTCGCGCTTCGGCGTCGCCTTCTGGTCGATGACGGCGACGGCGCCCTCGTGCTCCGCCACGCCGGAGGCGGCGCGGACCTCCCAGCTCCGGCCGGCGTAGCGTTCGAGCGCCTGTTGGAGCGCCCGGGCGCCGTGCATGCCGTGCGCGATCGCTTCCGGTGCGAGGATGATCGTGCGCCGGTCGGCGAGCGGCAGCCAACCGCCGAGCCGGGTGAGGCGCTGCGGCACGGGCGCGAGGAGGAGGCCGGTCCGCTGTGGCATGGCCCGCTGATCCTACGCGTGTCCTCGTCCTGCCGCCAGCGACGTGCGGTAGAACCCCGATTGCGCGCGGCCCCCCGGCGATGCCATATCCTGTAGGCGAGACGGCCTGGCGAAGGATCGGAGGTGCCGGCGTGCGCATCGGAGTGCTGACGGGGGGCGGCGATTGCCCCGGGTTGAATGCGGCGATCCGTGCCATCGCGCATCGCGCGTGGATGCTGGGGGACGAGGTACACGGCTTCCGTGAGGGCTGGGCGGGCCTGCTTGGCGAGGGCGACTCGCTGCCTCTCACGCAGGACGAGATTGCCGGCATCCTGCATCTCGGCGGCACGATCCTCGGCTCGTCGCGCACGAACCCGGCGCGCAGCGAGGCCGAGATGCGGCAGGTCGAGGAGAACCTCGCGCGTCGCCGCATCGAAGGGCTCGTGACGATCGGCGGCGACGACACGCTCAGCGTCTCGGCGAAGCTGTCCGCGCGCGGATTCGCCGTCGTCGGCGTGCCGAAGACGATCGACAACGACGTCCCCCATACCGACTACTGCATCGGCTTCGACACCGCCACCGACATCGTGGGCGAGGCGCTCGACCGCCTGCACACGACCGCCGAATCGCACCGCCGGGTGATGGTGGTCGAGGTGATGGGGCGCGATGCCGGCTGGCTGGCCGTCGTCGGTGGCGTCGGCGGCGGCGCAGACCTGATCATCATCCCTGAGGAGCCGATGAGCATCGAGCGGGTGGTGCACCACGTGCAGCACCGGATGGAGACGCGCCAGTTCAGCATCGTCGTCGTCGCGGAGGGCGCCCGCGTCGAGGGCATCGAGTCGCAGAGCTCGAGCGCGGTCGACCAGTTCGGCCATGCGCTGCTCGCGACGCGCGGCATCGGGACGCGGATCGCCGAGGAGATCGAGCGGCGCACGGGCGTCGAGGCGAGGGTAACGGTGCTCGGTCACGTGCAACGCGGCGGCTCGCCTTCGATGTTCGACCGCGTGATGGCAACACGGATGGGCGTGGCGGCGGTGGATTACCTGCACGAAGGCCGCACCGGCGTGATGACCGCCAGCCAGGGGCTGGAGATCGTGCCCGTCCCCTTCAGCGATGTGACGGGCCGCAACCGCACCGTCGACCGGCGCTTCTCGCGGCTCGTGTTCGAGTTCAACGCGGCCGAAGAGGCCGAGTCCTCACAGCCGCACCGCCATTAGTGCGGATCCAGGTTGATGACGCACAGGACGCCATGCTCGATACGCGTGACAAGCACGGCATGAGCGCGCGGCACGCGAGGCGGCAGCCGCGCCGCTGCGCGGGACCGGCCGCCCAGCCGGTCCTCTCTACGCTCCGGTCCCCTTAGGCGCGCCGCGACAACGGAACGCCAGCGTTTCCCGATACAGCGCGCGGCCCGGCGGCCGCAACAATCGGCGCGAGGAGTCGGGGATGACGTCGACATCGCGGAGACTCGCCGCTCAGGTCGCGCTCGGCGCGGCGTTCGCAACCGCGCTCGCGTGGAAGGCGGCACGCGCGCAACGTCCGCCCGGGCGCTCGTCGCTCCAGCCGGGCGCCGCCGGCGCCATCGCCACCCGCGCATCCCGGCGCACGGCGCCCGGCCCGCGATGGCTGGCGGAGATGCCGCGCGCCCGCGCGCTGGCGCTCGTCGCCGGGATCGCACTGCTTGCGGTCGCCGTGGCGGGCGTGGCCGTGCTGGCCACGCGATCCGGCGGCTCGAACGCGGCCCCGCCCGCCGCCGCGGCCTCCACGCCCGCGCCGACGCCAAGCCCGCAGCCCGCCCCGACGCCGACGCTCGCCGATACGCTCCTCGACGCGCGGCGCGAGCTGGACCTCGCGAGCGTGCGCGACGCGCTGAACGCATACGCCGTGTTCTTCGGCACGTATCCGTCGACCGGCGGTGTGCTCCGCACGCTCTGCGCACAGCCAACAGACGTCGGCTGCACACTGCGGAAGTACGCGGCCGCGCTGCCCACATCGGACGGCACGTTTCCGTACTGGTACGCGTCCGACGGCCAGTCCTTCACCCTGCTCGCGCGCGTGCAGGCCCCGTCCGCGACCGGCGCCTGCCCCGGCGGCCTGCCAGCGCCGCTCGCCCGGGAGCCGGTCTACTGCGTGCGCGGGACGCTCTCCGCGCGCTGACGAGGCCTGACCGGCAGGCAGCCGACATCAAACATTACCTTGTTCCAACAACGCCCCGGATCAGCTATCATGCCGCCGTCGTGATGCGATACGGGGATCACGGGAGCCCGGCGACCACCATCGGCGATGCGGATTACCGCTCGCTCGCGGAGTTCCGCGCCCGTATCCGGCGCTTCCTCCACTTCAGCGAGGACCTTGCGCGCCGCTCCGGCGTCGAGCCGGCACAGTATCAGCTCATGCTCGCCGTCAAGGGCGCGCCGGCAGACCATTCCCCCACCATCACGTACCTCTGCGGGGTCCTCCAGATCCGCCACCACAGCGCCGTCGAACTCGTCAACCGCACCGAAGCGCGCGGCCTCGTCGCACGCTTCCGCGAGGCGCCGGACCGCCGCCTCGTCTTCATCCGCTTGACCGCGGAAGGCGAGCGCGTGCTCGCCACGCTCGCCGCGCACCACCTCGCCGAGATCCAGACCGCCGGCCCGGCGCTCGTGCGCGCGCTCGAATCCGTCCTCCGTCACCACGACGCGTAAGCGGCCGCGATGCGGCATCCGCAACGGCGCCAAAGGAATGCGGCGTGGCGCGGCACTGCCCGCTTCGCCCTCTTCCTCGCTTCCTGAACGGCCGCGAGAAAGCGCTGCCCGCGCGATGGGCAGCGCTTTCCCCTGGGTACCGTTCCGAACCGGCGGACCGCTACGGCCGCACGCCGGTCAGCTTCGCCACCTTCAGCGTGTTGAAGAGCGCCGTGCTCACGTACCACTTCACACGCGTCCGCGTCGCGTCCTTTGTCTCGAGGCTGCCGATCGTCTCCACCTGCAGCCCGCCCGGCGCCGTCAGCCCCGCCAGCGCGCCTTCCCCGAACTGCATCGCGTACACGGTCGAGCAGTCCGCGCTCGTGCCCACCGTCTTCGCGTCGGAGATGTAGTCCGAGGCGCCGATCGGGATGCCGTCGTAGAACTGCACCATCTGCCCGAAGTCGTTCCGGTCCGTCTGCAGGAAGCTTCCCGCCGTCCGCGCGAGGTTGTTCAGCGAGCGGCGCGTGCGCTTGCTCATCAGCAGCAGGTCAGGCCCACCGCCCTTCACCAGGTCGATCAGCTCGTCGAGCTTGGCCAGCGTCAGCGTCGCGCCGTTCACGCCCATCGACGCCGCCTGCCCGCCCGTCGTCAGCTTGTCGATGCCGTCGAACGACTTCACGTCGACCGCCGTGTCGCCGTTCACGAACGTGTCCTCAAACTTCTGCTGCACCGCCTTCGCCTTCAGCCGGATCACGGCCGACTGCAGGTCCTGGACGTTGCTCCGCGTCGTCAGCAGGTAGTTGTCGATGTCCGCGTCGCCGCCGACGATCGTCAGGCTTGCCGTGATCTGCGAGAACGTCGGCGTGCTCTCCGTCCAGGTGTCCCCCACCTGGAAGAACGCCGCCGTCGCCGCCGCGTTCTCGCGGTTGTACGTCAGCCCGTTGCCCGTGATCTCGATGAACGGCAGGGCCTGCAGGACCGGCGAATCCTGGATCACCGTCTCGATCACGCCCTGCAGCACGATGTCGTTCGAAAGCTTGGCCGCCTCGGCCAGCGTCAGTGCCATCTGCTGGTCTCCTCGCTGCTCGTGCCCTGGTGGCTCGGTACCGGGATCGGTGGACGGATCGCGGTCGCGCTCCGCGATGCCTGCGTCCGGTCGCTGGCGCCGGTACCAGGTTCCCGGCTGGTTCCGCGCCGCGCGCCGCTACGCGCGCCGCTGTCCCAGCCCGTACCGGATCTTCTGCTCCGGCGACATCGCGCTCAGGTCCGGGCCCGAGCGCGGCGGCGCCCCCGCCGGCACCCGTACCGCCTGCGCCTGCTGCTCGATGTGCGTCCGCACCCGCCCGACGATCTCTCGCGCTGCCTCCAGCGAGCGATCCACCGCATCGATGCTCTCGCCGGCGATCAGCTCCGCCGGCAGCGACGGCTCGCTGCGCACCACGAGGTCGCGGTAGCGCGCCGCCGAAGCTCGTTCCCGCTCCGCCACCGTATCGAGCTCGCCCCGCAGCCGCTCCGCCTCCGCCGACGCTCCCGCGCCCGCGTCCGACGCGGCACGGAGCTGCTCGCGCAGCACCTCGCCCTCCGCGTACGCCTCCGCCGCCCGCGCCGCCGCCTGCGATGCTTCGCCTTGCAGCCGCGCGATCTCCGCGCGCGCCGCCGCGAGCTGCGCCTCGGCGTCCCCCGCACCGTCCTCCGCCGGGCCCACGCGCTCTTCGTCCTCCATCTCCACCTCCTTCACTGCGCGCGTTGATGCAGGCGACACTACCGCCCGTCCGCCGCCATCTCCAAGCCCGCCGCGGCAGCGGCGTCGGCTCTGCGCCCTGTCCTGTGTCCTTTGTCCTGAGTTCTTTGTTCTTTGTTCCCTTGTTCTTACTTCCCCGTCGTCCATTCTCCATACGACCCGCCACCGATACGCTGAGCGACGACCGCACCGAAGGGAGCTACACATGACCGGCACGCCGAAGTACTGGGGCGTCATCACGCCGCTGCCCGCACCCATCCTCACCCAGCAGGCGCAGACCCTCGAGTCGATGGGCATCGAGGGCCTTTTCGCCCCGCAGGTCTACGGACCGCCCTTCATCCCGCTCGCCACCGCCGCCGGCGCCACGGCGCGCGTCCGTCTCGCCACCGGCATCGCGCTCGCCTTCGTTCGCAGCCCGTTCGAGACCGCCGCCGCCGCGATCGACCTCGACCGCATCAGCGGCGGCCGCTTCACCCTCGGCCTCGGCACCAGCGTCAAGTCATGGACGGAAGGCTTCTTCGGCGAGGAGTACGGCCGCCCGCTCCAGCACCTGCGCGAAGTCGTGGAGATCGTCCGCACCGTCGTCGCGCAGGCCCACACCGGACAGCTCACGCGCTACGACGGCGCGTACCACCACCTCGATTTCAGCGAGTTCCAGCCGCTCGGCGCGCCCGTCCGCACCGAGCTGCCGATCTGGATCGCCTGCCTGCGCGGGCCGCTCGTCCGCCTCGCCGCCGAGATCGCCGACGGCGTCATCGGCCACCCGATCTGGTCGATCGACTGGGCGACGACGAAGGTGATGGGCGACCTGAAGGCCGGGCTCGCGAAAGCCGGCAAGCAGCGTTCCGACATCGAGCTCAACATGTGGCTCTTCGTCGCGCCGAACGACGACCGCCGCCAGGCGGTCGAGGACGCGCGCCGCACCGTCGCCTTCTACGGCGGCATCGCCCAGTACGAGGAGTACTTCGCCGCGCACGGCTTCCGCCGCGAGGCGCGACAACTGCAGGAGGGCGTGAAGCGCGGCGATTACCTTTCCGTCCGCTACCTCGTGAGCGACGAGATGGCGCAGACGTTCGTCGTCTGCGGCACGCCCGACGAGGTCCGCGCCCGCGTCGCCGCGATCTGGGACAGCGCCGACTCCGCCACCCTCGTCCCCCCGTCCTACGGCCTCGAGCCCGCGGCAATCCTCCAGTACGACGCCCGCATCGCGCAGCTCTTCTACGGGTGAGCCGCCCGCAGCCCCGAACGCGCGCACCCACCGCGCGCGGCGCCGAACCGCTAGGATGCCTGCGGATGACGGACCTCTACCTCTACGACGGACAGCGCCTGCGCGCGCTCCCCGCCCCCGCCCAGCGTCCGCTGCGCTGGGCCGCGTGGCACCCGGACGGCGCCTGGGCGATGCTCGTCGGCAACCGCGGCCAGGTGCTGCGCTTCGACGGCGCGGCCGCGTTCGAGCCACTTCCCACCGGCAGCGCGCACAACCTCCGCGGCGTCGGATGGGCGCCCGACGGCGAGCGCGCGCTGCTCGCCGGCAATCGCGGCGCCGTGCTCCTGTACGAGCGCGGCCGCTTCCGTGACCTCCCGGCCGTGACCGTCGAGAACCTGCGCCGCGCCGCCTGGGCGCCCGATGGCGCGTCGGCGCTCGTCGTCGGCAACGCCGGCGTCGTCCTCCGTTTTGACGCCGCGTCCGGCGCCCTGCTGCCCGTCCCCGGCGACCGCGCCCACACCATGCGCTCGGTCGCCTGGCGGCCCGATGGCGCCTACGCCCTGATCGGCGCCTACGCCAGCAGCTACGCCGGCTATCCGCGTCCGCACGCCCTCTACCGCTGCGACGGCCGCTACACCCAGGCCCTCCTCGCCACCGACGACGACGATGACGCCCTCGCCGTCGACTGGCGTCCCGGCGCCTCGCCACCGTCCGCGCTCGCGCTTGTCGTCGCCTACGGCGCCGGTGACCGCCCCACGAACAAGCTCCTCCTGTACAACGGCGCCGGCTTCGACCGGCGCGCGGTCGATGCGCCAGGCGCACTGCTCGGCGCCGCCTGGGCGCCCGACGGCTCACACGCCCTCATCTGCGGCGCCGGCGGCGCGCTCCTGCGCGTCACCGACGACGCCATCACGCCGGTCGAGACGCCGGCGCGCGACAATCTCATCGGCCCCTTCTGGCGCCCCGGCGCGGGCGCGCCCCTCGCCCTCATGCTCAAGGGCCCGGAGGAGAAGGTCTATACGGTGTAAGAGGTTGGATGTTGGAGGGCGGCGGTCCTAACCTCCAACATCTAACATCCAACATCCAGCACGCGCCCCACATATACTCCCCGCGTGGCTCCCGAGATCGCATCGCTCCCCGACGTCCAGGCCGCGCTGCTCGGATGGCATCGCCAGCACGGACTGCGCGCGCCCTGGCGCGAGTCCGGCGAGCCATACCACGTGCTCGTCGCCGCCGTCATGGCCCAGCAGACGCAGATGTCCCGCGTGCTGCCGGCGTACGCGCGCTTCCTGGCCGCGTTCCCCAGCGTCGAGGCGCTCGCCGCCGCCTCGGCCGCCGACGTCATCCGCGCCTGGGCCGGGCTGGGCTACAACCAGCGCGCCCTGCGCCTGCATCGGGCGGCCCGCACCATCGCCGCCGACGGCTGGCCGCGCGATGCGGCCGCGCTCGCCCGCATCGAAGGCATCGGCCCGTTCACGGCGGCGATCGTCGCGTCGTTCGCGTTCGGTCAGCCCGCCGCCTGCGTCGATACGAACGTGCGCCGCGTGCTCGCCCGGCTCTCGGGCGACGAGTCCCTGCGCGGCGCCGCCCTCCAGCGCCTCGCCGACGACGTCCTCGCCGCCGCCGAGCCGGCGCGCTGGAACCAGGCGCTGATGGACTACGGCGCCTCGGTCTGCACGCCGCGCCCGAAGTGCGCGCAGTGCGTCGTCGCGCGCTGGTGCGTCTGGCGCGCGCGCAAGGAGCCGCCGCTCGCCCTGGTCGCCGACGAGCGCGCGACCTACGACGCCCGCCCCACGCGGCGCCGGCAGCCCGCCTACGCCGGCTCGCGCCGCTACTACCGTGGCCGCACGCTCGACGTCCTGCGCGCCCTCGCGCCCGGCGAACGCATCCGCATCGACGCGCTGCCCGCGCTCATCGGGGACGGCCACCCTGCCCCCTACCCTGGCGATCTGCGCGAGCTGATCGACGGCCTCGTACGCGACGGCCTCGCCGCCCTCCATGACGCCGACGGCACGCCCGCGGTATCGTTACCGGACGACTGACGGCGCTGCTTGCCGCGCCCACACCGTACGGGCGCCGCTTGCCGCGCCCGCCGTGGAGGCATCGACATGTCCATTGAGATCATCAAGGTTGGCCCGCTCGGCCCGTACGACAACAACGCCTACATCATCGTCGACCGCGCGAGCGGGCAGTCGATCTTCGTCGATGCCCCGCTCGAGAGCGATCGCGCCATCGAGGCGGCAAAGGGCACCGATGTCCAGCGCGTCCTTGTCACGCATCGCCACGGCGACCACTGGGCGACCATCGACGAGGTGAAGCAGGCCACCGGTGCCCCGGTGTACTGCCACGACGCCGACCGCGCGCCCTACGCCGCGAAGGTCGATGGCACCGTCGCCGGGGGCGACGAGCTGCGCGTCGGCGAGGCTGTCGTGCGCGTGCTCCACACGCCGGGCCACACGCCCGGCAGCATCTGCCTCTTCGTCGAGACCGCCGGCGGCCCCGCGCTCATCTCCGGCGACACGCTCTTCCCCGGCGGCCCGGGCCGCAGCGACAGCCCGGAGGCGCTGCGCCAGATGGTCTCCTCAATCAAGGCGACGCTCCTGCCGCTGCCGCCGGAGACCGTCGTCTACCCCGGCCACGGCGACAACACGACGGTCGCCGCCGCCCGCCGCGAGGTCGCCGCCTTCGACGCGAAGCCGCACCCGGCTGACCTCCACGGCGACGTCACCTGGGAGGGGTAGGCGCGGATGTCGCGCGCCGGGCGCCCGGTGCTGGGGAACGCGCTGGAGCGCAGCCGCCCTCGGCTGCGTGCCGCGTGGCCACCGGCCGTATCGTGACGACGGGATACCTCAAGCAGGGAATAGCGAATAGCGAATAGTCGATAGTCCACGCCTGACTGACGCGCGCAGCGCCGTCAGGACTATTCACTATGAACTATGGACTATGAATTACAGCGTCCCCCAGAACGCCCGCAGCTCGTCGAGGATCCCCGGCTCGATGCCCGCGAGGTGCCGCGCGCCGGCAAGCTCGCGGTACCGGACGTAGCCGCAGCGCGCCGGCAGATCCTTGCACAACGCCACCGCCAGCGGGTCGTGCTCGCCGGCGATCAACAGGGTCGGCGGTCCGCCGGGCGGCATCTGCTGGTCCTCCATCGCCGCCTGCCCCTCCGCCTCCGCGATGTACGCGTGCGGATCGCCTGTGAGCGCCCGGTCGAGCCACGGCCCCGGCTCCGGGTCGTCCACCCCGAGCAGCAGGTCCTTGAGCGTCGCCGTCGTCAGCCCCTGCTCGCGCAGCAGGCGCGCCCGTCCGACAAGCTGCTCGGCCGGCGGCTCGAACCCCGGCGGCGGCACGTACACGCCCATCGCCGCCAGCGAGCGCAGCCGCGACGTATCGCCGTTCAGCATGGCGACCACCACCTGACCGCCCATCGAGAAGCCGTAGACGTCGGCGCCCGACGCGCCCTCCGCCTCCAGCACCGCGAAGGCGTCGCCCGCGTTCTTCCGCCAGCCGTACGACGACGCGTCGTGCGGCCGGTCGCTGCCGCCGTGTCCGCGCAGGTCCATCGCGATGACGCGCCGCTCCCGCGCCAGGTCCTCGAAGATCCCCGCGTCGTGCCAGTCCGCGAGCGAGCTGAAGGCGCCCGTGATCAGCAGCACGGGCCGGCCGGCGCCGGCCGCCTCGTAGTAGATGCGCACCCTGTCCGGCGCGGTCGCATACGCCATCGCGGATCCTCAGTTCCTGGTTCCCGGCTTGGTCCTTCGCGAAGCGCCGCTACACGCGGTGGCACGCCACCATGTGGCCGCCGCCAACGTCGCGCCACTCCGGGATCGCCTGCCGGCACTCCTCGATCGCGATCGGGCAGCGCGTGTGGAAGACGCATCCCGAAGGCGGCCGCAACGGGCTCGGCACGTCGCCGGTCAGGATGATCCGCTCGCGCTGTTTCTCCACGCGCGGGTCCGGCACCGGCACCGCCGAGAGCAGCGCCTTCGTGTAGGGATGCAGCGCGTTCTCGTACAGCTCGTTCCGGTCTGCGAGCTCCATCATCTTGCCCAGATACATGACGCCGACGCGGTCGCTGATGTGCCGCACCACTGACAGGTCGTGCGCGATGAAGAGGTACGTCAGCCCGAACTGGTGCTGCAAGTCCTCCATCAGGTTGATGATCTGCGCCTGGATCGAGACGTCGAGCGCCGACACGGGCTCGTCCGCGACGATGAAGTCCGGCTCGACCGCCAGCGCCCGCGCGATGCCGATGCGCTGGCGCTGGCCGCCCGAGAACTCGTGCGGATAACGATTCGCGTAGTACGGGTTCAGTCCGACCACCCGCATCAGGTCCTGGATCCGCTCCTTGCGCGCGCGTCCGCCCTTCGCCAGGCCGTGGATCGCCAGCGGCTCGCCGATGATCGCCCCAATCGACATCCGCGGGTTCAGCGACGCGTACGGGTCCTGGAAGATCATCTGCATCTTGCGCCGCATGTGCCGGAGCGCGCTCCCCGTGAGCTTCGTCAGCTCGACGCCGTCGAAGTTCACCGAGCCCGCCGTCGGCCGGTAGAGCTGGAGCAGCGCCCGCCCCGTCGTCGACTTACCGCAGCCCGACTCGCCGACGAGACCGAGCGTCTCGCCCTTCTTCACCGAGAACGAGACGCCGTCCACGGCCTTCACGTCGGCGATCTTGCGCTGGAAGATCAGCCCCGCCGTCACGGGGAAGTACATCTTCAAGTTCTGGACGTTGACCAGGATGTCCGACGCCGTCTGCACGTCGCGCATCGGCGCGGTTTCCGTCGTCATGAGCTCACCGCTCCTTCCTGCGCCGCTTCCCCGCCTGCCACGACAACCGTGGACGTGGTCGGCATCACCCAGCACGCCGACTGGTGCCTGTCTCCGGCCGACATCAGCGGCGGCTCCTCGGCCGTGCACTTGTCGATCTTGTACGCGCAGCGCGGCGAGAAGTTGCAGCCCGTCGGCGGGTTCACCAGGTCCGGCGGCGCGCCCTCGATCGGGATCAGGCGGTCCTTCCGGCCCTGGTCGAGCCGCGGAACCGACTTCAGGAGGCCGATCGTGTACGGGTGCCGCGGGTTCCCGTACAGCTCCCGCGCGCTCGCCGTCTCGACGATCTTGCCGGCATACATCACGTTCACGCGGTCGGCGTAGCGTGCCACCACCCCCAGGTTATGCGTGATGATCACCACCGCTGTGCCCAGCTCGCGGCTCAGGCGCGCCATGATCTCCAGGATCTGCGCCTGGATCGTCACGTCGAGGGCCGTCGTCGGCTCATCCGCCAGCAGGAGCTTGGGGTTACACGACAGCGCCATCGCGATCATCACGCGCTGCCGCATGCCGCCGGAGAACTGGTGCGGGTAGTCATTGAGCCGGCTCGCCGCCTCCGGGATGCCCACCATCTCCAGCAGCTCCGCCGCCCGCTTGCTGGCCGCGTGATGGTCCATCTTCAGGTGCAGTTCCAGCGCCTCGGTCAGTTGGCGGCCGATCGTCAGTACCGGGTTCAGCGATGTCATCGGCTCCTGGAAGACCATGGCGATGCGGTTCCCGCGCACGTGCCGGATCTCCTCTTCTTCGAGCTTGAGCAGGTCCTCGCCCTCGAAGACGATCTCGCCGGCGACGATCTTCCCCGGCGGGTTGGGGATCAGGCGCAGGATCGAGAGCGCGGTCACGCTCTTGCCGCAGCCCGACTCACCGACGAGGCCCAGGGTCTCGCCCTCTTCCACGTCGAACGAGACACCGTCGACCGCGTGGACGACGCCGTCCTCCGTGAAGAACTGCGTCTTCAGGTCGCGCACCTGGAGTAACGTGCCCATCTCACCTCCGTCGGACCCGGCGACCGCACCGCCCGGCTCGCCATCCACAAGGCCGGGCGTGATCCCCGCCCGGCGTGCTTCCTTCAGTGTAATGCGTGGGATGCGGCCTGCGCCCGCGGGCGCTCGCCGTCCCGGCGCCCACGCACCGCCGGGCCGCTCACGGGGGCGCTGGTGGGGAAGAGGAGACTCGAACTCCTACGCCTTGCGGCACGTGATCCTAAGTCACGCTCGTCTGCCAATTCCGACACTTCCCCCGCGTGACGGCCACACGAGCCGCCGAAACAGTTGGACGGCGACGTCAGAATCTGGCCGCGGCCGCGTTGGCGTAGTTATACACCCTGCGCCGCGCGCAGTGCTACCGCCGCCAGCAGCGCCGTGGATCGTGCGCCGCTCTTGCGTCACAGGTCCCCCCGACGCTGGGCGCCACACTCGCGCATGGAGGATTCGCGCTCACTCGCGGCGGGGGCTGTTCCCATGCGTGCCGGACGGCAGTCCTCGTGGGATGGCACGCCGACCGACCGACGCGGCCCCGCCGGGGCATCGGACACCCGGACCCACCCGCTACCCTCAATGCTCCAGTGCCCGGCCCGTCAACGAAGCCGTCCCGCGCGAGCCTACCCCCGGTCGTACGGCGCGTGCTCCAGCTCGTAGATCTCCGCCTTGTTCGGCGCCAGCGTGCCCGGCAGGTGCAGGTAGCTCCGCACCCGCCGCACGCCCTCGACGTGGCTCGTGTCGTCGATCAGGCGCCGGATCTCGTCCGGATGCTCGAGCTGCCCGCGCAGTGTCACCGTGCCCTCGTAGGCGTCGACGTTGATCGCGCCGGCCTTGACCTCGCGCCGTCCCAGCACCTCCGACCGCACGCGCGCGACGAGCGTCTCGTCGTCGACGTGGCCGTCGTGGCCGCCGTGCAACACCACGCCCGCCGCCTCGTGCCGGATCCCGCGCGCCAGGCCGCGGATGAAGCGCCCGCGCTTCTCGACGCGCCCCGGCAGCCGGTGCAGCACGACGTTCCGCGCGTGCACGAGCTGGTCGCGCACCAGCGCCCGCCGCCGCCGGCCCGACGCCGGGTCCAGGTAGTACATCAGCAGCGCGCCCAGCGCGACCACGCCCGCGATCGCCGACCCGCGCCGCACGCGCGACGACACGCGGATGGGCCGAACCGCGGCCTCGTCCGCTGCGGCCGCCGGCGCACGCCGTCGCGCCGCGGCCCCGCGGATGCGCGCGCGTACGCCGCTGAAGGCGTGGATCGGCAGCCCCGGCGGGTGCGGCGCCGCGTGTGTCATCTCCCGCACCAACGCGGTTGGCGACAGGCGGCGTCGATGCCACAGCGCCCGCAGCGGCACGCGCCGCCCCGCCAGCGGCACCCGCGCCAGGAGCGCGGCCTCATCGGGCCTTCGATACGAGTTCCAGAGACGTGTCAGGCGGTTCGGGGGGAGCAGGATCTCGCGCATCACGACCTCCTTGCCAGACCATCATGATACTCCCGCCGGGCCCGCGCCGTCACCGCCAATTGGAAGGATCTTCGGGGCAGAGTGGCATCACGTGCGGCGCCCCGACCGGCCACGGCCGGGCGCCGCCGTCAGTCGTGGAAGGATGCCGCGAGAAGACGCCTCCGGGTTGCACCCGGTAGGGGCGAATGGCGGTCCGTCACAAGCAGCCGGGGGGGGCGGCGCCACCTGCGCATGGGGCCATTCGGCACTTGCTAGGGATACTCCCTACCCCTACCATGGGCGCCATGGCGAAGAACGCGCACTCCTACGGACCGGACAGGGACACCCTGCTGCAGCGCCTGCGCCGCATCGAAGGTCAGGCCCGCGGCATCTCGCGCATGGTGGAAGAGGGCCGTTACTGCGTCGAGATCCTGCAGCAGATCGCGTCGCTGCAGGCAGCGGCCGACTCCGTCGCCATGCTCCTCCTCGAAGATCACCTGCGCGGCTGCGTCGCCGACGGGCTCCGCTCCGGAAACGAGGAGCGCGTCGACGAGGCGATCGGCGTCATCCGCCGCTACCTGAAGAGGTAAAGATGAGCCGCGCGATCGCCCCGGCGTCCAGGCCACCGCACCGCGATCTGCCGCTGCGCCAGCCGTGGCGCCTTGCACTCAGCAACCTGCTGCAGGACGTGCCGCGGTTCGCGCTCAGCGCCGCCGCCGTGGCTCTTCCGGTCATGCTGATGCTCTTCCTCCTCGGCATGCGTACGGGCGTGTTGCGCAGCGCCGTCATCTACCTGGACCACGCGCCCGGATCCCTGGCGGTGATGCCGGTGGGTGTCACCAGCACGGGCGCCGGCTCCGGCCAACTGCTCTCCGGCGAAGCCGTGCGGGCCGTCGCCGCCACCCCTGGCGTCGCCCGGGCGACACCCGTGCTGCTGACGCTGGCGATTCCGGAGCTGCACGGCACGAAGGAAGTCATCAGGCTGGTCGGATACGACGCCGCCCTCGGCGGCGGCCCGTGGGACCTGGCCCAGGGGCGCGCCCCGGCGGCAGACGGCGAGGTTGTGCTCGACCGCGTGATCGCCGAGCGGCACGGCGTCAGCGTCGGCGATTCGTTCGACGTCGCGGGCCGCTCCCTGACGGTCGTCGGCCTTTCGGACGGGACGGGCTCGTGGATCGGCAGTTATGCCTTCGCCCGCAAGAGCTTCGTCGAGTCGCTGATGCTGGCGCCGGGCGCCGCGAGCCTCGTCCTTGTCACGCCGGCGGCAGGCCAGACGACGGCCGGGCTGGCAGCGAGCCTGCGGGCCGTCCCGGGCGTGGACGTCCTGCCCAAGAGCCAACTGATGGCGAACGACCAGCAGATCATCGCTGGCATCTTCGACCAGGTGATCCTGCTCATGGTCGCCGCCGCGTTCATCGTCGGCGCGCTCGTCATCGGCATGGTGATCTACACGGAGACGACCGAGCGGCGCGGGGAGTACGGCATCCTCAAGGCGATCGGCGCCCGAAACGGTCTCCTCTATCGCGTCGTGGCCGCGCAGGCGCTCGTCGCCGCGGGCGCGGGCGCGGCGCTCGGCGTCGGCCTCGCGTTCGCGGCTGGCCGGCTCGTCGTGACCGTGAAGCCGCAGTTCCTCGTGGCGATCGGGCCGCCGGCAATCGTCATCACGCTCTTGGCCGGCCTCGCGATGGCGCTCGCCGGCGCGCTCCTGCCCGCGCGGGCGGTCGCCGGCCTGCCGCCGGCCGACGTCTTCCGGAGGTAGTAGCATGTGGCGCCTCGCCGTCAGCAACCTCGTCCAGGACAACGTGCGGCTGCTCATCTCCGTCGGCGGCGTCGCGCTGGCGCTGACGCTGGTGCTCTTCTTCGACGCCGTGTTCGCCGGCGCCCAGGGCCGGCTGACGGCCTACATCGACCACGCCGGCGCCGATGTCTGGGTCTCGCAGCAGGGCGTGCGCACGATGCACATGTCGGCCTCCGCGCTCCCCGCCTCGGTGACGGACCAGGTGCGGGCCGTGCCGGGCGTCGGGGAGGCGGTGCCCATCCTCTACGCAGAAGACATGGTCCGGGCGAAGGGCAAGGAGTACATCGCGTACGTCTTCGGCGTGCCCGACGGCGCTCCGTTCGGTGGGCCGTGGCGCATCGTCGCCGGCGCCGCGGCGCCCGGGCCGGGCGAGGTGATCATCGACCGGGCGATCGCCACGCAGGCGGGGCTACGCGTCGGCGACCGGGTCACGGTGCTGGGGCAGCAGATGCGGATCGCCGGCCTTACGTCCGGGACCTCGAGCCTGGTCAGCGCCGCTACCTTCGTCCGCATGGACGACTTCGCGCGGGTGCGTGGCGGGGGCGCGGTCGTCAGCTTCGTGCTCGTGAAGGTGCAGCCCGGCGAGTCCCCGTCGGTGGTCGCCGCGCGCCTCGCCCAGCGCGTGAGCGGCGTTACGGTGCAGACGCGCGAGCAGTTCGCCGCCCAGGAACGCAAGCTCGTGGGGGACATGAGCGCCGACATCATCACCATCATGAACACGGCCGGATTCCTCACCGGCCTCGCGGTCATCGCGCTCACCATGTACATCGCCACGCTCGGCCGGCGGAAGGAGTACGGCGTGCTCAAGGCGATCGGTGTGCGCAACGGGCGCCTCTACCAGATCGTCGTGCTCCAGGCACTGCTCAGCGTTGGCCTGGGACTGATCGCCGGACTCGGCCTCACGCTCCTGCTCGGCGTGCTCATCCCGCGCGTGAACGAGTTCATCGTGTTGTCCGTCAGCACAGCGTCGGTGGTCCGCGTGACCGTCGTTTCCGCGGCGATTGCCGGCGTCGCCGCGCTGCTGCCCGCCCGGCAGCTCGCGGGCCTGGAGCCGGTTGCGGTGATCCGCAGAGGTTGAAGATGAGCACCATGGGGCTGCATGTCAGCCACGTCACCAAGCGATTCGGTGAGGGCGATACCGAGGTGGTCGCCGTGCGCGATGTCTCCCTCGACGTGGCGCCGGGCGAGATCGTCCTCATCATGGGCCCCTCGGGCTCCGGCAAGACGACGCTGCTGCTCATGCTCGGAGGTCTGTTGAAGGCGACGGAGGGCACGGTCGCGCTCGACGGCCTCGTGTTGAGCGCGTTGTCGGAGAGCCGCCTGCCGGACATCCGGCTGCGGCACTTCGGGTTCATCTTCCAGGACTTCAACCTCCTGTCAGCCCTCAGCGTGCAGGACAACGTCGCGTTCGCCGCGGAGCTGGCCGGCGCCAGCCACGGGGCTGCGCGCGAACGGGCGGCGAAGCTGCTGGGTGAGCTCGGCCTGGGCCCCCGTCTCCGCTTCCCTCCCGCCAAGCTCTCCGGCGGCGAGAAGCAGCGCGTCGCGATCGCGCGCGCCCTCATCAACGAGCCGTCGCTGCTGCTGGCCGATGAACCGACCGCCAATCTGGACTCCCAGGCCGGCCGCGAGACGATGCGGCTGCTACGCCACGTCGCCAGGGAGCGGGGCCGCGCCGTCGTCATCGTCTCACACGACCAGCGGATCAAGGACATCGCCGACCGCGTGCTCTGGCTCGAGGACGGACAGTTCAAGGGCATGGCGACGATGGCCAGGGACCCGGTCTGCGGGATGGCGGTCGAGACGGCGGATGCCGCCACCCTGCAGCACAACGGGCAGACGTTCTACTTCTGCTCCGCCGGCTGTAGCTGGGAGTTTGAGCGGTCGCCCGAGACCTTCCTCGGCGCGAGCGGCCGTCCCCGCGACTGAAGCGGGCGCGGCAGCCATCGATCGCCGCGCAGGAGGGCGATCATGGATATCGAACCCGTCCAGCACGATCCGCGTAAGACACCACACCCCTTGCAAGCGGGCAGCACGAAGCCCCGCACAGGCGGGGCTTCGTGGCGTGTCCTGCTGGTGAGCCGCCCGGGAGTCGAACCCAGAACCGGCTGATTAAGAGTCAGCTGCTCTGCCAATTGAGCTAGCGGCCCGCGCTCACCGTCGCG
>JAGWOC010000047.1 GCA_028872875.1 Chloroflexota bacterium | reverse complement strand
CGCGTCAGTGATGGCGACGAGGTGACGCTCGTCAGCGATCATGGCGAGCTGACCCTGCGCTGCCAGGTCTCCGGCCGCGTGCAGGAGGGCGCCGCCTTCGTGCCGTCGTACTACGACGGCGGCGCGGTCAACGCGCTCCTCCCGCCCGGCGGCGGCCCGGTCGCCGTAAAGGTGAAGGTCGCCCAGCCGGCGTAGCGGGGCCGCCGCGCGCCGCCCCGTCCCGCGTACGGACAGGTCTTCAGGACCTCCCGCCCCGGCGGCGCGGCCCGGGGGCGCGCCGCGGTAGCGACGCCCTCTCACCATATCACCATGCTCCTCCCCCGCCGCCGCCGCCGCCCCCACCGGCGAACCCGCCGCCGCCGAAGCCGCCAGCCATCCCGCCACCGAAGCCGCCGCCCCAGAAGCCGCTGTGGCCGCTGGCACCCGGCGTTGCGACCAGGCTGTTGAACCCCGCGCTGGACAACGAGGACGAGAGCGCCTGCAGTCCTGCCGAAAGCTGCATCGCGCTCAGCGCCGAAGGCCCCGAGTACCAGCCTGCCGTCACCTTCGCCGTATCCACGCCTCCGAACACGCGCGCCCACTTGCTGACGCAGCCGAACACGATGGCGTACGGGAGGTACGCGGCGAAGATGTCTGCCTTCTCGTTGAACTCCTGCCGGCGCTTCTCCGCCGTCTCGATGTACAGGCGGAAGCCCAGGATGCGGCGCAGCAGCTCACTACCCTTCGCCGTCCGCTTTGGCATCCAACCTGCTGTCGCGATCAGGAGCACGCCCAGGATCGCGCCGGGCAACGCGGCGACGCCCGCGTTGAAGAAGTACGCCGCGCCCCAGATGACCGCGATCGAAACGGCGAGCACGCCCGCGCCTCGCCACCGCCAGATACTCCTCACGGCGTCGGGCGATCGCACGAACCAGCCGCTGCGCACCGCCTTGTCGTAGATCTTGCTCGTCGCCTCGCCGAGCGCGCCGGTGTAGTCGGTGCGCAACGCCGAGAGGTCGGCCTCGTCCCGGTCGCCGAGCAGGCCCTTGAGGATCGTGCGCTCGTACGGCTTCAGATCGTCGAGGTGCGGATTCTTGCGCGCGATGCGCCAGTCCGAGCGGGCGAGCAACCCCTCCTTCGGCACCTCGGTAATCGTGATGAACCCGCGCACCGCCAGATCGATGATCGTGGCCGTGACGTCCTTGTTGTCGGTGCGCTCGTCGAGCAGCAACCCCATCTGCGCCGGACGCAGGTCCTCCGGCGGCGTGTACTCGACCACGATCGCATCACGGTGGAAGGGCGGCCGCGTCTCTTCTTCCGGATTCTTGCTCAGGTAGTAGATCGACGTGTACACGCGGTCGCGCCCGCCCCGCCACCAGCTCGCGCTGACGAACACGATCGCCGCGAGAGCGCCGAGCAGCGCGATGGGCGCCGTCACACGGTTGACCGCGAAGTAGTCGCGGAAGCCGCGCGGCCCTGTCCGCTCGAGCCGGACCACCGGCGCCGCGAGCACGCCTTTCTTCACCGCTGCGACGATCGTCAACTGCTCGTCCGGCGAGAGCGGGCGGGAGGCCCCGTAGAGAATGTGCGTCGTGTGGTCGTAGATACCCGCACGGCACCCCTCGGTCGAGCCGGTTACGCCTTCAAAGCACCGCGCGCGCTCGAAGCCGCCGCCGGCGAGCGTCACCGTCGCCGACGCGCGTGCGATGGGCACCGGCCACAGTGCGCCGGTGACGTTCCAGTACAGCTCGTCGTGGTCCGGAAACGGGTTCATCGCGTTGCGCACGCGGTAGGTGATCCGGTACGTCTGCCTGCCGGTCACTGTGCGGCCCGGGTCACCGATCCGGATGCGTACGTTCGGTCCGGAGCGGCCGGCCGTGTACGGCCACGGTGTGCCGGCCGCGTCCGTCACCGAAAGCACGTCGAGCCCGTAGGTGCGGGTGTGGGTGGCGTCGTACGCGTAGGCGACCGGGATCTCGCGGAAGATGCCATGCTTCGGCAGTGCGCCGAAATCCACGCCGATCGTCTCGGTGATCAGCAGGCTGGTGTCGTGCCGCACCGCAATGTCCGCGTGGAAGGTGTCGATCGCCCAACCCTGCTGCTGCGCGAGCGCGCCACGCGACCCGCACAGCGCCAGCGCCGCGACCAGCACCGCGCCGAGAACGCCTGCAACGAATCGCCGAAGATCCATCGTCCGCAATGATATGCCGCTGCTCACCCGTTTCGCTCACAGACCTACCGGCGGCCCATCGACCATCGATCGCCCGGTCCTAGTTCAGCACACCGAAGCCCGCCGTCTTCTGGCGCAGGTACGCGGCCAGCCGCAGCCGCATCTCCGGCAGCTCCTCCGCGATGATCTCCAGTTCGCGCGCCAGCCGCCCCTCCGGCGAAAGCTGTTCGAGCAGCTCCTGCTTGAGCGGCGTCGCGATGTCCATGCGCGCGGCGATGTAGTCCGCCGCATCCCCCGCGTCCGCAGGCAGGTCGACGCCCCGCGTCCACTGCCCGCCCAGCGCCATGTACGTCCGCAGGTACGCGTCAAACATGTCGCCCGCGCGCGCCACCAGCTCCGGCGGCGCCGTGCCTTCGTCGCGCCGCTGGTCGAGCATCTCCACCTCACCGCGCAGGTAGGGACTCGTCGTGTTGATGGCGATGATCCGGAAGCGCTGCCCGCCGATCGTGAACAGGTTCATGCGCCCCTCGTCCAGGTGCTCGACCTGCACGATGCGCGCCGTCGTCCCGACCTCGCACGGCACCGCGCCCGCGCCCACCTCCGCGCCCGAGCGGATCAGCACGACCCCGAACGGCGCGTCCTCCTCGATGCACTCGCGCACCATGATCTTGTAGCGCTCTTCGAAGATGTGCAGCGGCATGCGCATGCCGGGGAAGAGCACCGTCTGGAGCGGGAAGAGGCGGAGGTCCATGGTTCTGGCCAGCCCGTCGATGGTCGATGGTCGATGGTTACTACCGATGGGATCGGGCGGGGAGCAGCCTGAGCTGCCCGTCTCCGTCGTATCGTACACCAGCCGCCGCCGGGTGGTGCTGTCCCGGAACGACGACAACGGTGGCCGGCGCCCCGCCTTGACTGGACGCGCGCCACCGTCGGATAATGCCGATCGCCCCTCCGTCCGAATCCGAACGATCCGGGCGTTCCGATGGGCAGGCCATGTGCGCCTGCGGCGCTCCCGTCCCTTCGGGACGCGCGCCTGCCGGCGAAGAACCTTCAGGAGGCACCCGTTGGCAGAAGCATCCGCGGCGGCGCCGGGCAGGAAGCCCATCGTCCCCTTTCTCACCATCCCCGAAGACCCGTCCGACAAGCCGTACCTCTCGGGCAGCCGCTGCAAGCGCTGCGGCGCCACCTACCTGGGTACGCGCATGGCGTGCAGCAAGTGCTTCTCGACCGAGGCCATGGAGCCTGTCCGGCTCAGCGACCGCGGCGAGCTGCACGTGTTCTCCATCGTGCACCAGTCGGCGCCCGGCGTGCCGACGCCGTACGTCGCCGCCATCGTCGACCTGCCCGAGGGCGTCAGCGTGCGCTGCAACATCAACGGCGTCGAGCCGGACCCGGCGAAGCTCAAGTTCGGCATGCCCGTGCAGATGGTGACGGAGACCATCCGCACCGACCGCGAAGGCAACGACGTGGTCGCCTTCAGCTTCAAGCCGGCGTAAGCGCGCTCGCCCCGCGCGAGCCTGGACTAGCAGCGCCCCGTGCCGGGGCATCAGTCATCGCCGCCGGAGCAACAGGCGGCCAAGGAGAGGACGATGCGAGACGTAGCCATCATCGGCGTCGGGATGATCAAGTTCGGACGCTACCCCGAGAAGACCGTGCCGGAGCTGGCGGGCCAGGCGGCGCTGCTGGCGCTCAAGGACGCCGGCATGGACATGAAAGACATCGAGCTCATGGCGAGCGGCAACCTCTACCAGTCGAACGCCATGGTCGGTCAGCGCATCATGCAGACCATCGGCCAGACCGGCATCCCCGTGATCAACGTGGCCAACGCCTGCGCCACCGGCTCCACCGCCTTCCGCGAGGCCTACTATGCCATCGCCTCAGGCGCCTACGAAACCGCGCTCGCCATCGGCTCGGAACAGATGGGCAAGATGGGCCTGCTCGGCGGCGGCGCCGGCGGCGGCGACCCGGCCTACAGCACGGAAGGCGTGCTGGGCTCCGGCCTCATGCCCGCGGTCTTTGGCATGGCCGGCGTCGAGCACATGCGCAAGTACGGCACCACGCAGGAGCAGTTCGCCAAGGTCTCGGTCAAGAACCACAAGCACTCGCTGCACAACCCCTACTCGCAGTACCAGACCGAGGTTGGCCTCGAGGACGTGCTCAACGCGCGCGTCGTCTCCTGGCCCAACACGCTCTACATGTGCTGCCCGACAGGCGACGGCGCCGCCGCCGCCGTGCTCTGCACCATGGAGAAGGCGCGCCAGTACACCACGAAGCCGATCCGCGTCGCCGCCTCCGTGCTGACCAGCGACCCGTGGACGCAGCGCGACCTCACCATGCCCGACATCAACACCCTCACCCGCCACGCCGCGAAGGAGGCCTACGAGAAGGCCGGCATCGGCCCCGAGGACCTCGACCTGATCGAGCTGCACGACTGCTTCGCCACGGCCGAGCTGCTGCACTACGAGAACCTCGGCATCTGCGCCGAGGGCGAGGCGGGCCGCATGATCGATGAGGGCGCCACCTACGTCGGCGGCAAGATCCCGGTCAACGCCAGCGGCGGCCTGCTTTCGAAGGGCCATCCGCTCGGCGCGACGGGGGTCGCCAACGTCTGCGAGGTCGTCTGGCACCTGCGCGGCGAAGCGGGCAACCGCCAGGTGGAAGGCGCGAAGGTCGGCCTCGCCCACGTCATCGGCCTCGGCTCCGCCTGCACCATCCAGGTGCTGGAGAAGGTGTAGGCGGTCGCGGGTCGCAGGCCGCCCGTCACCGCGCACCGGAGGACATCCGCAGTAACGAAGGAGGGGCGCTCGGACGAGCGCCCCTTCTTGTTGTTCGCCGGACGTAGGGGCGCTGCTTGCCGCGCCCCACCTCCGCGGGCGGGTCGCGGTTCAGCGTGGCGCGTGCCATGCCTCGCCTCGGGCCAGCCACCTCCCGCCTCCGGCATCCATCCTCTCCCGGGCCCCACCTCCTCCGTCCGTCCTCCTCCGCCCGCCTACAGCCCCGCCCCCCGCGCCACCTGCGTCGCCGTCGCCTGCGCCACCGGGCGCACGACGATCTGGTCGATGTCGACGTGCTTCGGGCGCGTCACCGCCCACGTCACGCAGTCGGCGATGTCCTCCGCCCGGAGCGGCGTCAGCCCCTCGTACACCTTCGCCGCGCGCTCCGCGTCGCCGCCGAAGCGCACGGTACTGAACTCCGTGTCCACCATGCCGGGGTCGATCTCCGTCACGCGCACCGGCTTCCCCAGCAGCTCGATGCGCAGCGTCCCCGTGACCGCGCGCACCGCGTGCTTCGCGCTCGTGTAGCCCGCGCCGCCGGGATAGACTTCGAGCCCCGCGATCGAGCCGATGTTGACGATGTGCCCGTTGCCCGACGCGATGAGCTTCGGCAGCAGCGCGCGCGTCATCAGCATCAACCCCAGCACATTCGACTCCCACATCGTGCGCCAGTGCGCTTCGTCGGCCTGCGCCAGCGGCTCGAGCCCCAGCGCGCCGCCGGCGTTGTTCACCAGCACGTCGCAGCGCGCGACCCGCGCGCAGAACGCCTCGACGCTCACGCGATCGCGCACGTCGAGCGCGATCGCCGTCGCGCCGATCGGCGCCGCCACCTCGCGCAGCCGATCGAGCCGCCGTGCCCCGACGACGACATCGAACCCCGCGGCGGACAACGCGTGCGCCGTCGCCGCGCCGATGCCGCTGCTCCCGCCCGTCACCACCGCCACGCGCCGTCCATCGCTCATGTCACAGCCCCCGCGAACCGATGCTTGCCAGCGGGTGTAGGATAGGCGGAGGAGTGCGCATGCGGAACCTGGCCGTCATCTCCCGCGCGCTGCTGGCCGCCGCGGCCGCCACAGCGTTCATGCTCGCGCTCGGCGGCGCGGCGCTCGTCACGCGGCGCCTGAACGGGCGTGGCGCCTGACGAGACGTGCACCCCGTCTTACATCTGCGCCCATCTGCGGATCACCCCCCGGTCCATCTGTGTCCATCTTTGGCATCTGTGGATAGCGCCGGGTTGATCCCCCGCGATCACGCCTTCGCGATCATCACCTCGGTTGACTTGACCACGACGACGACGTCGTCGCCTGCCGCGATCTTGAGCCCCTCGGCGGACGCACGCGTGATCGCCGACACGACCTCCTGGCCGCCAACGTCGACGATCACCTCCGCCATGATCGTGCCGAGCCGGACGCTCTTCACCCTGCCCTTGAGCTGATTGCGTGCGCTGAGCTGCATGTGCTCCTCCTGCTGCTACACCTGCGACAAGACCCGATCCATCTGCGCCATCTGCGGATCGCCCCTCGCTCCATCCGCGCCATCTGTGGATAGTCCCCGGGATCAGAGCAGCGCCGCCACGCGCCGCGCGATCGCCAGGCTCGCCGTCATCCCCGGCGACTCGATGCCGCCCAGGTGCACGTATCCACGGTCGTGCCAGATCAGGAAGTCCGCGATCGGCCCGCCCGGGCGCTGGAGCTTCGGACGGTAGCCCACCTGCCCCGGCGCGATGTCCTCGTCCTCCAGCCACGGCAGGTAGCGCCGCGCCGCCGCGAGGAAGTCCGCCCTCCGCGTGTCGTCGGCGCGATAGTCGAGCGCCGCGCCCTCCTCGAGCCACTCCGTATCCGGCCCCAGGTGCACGCCGCCGCCGGCGTCGATGGTGACGTGCACGCCGAGCCCGCCGCTCGCGTGCTCCGGCACCGGATACACCAGGTGGCGCAGCGCGCGAGCCTTCGCCGGCGTCACGATGTCGTAGTAGCGGCCCTTGTTCACCGTCTGCCGCATCGGCGGCGACGCGCCGCTGCCGTCGAGCGGGTAGCCGAGCATCGACGCCACCGTCGGCGCGCCGAGCCCGGCGCTGTTCACGAGCGTCCTCGCCCGCACCGCCGTCCCGGCGTCATCCGGGCCGGTCATCTGCAGCGAAAAACCACCCGCCACGCGCTCGACGCCGACGACCTCGTGCTTGAGCGCGATCCAGCCCCCGGCAGCCTCGACCGCCGCGGCGAACGACGCCACGAGCTGCATCTGATCGACCACGCCCGTCGTCGACGAGTACAGCGCGGCGACGCAGCGCACCGCCGGCTCGATCTTGCGCAGGCGCGCGGCGCCGGGGACCATCGACATCCCCGGCACGCCGTTCGCCTTGGCCTGCCGCTGCACAGCGTCGAGCGCGGCCAGCTCGCCGTCGTCGACGGCGATGATCAACTTGCCGAGACGGCGCGCCGCGACGCCGTGCGCTTCCGCCCACGCGTACAGGAGCGCGTTGCCCTCCAGGCACAGCGTGTGCTTCAGCGAGCCGGTCGGGTAGTAGATCCCTGCGTGGATGACGCCGCTGTTGTGCGAGCTGGTCTCCATGCCGACGCGTCCGTGCCGCTCGATGACCGCGACCTGCCGCGTGCGGCTCAGTTCCATCGCGCACGCCAGCCCCACCACCCCGGCGCCGATCACCGCGACGTCAACGTCCATGGATCCGGTCATGGATCGAAGCTGCGATGGAGCCAATCGGCCACGTCACGCACATCGAGGCGCGACATCGCCGTCTCAACTGCCACCTCGCCGAGGAGACGCACCTGTATGGTGGTTGGCTTATCGGTCAGGTGCCCGCGGGCGATAAGGAAGAGAATCGCTGTGATGGTCGCGGTACGCTTGTTGCCATCGACGAACGCGAGCGAACGCGTCTTCGCCAAACGCGCCTTGAAACGGTCGCGCACATGACGCAAGCAATCGGGCGGTGTGCTCACCAGCAGCACCGCCCGATGTTTCGAGCACGAGTGCGTGACATTCAGGATGTTCGCGACGAACTGGTCGAACCACCCTACCTCTGCGCCATGTCCTTCAGCCATTCGATGTTCTCGTCGACTACCTGCCTGATGATCTTCTCCGCCTTCTCGAAGTCGAGCGGCCCCGGATCGATGAGCTTGGTCTCCTTGTTCGGTGCCTGTGCCATAGGACCCTCCGTGCCAAGCGTAGCAGTTGGCCCCGTGCCGCCCCAACGCCCGACCCGCCGCTGGTCGATCCCGCGGTACCCGCGCTATCCTGCCCCCGTGCCGAAGACAGAATCGTTCGACGTTACCACAGGCGTCGACCTCCAGGAGGTCGATAATGCCGTCAACCAGGCGAAAAAGGAAGTCGCCCAGCGCTACGACTTCAAGGGCCAGAAGGCGGAGATCGAGTACGACCGTCCGCACGCGAAGCTGCGGCTCGCCGCGTCCGACGAGTTCTACCTGAACGCCCTCTGGAACGTCCTGCGCGAACGGATGATCAGCCGCAAGGTGCCCGTAAAGAACCTGCATCGCGGCAACGTCGAGCCCGCCGCGGGCGGCACCGTGCGCCAGGA
Organism: Chloroflexota bacterium; assembly: GCA_028872875.1. GTDB lineage: Bacteria > Chloroflexota > Dehalococcoidia > DSTF01 > JACRBR01 > JADMII01. The sequence continues at coordinate 18,029 of JAGWOC010000047.1, read as the reverse complement.
GGTTGAGCTGAAGCAGGGGATCTCGCCTGACACCGCGCGCGCGATCGTCAAGCTGATCAAGGAGCAGAAGTTCAAGAAGGTGCAGTCGCAGATTCAGGGCGACGCGGTCCGCGTCTCAGCCCCGTCCCGCGACGAGCTGCAGGAGGTGATCGCCCTCCTGCGCCAGCAGGACTACGACGTCGAGCTCAAGTACGGGAACTACCGGTAGCCGCACGGTCGTCCGCGCGGACCCTGGGCCTGCGTGTCCGCCTTCCGTCCTTCGGCATCCGTGACGTTGGCGCCGGGAACAGCAACCTCACGGCCCCTCACCTTCCCCGCGCTGCTTCCGCAGGTAGTTCTCCAGGTCGGCGATGATAGCGCCGGTGGACGGGAACTCCGGCGTGCCCGGCTCCTCCGCCGCACCACGCTCGTCGTAGCGCTGTTCCAGCACCCGGATCTGCTCCTGGATCTCGGCGTTCTCCTGCACCGCCTGCGAAACCTGGCGCGCGAACTCGTCCGCGACCGTGCGCATCTCGGCGAGGTTGAGCTGGAGCGAGAGCGCGTCGTCGAGCGCATCGAGCAGGGCGAGCGCCGTCTTTGGGTTGGGCGTCGAGCCGAGGTAGTACGGTGATGCCCCCCACAGGCTCGCCGCCGGCATCTGCGCCTTCGTGCACGCGTCATGCAGTACGCCGACGATGCCCGTCGGGCCCTCGTAGTTCGAGCGCGTGATCTGCCGCGCCGCGAACTTCGTCTGCACGTCTGGCTCCGTCGAGAACCCGGTAAGCGGCACCGGCCGGGTGTGCACGGCGTCCGTCACCAGCGCGCCCAGCGTGACGATGCGCCGCGCACCGACGGACCGCGCAAGGTCGATGATCTCGCCGCAGAACGAGCGCCACTTGAGGTTCGGCTCGACGCCGGGCATCAGCACCGCGTCCGGCACCGGCGCCTGGTTCTTGCGCCAGTAGAACTCGATGCGCGGCCAGCGCACCTCGCGGCTCGTGCCGTCGACGATGCGCACCGTCGGCCGCGTGTCGGTGAAGCTGAAGTACTCTTCCGGGTCCATGCGTGCGAACGCCTTGGCATGCCACGAATCGACGAGGTAGCGGACGGCGGTCGTCGCGGCGCGGCCTGCGTCGTTCCACCCCTCGAACGAGGCGATGAGGTTCGGCGCGTCGAGCGCGGGCGCGCGGTCGATCTCCATGAGTTCAGCCTAGAACGATGCCCGCCCGATGTCTACCGCCATCCGGCGCGTGCACGCGTCGCCCGGGCGCTGCGAGGCGGGGCCGCGTCAGTCGCCGACGGCGAACTTGCCCGGCGTGTAGCCGCCGGCCGGGCGCGCGGGCCGCGTCCGCCGCGGGCGCGGGGGCCGGGGGAGTGCCGCCGTGTGATTGCCCCGCATCCACTCGGGAAGGAACTTCTGGTAGCGGTCCGCCGCAGCCGCGGGGGACGCCGGACGTGCGCCGTCCCTGACGGGGCCGCGCCGCTTGCCTCGGTTCGATTTCTGAGACATTGCACCTCGTAGAAGGCGACGCAAGGCCCGTGAGGACGAGGTCGCGCTGCGTTTACTATCGGTCAGAATGGCGACGCAAGAGAGGGGAGAATCTTGCGAGACGGATGAATTCTGCCGTGCCTGCCTATACTGTAGACGGTACGGCGCCCCAATGTAAAGCCTTCCAGGTGATGATTTCGTTGCGCCGGGCGGGCGCGCTGCCCCGTCCCGCCCTCAGGCCGGCGCCAGCTCCTCCCGCACCCAGGCGCCGATGCGCTCGCCGACCATGATCGTCGGGATGTTCGTGTTCGCGCTCGGCACGCGCGGCATGATCGATGCGTCGGCGATGCGCAGGCCGCGCAGGCCGTGCACGGCTCCCCGTTCGTCGACGACCGCCGTCGGGTCGTCGACCGGGCCCATGCGCGCCGTGCACGAGGGGTGGGCGCCGGTGGCTGCGTGGGCGCGGATCCAGCGCTCGAGCACCTCCGGGCTGGCCAGCTCCTCCTCCGTCGGCCGCCGTACGCCAGCGCTCACCGCCGAGATGGCGCGCGTCTGTACCAGCTCCATCGCCCGCCGCAGGCCGTCGGCGATCCGCGCGTAGTCGCGCTCGTCGGACAGGTAGTCCATCTCGATGCGCGGTGCGGCGCCGGGGCCGGCGCTCTCGAAGACGAGCCGTCCGTAGGAGTACGACTTGAAGACGCACGCCACGAGCCCCATCAGCAGCCGCCCGCCCGGGATGTGCATGAACGACAGCGGCTCGAGCTGCATGTCGTTGACGTCATGGCTGCCCGTCGCCGTATAGCGCAGCGTCGTCTGGATGACGGGCTGGTCCCAGTCCGCGACGCCCTCCCTGGGGACCAGCGTCGGCCCGATGGCCGGGTGGTCCTGCAGATGTGCGCCCACCCCCGCGAGCTCGCGCGTCACCGCGATCCCCAGCCGATCGAGCACGTCGCGCGGACCGATGCCCGAGCGCACGAGGATCGGCGGCGTGTGGATCGCGCCCGCCGCGAGCACGACGTGTGGCGCGCTGATCCGCGCCGTCCTGCCGTCGCGGCTGCGCACTTCGACGCCGGAAGCCGCACCATGCTCGAACAGCACGCGCACGACGTCGCTGTCCGCGAGGACGGTCAGGTTCGGGCGCCCGCGCACCGGAGCCAGGTAGGCGATCGCCGTGCTGATGCGCAGCGTCCCGCGCTTGTTCATCGGGTGCGGCGCGTAGCCTGTGCTCCGCGGGTCGTTGTGGTCGACCGCGTCCGGATAGCCCAGCTCCGCGCATGCGTCGAGGAACGCCGCCTGGTACGGCACCAGCTCGCCGCGCGTATGGCGCCGGATCGGGATCGGCCCCGTCTTGCCGTGGTACGGCCCGTCGAAGTCCTGGTCGGTCTCGAGTTTGCGGAAGGCAGGCAGCACCCGCTCCCAGCTCCATAGCGGGTTGCCGAGCGCCGCCCACCCGTCGTAGTCCGTCGGCTGCCCGCGCAGCGCGATCGCCGTGTTCACGGCCGATGAGCCGCCCGTGACGCGCCCGCGCGGGAACGGCACGTCGGGCCGGCTCGTCGTGCTCGGCCGGTAGCGCAGCCGCCAGTCGTGGTCGAAGAACGACGCGTGGTTGACGTTCCGCAGGTCCTTCGGCAGCGCCTCCAGGTTCGGGTAGTCGGGCCCCGACTCGACGAGCAGCACGCGGATGCGCGGGTCTTCGCTCACGCGCGCGGCGACGACGGCGCCGCCCGCCCCCGCGCCGGCGACGATCAGGTCATAGTCCCGGTCCATGGCGACGCCATCATAGGCGAGCGCGGCCGCCCGGGCTATCCGCTGGCCGGCTTCTGCTTGCCGGCGTTGCGCCGCAGCCGCTTGAGGATGGCGTCGCGGTACGTGCTCGCCGTCCGCGCGCCATGCTTGCGCATCCGCGCGCGCTTCGCCTGCAGCCGGCGCTCGCGCCGCTCCGCCCGCTCGTCGCCCGGCCCGCCGTTCACCGGAACAGCGACGCGTCGCCCTGGTACAGGTCGACGCCGTTGTTGACGCGGTCGCGGAGCAGGTGGCGGCTGTAGAAGTGCTGGCCGCTCAGCGGCTTGCCCTCCTCGCCGCACAGATAGATCGCCGCCTGGCCCATCGCCTCCGGCCGCTCGAGCAGCGGGCTCACCGACGGCATCGACTCGTCGAGCCGGTGGTACAGCGTGCCGGGCGTCGGCACCCAGCCGTACGGCGAGAGCGCGAAGACGCGGATGTTGTGCTCGCGCTCCTCCGCCGCCAGCCCCGCGCTCAACTCGCGCAGCGCGTGTTTCGTGAGCTTGTACGAGATGTTGCCGGCGCCGTCCTGGTCCGCCGCGATCGACGAGATATTGAAGATGACGCCGTCGCGCTGCGCGATCATCGCTGGCAGCGCCGCCTTGCAGCAGGCGATGGCGCCCCGCACGTTCACGCGCCAGATCAGGTCCCAGCGCTTGAGCGGCATGTCCACGAGCTTCTGGGGCACCATGATGCCGGCATTGTTCACCAGGATGTCGATGCGCCCGAACTCGTCGAGCGTGCGCCGCGTCATCGCGTTCACGCTCTCCTCGTCCGTCACGTCGCAGCGCACCGCGACCGCCCGCACACCCATGGCCGACAGCTCGCGCGCGGTGTCGTGGATCGTGCCCGGCAGCTTTGGATCCTGCTGCTCCTCCGTGCGCGCGGCCACGACGATGTTGCAGCCCTCCTTCGCGAACTCGCGCGCCATGTACTCGCCGACGCCCCGGCTGGCGCCCGTGACGATCGCCACGCGCCCTTCGAGCCTTTTCATCGCGTCCTCCTCTCGACCGATCGCGACTATACGCCGCAGGCGCGTCCGCCGGAAGGACGCGGGCGGTGGCCCGACACGCGCGTCCACCTTCGACCTGCCATCCAGTGCCCATTACGTGAGCCAGCCGATGTCCGACGCGGCCCATGTGCCGGTGCTATAGTGCCGTACCTGGGCTGACCGCCGGAGGCCGCGTGTGACCCTCGACCCGCTGGAGTTCCGCTCGATCATCGGCCACCTCCCGACCGGGGTGACCGTCATCACGACCGCCGCCGGCGAGGAGCTCCAGGGGATGACGGCCAACGCCGTGTCGTCCCTTTCGCTGGACCCGCTGCTTGTACTTGTCTGCATCGACAAGGGCACCCACACCCACCGCGTGATCGAGGCCGGCGGGGTCTTCGCCGTCAACATCCTCGGCGAGCACCAGGAGGAGGTCTCGCGCGTCTTCGCCCGCCGCGCCGAGCCGGAGATCGGCAGCCTCCGCGGTCAGCGCTTCGCCCTCGGCGCCACGGGCGCGCCCGTCCTGGAAGACTGCCTGGCCTTCCTTGAGTGCCGGGTCGCGTACGTGCACGATGGCGGCGACCACTCGATCTTCCTCGGCGAGGTCGTGGACGGCCGCATCCTCCGTAACGGCAGCCCCCTCGTCTTCTTTCGCGGCCGCTATCACGGTCTCGGTCCCGCGCGATAGCCAGCGGCGGGGTGCGAGAGCCCCGTTCCCTGTCGAGCCTCCAACCTCTCGCATTCCAATCCGATACCCCGGTCGCTTTACGTGTCTGAACAGTTCCCGCCCGACGCTTGTATTGCCGGGTGCGAGGACCGGTGTTACCATCGCGAAAAGGTTCACGCACGTCCTGGGACGACCGATGCCGCTGCCCGAGGTTCGCTGACCATGGCTGTCGCCGCCACGCACGCGCCTGCGTACGAGCGCCCGGATGCGCGCGCCCTCACCGGCCTCCTGTGGGCGGCGCTCCGGCACCTGCCGATCGCCCTCGTGATCGGACTCGTCGTCGGCATCCACGTCCCCACGCTGCACTACTACTTCTTCGGCGATGACTTCGTGCCGCTCGGCGACATCCAGACGCGCGCCTTCCCGGCGTACGTCCGCGACGTCCTCCTCCTGCGCGACCTGACCCCGAACTGGCGCCCGCTTACCATGCTCGTCTACTGGGGCGAGTTCCACCTGTTCGGGATGGACGCGACGGCCTGGCGCATCGTCAACCTGGCGCTCCACGTGACGGCGGTGCTGATTCTCTACGTCCTCGTGCTCTCGATGACGAAGCGCGTCTTCGTCGCGGCGATGGCGGCGTTGATCTTCGGTGTGTCGGCGTCGGCCGTGCACACCGTGACGTACATCACCGCCCTGCCGCACGTGCTGAGCGAGGTCTTCCTGCTCGCCGCGCTCTACAGCCTGTTTCGCTACGTCGAGAGCGGCGAGCGGCGCGCCGCCTGGTACTGGCTGGCGTTCCTGTCCTACCTGCTTGGGTTCCTCGCGAACGAAGGCGGCGTCGTCGTCGGCGCGGTGCTGTTCATCTACTTCGCGTTCGCCTCGCTGGCAAAGCGGCGCGACCCGCTCGACTTTACGCTGAAGATGACGCCGTTCGCCGTCGCCGCCGCGCTGCTCGTCAGCGGCCTCAGCGGCTGCGGCTGCCAGGGCGTCGATGGCAGCTTCTACGGTGTCGGCTGGCACATCCCGCGCGAGACCTGGGTGTACCTGTCGCGCGTAGCGTATCCCGTCGGCGCGATCGCCAAGGATCCTTCGGCGGTCGAATGGGCTGTGGGATCCGTGGTCGCGGCCTGGTGCATCTTCTTCTTCGTCCGCGGGCCGAACATCGCGCGCTTCGCCGCCGTCGGGGTTGTTGCCGGGTTCATGCCGTACGTACCGAGCAAGCTCTGGACCGCCACCCGCTACACCTACATGTCGCTGCCGTTCTTCGCGATCCTCGTCGCGGTCGCGGCCGGCTGGGTGCACCATCACACGGTGCGCCTGAACCGCTACGCCGCGCACGCGCTCGCTGCGGCCGCGCTCGTCGCCGTCGGCGGGCTCTACTCCTGGCAGTACATCCATCAGGAGCAGCCGTTCCTGCAGGAGACCAGCCGCTGGCGCGTCCTCGCGCAGGATCTGCGCCAGCAGTACCCGACGGTGCCGCCCGGCACGACCGTGTACGTCGTGGATGACAAGGACCTGTGGACCAACCCGTTCTGGCAGCCCGGGTGGATGCTTTCCGTAGGCCGCGCATTGTATGGTAAGGACGTCGCCGTCCGCGCGGTGACGTCGGCGGACTTCGTGCGGCTCAGGGAGAGCCTCTCCGCGCCGCTGTATGTCGTCGAATTGAAGCAGGGCCGCCTGGAGCGTGTAGCGCCGGCGATGGTGAAGAGCGAGTAGGGATCTGGGAGAGGACTGACGCGCGCTTGAACATGGCAGGGATCCGGCGCCATCTCCCAGCGCTGGGTCTGCTCCTCCTCATCGCACTGGCGACGCGGCTCACGTGGCTGAGCTTCGTCCACCCCAACCCCAACGACGGCCGCTTCGATGACACGGTCTGGTATCGGAACGCGGCCCACTTCGTCGCGCTCGGCCGCGGCTACGTGAACCCGTACACCGGCACGCCGACCGCCGCCTGGCCGCCCGGCTATCCCGTGTTCCTCGGCGCTGTGTTCAAGGCGTTCGGCGACGGCCTCGCGCAGGCGTACGCGGCCAACGTCGTGCTGGCGATGCTCACGGTCGCCGTTGTTTACGGCATCGGCCTGCTGCTCTTCGAGCGGCGCACGGCCGCGCTCGCGGGTGCGGCGGTCGCACTGTGGCCCGGACAGGTGTTCTTCGCCTCCCTGGCGCTCTCCGAGGTGCTGTTCACGCTGCTCTTCACGCTCGCGATGCTGCTGATGCTGATCGTGCCGAAGGTGCGGACGTGGCGCGGGCCGCTCGTGATCTTCTTCGCCGCGGTCACCGTCGCCGCCGCGCTCACACGCGGGCAGGCGCTGATGCTCCTGCCCCTTGCCCCGCTGGCATGGCGCCTCTGCGGCATGCGATGGCGGCGCGCGATCGGCTGGGGTATCCTTGCCGCGGTCGTCGCGGGCGTGCTGCTTGCGCCGTGGGCCGTCCGCAATCAGCGCGAGCTGGGTACCCCGGCGATCATCGCGACGAACGTCGGCGGCAACCTCTGGCTCGGCAACCACGCCGGCTCGACGGGACGCATGCAGACCGCGCAGCCGCTGCCCCTGCCGTCCCGCGCCGGCCTGACCCAGCAGCAGTACGAGGTGAAAGGCGACCGCATGCAACTGCGGAAGGCGCTGTCGTACATCGTGGGCCACCCGGCGGACGAAGTCCGGCTCGCCGGCCTCAAGCTGCGTGCGCTCTACGAGTCCGACGCCACCGGCCTCGACTGGAACTCCGCGTACCGAGGCAACTTCTACCCCGCCAACTGGGGCGACTGGCTGCGCGCGCTCGCCGACGGCTTCTGGTTTGCCGCGCTCGGCTTCGCCGGCGTCGGCCTGCTCGCCGACCGCGCGCGGCTGCGCGGGCCGCTTGCCGTGCTGCCGCTGACCGTGCTCATGTGGACGGCCGTGCACCTGGTGTTCTTTGGCGACTCGCGCTTCCACTACCCGATCGTCTTCATCGTCGCGCTCTTCGCCGCGCGCGGCGTGCTCGTGCTGTACGCGGCGGTCCTGCGACGTGAACCCAGCCTCGACCGGAGGTACGCCGCCGCTTGAGCACCGAGCTTCCCGCGCCGGCGCGCGCAGACGCGGCCGCACCAGCGGTCCCGCGCGCGGCGCCCCGGGCGCGCGCGTTCGCCGTCCCGCGCATCGACCTGCTGCTGATGCTCGCGCTGTTCGTCATGGCGATGCTGCCGCGCGCCGCCTGGGTCGCCTACAACGACCGGCCGCCGAAGGGCCTGAACGACCCGACCGAGTACGTGTACCTCGCCGATGTCCTGGCGGACGGTGGCGGCTACGTCTGGCCCAACTCCGGCCAGAAGTTCGCGTACTACCCCGTGGGCTTCCCCGCGACCGTGGCCGGCTTGAAGAAGGCCGGTGACATCTTCGGATGGGGCCGCAGCACCTTCTCCATCAAGATGATGAACGGCATCTTCGGGGCGATTACCGTGCTGCTCGTCTACCTGCTCGCGGCGCGCCTGTTCGACCGCCGCGTCGGTTTCGGCGCCGGCGCGCTGCTCTCGATCTTCCCGAGCCAGGTCTACTACACGGGCACCGTCCTCTCGGAGCCGCTCTTCACGATGCTGTTCATGGGTGCGTTGCTCGTGCTCTTATGGGATCCCTGGGATCACGAGGGCATCGGCTGGCAGCGTCTCTTCGCCGCCGGCCTGCTCCTCAGCGCCGCCACGATGACGCGCGCGATCACGCTCGTCTTCCCGCTGCTGCTGCTCGCCTTCTGGCTCTTCTGGCTGCGGTCGAAGAAGCGCGCCCTCGTCCAGACGCTGGTGGTGTTTGCCGGCGTCGCCGTGCTCACCGTGCCGTGGTCGGTGCGCAACACGCTGGCGTTCCACACGCTCACCGGCACGTCGACGAATCTCGGTGATGACCTCTGCATCGGCAACTTCAATGGCGCGACAGGCGCCTTCCTGCTGCGCGGGAAGTGCTTCGAAGGCTACCAGGGGCTGTCGCCGCAGCAGGTCGAAATCAAGCGCAACCGCGACGGCGTGCGCATCGCGATCGAGGACGTCCTGCGGCACCCGCTGCGCATGCCCGCGCTCGAGGCGAAGAAGGCGTACTGGCTGCTGTACAAGGACGATGACGGGCTCTTTGCGGCGGAGTCGTATGGCAACGACCGCTTCATCCCGCAGTTCCGGCGCGACGTACTCGCCTTCGCCGCCAACGCGATCTACTACGCGACGGGGCTCATCGCGATCGCCGGCGCCGCCGCGTTCGCGCTCTCGAAGGATCTCCGGCGCGCGTTCCTGCTCGCCGCGCTGTTCTACGTGCTGGCGATCCCGCTCGTGTTCTTCGGCGACCCGCGCTTCCACTTCCCGGCGATCCCGATCGTCGTGATCGTCGCGGCGGCGACCGTCATTGGCCTGTGGGATCGCCAGCACCGCTCGCTGCTGGAGATCCAGCCGTGACCCGCCTCCAACGCTGGCTCCGCTCCGGCGAAGCGCGCTGGATCATCGCGGTCTTCCTCCTCGCGCTTGGCGTGCGCCTGGCGCTCGTCGCCTACGTGCATCCCAGCCCGCGCGACGGGCGCTACGACGACAGCGTCTTCTTCGACAGCGCGGCGCGCCACCTCGCCGCGGGCGATGGCTACGTCTTCGACCCGGCCGTCTGGAAGGCGCCGGACGGCGCACCGATCTACCCCGGTCAGCACGACCTGACCGCGACCGCACTCTGGCCGCCCGGCTACCCGGCGACGCTCGCCGTCGTCTACAAGCTCACCGGCGATTCCCTCTGGGCGGCGCGGCTGCTCAACGTCCTGCTCGGCGCCCTGACGCCCGTGCTGGTCTTCCTCATCGCGCGCAGGCTGTTCGACCTCAACGCGGCGGCGTTCGCCGGCGTCACGCTCGCCGTGCTGCCGGGCCATGTGCTGTATACCAGCGTCCTCCTCACGGAAACCTCCTTCGGTTTCCTCGTCGCGCTCGTGCTGGCGGTCTGCGTTTACTTTGTGTTCCGCCGCGAGCGCGCCAACCTGCCGCTGATCGCGGGCGTGGGCGCGCTGACCGCGTTCACCGGCTACGTGCGCGGCGAGTTCCTCGCCTTCGGCCTCGTGCTCGCGCTCTTCCTGCTGTTGGCGTACGGCCGCCGGGCCGCGCTGCCGCTGGCCGCGCTGGCGCTCGGCGCGGCGGTCATCGCCGTCCCGTGGGTCGTGCGCAACGCCGTGCAGATGGGCGAGCCGATCGTCGGTACGACGGGCCTTGGCCGCGCCCTCTACCAGGGTAACAGCGCGACGGCCGCGGACGGCACGGTCATCACCGCGGCCGCCCAGCTTGGCCGGCCGTCCGCCGCTGGGCGCGCGCACGTCGAGGTCACGACGAACTCGGAGTACCTGCGCCTGGCGCGCGAGTGGGCGCTCCACCACAAGCTGCAAGAGCTGAAGCTCATCCCGATCCGGCTGTACTACCTCTTCCAGGACGACGCTGGCGGCGTCACTGCGATCCAGGGAGACAAGCCGTGGTTCGGCGCATCCGGCGCCGACCGCCTCTCGCGCCTCTCCAGTTTCACCTTCTTCGGGCTGGTCGCCCTCGCGCTTGCCGGCGCACCCTTCTGGGCCCGACGGCGCGACCTGCGCCTCTGGCTGGTCTTCTCCATCGTCCCGCTCTACATGCTGCTGTTCGGTGTGCTGTTCGTAGGCGACCCGCGCTATCACGATGCGCTCTATCTCCCGCTCAGCATCCTCGGCTCCGTCACGCTCGCCGAGATCTGGCGCATGACGGCGGAGGGCTGGCGGGCCGTCGCCGGCGGCGGCTCGCTCCGCCCGGCGTCGCACGGCCCAAGCCGCGGCCGATGAACCCCCTCGCGAGCCACTGGTTCCGGGTCTCGCTGGCCCTGTTCCTCGCGTCGCCGCTCGTCGCGCTCCTCGTCGTCCTCACGACGGATGCCGGCTTTCATCTCGCCATCGCGCTTACGCTCTATATGTGGGCCCTTGTTTGCGGCATACTGGCGCTGGTCGCGTTCGCGGCGCTGGCGCTGCGGCTCATCGGCAGGGGGATGCGTGCGCTTCGACGGTAGGACGGTCGTGGTCACCGGCGCCGGCGGCTTCATCGGCAGCCACGTCGTCGAGCGGCTGATCGCCGAGGGAGCGCGCGTCCGCGCGCTGCTCCGCTATACGTCCCGGGGCCAGCACGGCTGGCTCGATGCCCTCGACGGTGCTGCCATCGACCGCACAGACATCACCCTCGGCGACGTGCGGGACTTCGACGCCGTGCGCGAGGTGATGCGCGGCGCTGACGCCGTCTTCCATCTCGCCGCGCTGATCGGCATCCCGTACTCCTATGAACACCCGCAGGAGGTGATCGATACCAACATCATCGGCACGACCAACGTGCTCCTCGCCGCACGCGAGCTCGGCGGGGTCGAGCGCGTCGTGCTCACCTCGACGAGCGAGGTGTACGGTTCGGCCGTCCGCGTGCCGATGGACGAGCAGCACCCGCTCCAGGCGCAGTCGCCGTACTCCGCGACGAAGATCGCCGCGGACGCCCTGGGCCTCAGCTTCTACCGCTCCTTCGGCCTGCCCGTGACCATCGTGCGGCCGTTCAACGCCTACGGACCCCGCCAGTCCGCCCGTGCCGTCATCCCCACGATCATCTCGCAGGCGCTCGCCGGCGCGACGCTGCGGCTCGGCGCGCTCGACACGACGCGCGACTTTACGTTCGTCGAGGACACGGCGCGCGGCTTCGTCGCCGTCGGCGCCGCCGATGCCGCGCTCGGCGAGGTGGTAAACCTCGGCTCCGGCTCAGAGGTCAGCATCCGCGAGATCGTGGCGAAGGTCGCCGGGATCGTCGGCCGCGAGCTGCCGGTCGAGGGCGACCAGCAGCGCATGCGCCCGGCGAAGAGCGAGGTGGCGCGCCTGCACTCCGACAGCTCGAAGGCCCTGCGGCTCGCCGGCTGGCGTCCGGAGGTGCCGCTGGACGAGGGCCTGCGGCGCACGACGGCGTGGATCGAAGCGCACATGGACCAGTTCCGGCCGCGGGAGTACGCCGTATGAAGATGGTGATCCTCGCCGGCGGCCGCGGCGTGCGGCTGCGTCCCCTCACCTACACGATCCCGAAGCCGCTGCTGCCGGTGGGCGAGAAGCCCATCCTTGAGGAGATCGTCGAGCGGCTGCGGGCGCAGGGGATCGATGACCTCCTGATCGCCGTCGGCTATCGCGCGGAGCTGATCGAGACGTATTTCCGCGACGGCGCCCACCTTGGCGTCCGGATCGGCTACGTGCGCGAGGACGAGCCGCTCGGCACGGCGGGTCCGCTCGCGCTCGTCCGCGCGCGCGCCGACGTGCCGCCGGACGCGCCGCTACTCGTGATGAACGGCGACATCCTCACCGACTTGGACATGCACGCGCTGCTCGACTTCCACAAGAGCGGGCGCTATGACCTGACGATCGCGACCCGCCAGTTCCGGCTCAGGCATCCGTATGGCGTCATCCGCACCGACGGCGACCAGATCACGGAGATCATCGAAAAGCCGACGGAGACCGATACCGTCAGCGCCGGCATCTACGTGCTCGGCCCCCGCGCCCTCGCCCGGGTGCCCGCCGGCCGCTCCTTCGACATGCCGGATCTCGTGAACGCGCTCATCGCCGACGGCGCCGCGGTCGGCTCGTACCTCTTCGCCGGCCAGTGGATCGCCATCGACCGCATGGAACAACTCGAGGATGCCGGACGCATCCTCGCCGAGCGCCAGGCGTGAAGCTCTCCATCATCATCCCCGTCCGCAACGAGCGCGATACCGTCGTACCGCTGATCGAGCGTGTGCGCGCGGTCGACTGCGGCATGCCCAGGGAACTGATCGTCGTCGACGGCGCCTCCACCGATGGCACGCGCGAGGCGCTGCAGGCGCTCGCTCCGGCGGACGACCTCGTGCTCGTGCTCGAGGACGCGGCGCGCGGCAAGGGGCGCGCCGTGCGCACCGGCTTCGAGCGCGCGACGGGCGATATCGTCATGGTGCAGGACGCAGACCTCGAGCTCGACCCGTCCGAGATCCCGTCGCTGCTCGCGCCCATCGTCGCGGGTGAGACGCGCGTCGTCTTCGGATCGCGGTTCAAGGGCCGCGGCCGCGGCCCCACGCCGCTCGTCGGCTATGCCGGAAACAGGGCGCTCACGTGGGCGGCCGACCTGCTGTTCTTCGCCCGCCTCACCGACATCCTCACCGGCTACAAGGTGCTGCGCGCCGACCTCGCCCGCTCGCTCGGCCTGCGGTGCAACGGCTTCGACCTCGATGCGGAGATCGCCTGCCGCGCGCTCCGCGCCGGCGAGAAGATCGTCGAGGTGCCCGTGTCGTACGCGCCGCGCGGCGTCGACGAGGGGAAGAAGCTCTCGCCGGGCGTCGGCTGGAGCGTCCTGCGCGCCATCGTCCGCGTGCGCTTTGCGCCCAACGCGGGCGCCGCACCGGTGGCGGCGACGGGTCGCTCGCCCGACTGATCGCGGCCCGCCACCGCGGCCACGCCCGCGTTGACAGTCGTCGCCGTGCCTTCCTAGACTGGATCAGACGTGGCGGCAGGAGGCGCTTGCCCAACGGCCGGCTTCTCACCAGAGCGCACGATCGGCAGGATCGTTCCTTGTCACTCGACACGCTGCTCATCGAGCTCAACGACCCCGCGGCGCCGGTGCGTGCGAGCGACCTCACGAGCCTGAGCGCGCTCGCTGGCGAGGGTCGTGAGCGCTTCCTGGCTGCCTGGCGCATGATGAGCGTCCAGCGCCGCCGCGACATCATCGACCGCCTCGCCGATCTGGCCGAGGACAACGTCGAGCTGGACTTCAACGCCGTCTTCCTCATCGGCCTGCTCGACGACGACGTCCAGGTCCGCGCCGAATCCGTCAAGGGACTCTGGGAGTACGAGGGCAACGACCTCATCGGCATCCTCACGCGCCTCCTCCGCGACCCCGAGGCGCTCGTGCGGGCCGAGGCCGCGCTCGGCCTCGGGCGCTTCCTGCTGCGCTTCGAGCTGGAAGCCCGCGACGATGCCCTGGCCGCCCAGGTCGGGGAGGCCCTCCGCGATGTGGCCGCCGACGAGCGCGAGCTGCCCGAGGTGCGCGGCCGCGCGGTCGAGGCGCTCGGCGCCCGCGGCGAGCCGTGGGTGCGCGACCTCATCGAAGACGCCTACGCGAGCGGCGACCGGCGCCTGAGCATCAGCGCCGTCCATGCCATGGGGCGCAGCGCGGATCCCGACTGGCTGCCGACAATCATCGAAGAGATGCACAGCGAAGACGGCGAAATGCGGTTCGAGGCGGCGATGGCCGCCGGCGCCATTGGCGATGAAGACGCCGTGGTGGAGCTGGCGGCCCTGACCTCCGACGAGGACCCCGAGGTGCAGGAGGCCGCCATCGGCGCGCTCGGGCAGGTCGGCGGACCCGCCGCCCGCGCCGCGCTCCTCGCGCTCGCCGCCGACAGCCGCGACGGGCGCGTGCTCGGCGCCGTCGATGAGGCGCTCAGCGAGGCTGCCTTCGCCGAGGATCCGCTTGGCCTCCACCTCTCCATGGAGGGCGATGCCGGCGGCGGTGACGAGGACGACGAATGAGCGCGAGCGCTTCCCACCTGCGCGTCGAGCCGGCCGTGTCCGCGGGCGGCGTCGTCTACCGCCGCGGCGAGCGCGGCACGGAGTTCCTGCTCTGCGGCCGCACGCGGGAGCAGTTGTGGGCGCTGCCGAAGGGCACACCGGAGTACGGCGAGACGGTCGAGCAGGCCGCGCTGCGCGAGGTGCGCGAGGAGACCGGCATCGGCGTCACCATCGAGGCGCCGCTGGGCACGATTGACTACAGCTTCTCGCGGCCCGCGCAGGGCGTGCGCTTCGACAAGACCGTCCACCATTACCTCATGCGGCCCGATGGCACCGGCGACACTACGGCGCACGACGCCGAGTACGACCGGGTCGAGTGGTTCCCGGCCGCCGAAGCGGCGAGCATCATCACGCACCGCAACGAGGCGCGCGTCCTCCGGCGCGCCCTGCGCGCGATCGAGGGCGAGGCCGTGCGATGACGACGACCGTCCACGACGAGGTCGCGCGCGGCGCGCTGGTGGTGCTGCGGGAGAAGCGCCTGAGCGACGCGCGCGACGACTATCGCTGGCGCACCGACGCCGAGCTCGCGCGCTACGACGCCGCCCGGCCGTTCGCCGCGGCGTACCACGACTACCTGGCCCTCTACCGCGATGAGCTGGCGTACCCCAGCCCGTACCGTCACAGCCTGGCGATCGAAGACCTGGAAGGCCGCCACATCGGCAATGCGATGTACTACAACATTGATGTCGTGCGGCGCGAGGCCGAGATCGGCATCACCATCGGCGAGCGCGAATACTGGAGTCGCGGATACGGCAGCGACGCCGTGAAGGCGCTGGTGCGGCGCATCATCGAGGTCACCGCCTTTCGCCGCGTCTACCTGAAGACGCTCGAATGGAACGTCCGCGCCCAGCGTTCGTTCCTCAAGGCAGGCTTCCACACCTGCGGCCGCTCCCGCCGCGGCGGCAACTCCTTCCTCATCATGGAGTTCCTCGCCTCCTGGCTCGAACCCGATTACTAGCCGGCGCCACCGGCTTGGCGTCACGCCGCGCGGAGCCGCTCGTAGCGAAGGAGCTTCAGCTCCGTTCCCCGGGCGCCTGCCCGGCCGGCGCGCGCCCCGCACGACGTGAGCACAGCTCGTCACAGTCCCATCCCGCCACGCCCCCGTAAGGACAGGTCTTCAGACCTGTCCGCCCCACCGCACGCCGGGTTTCGCTGCTGCCGCCCCCATCCCACCGCCCACTTCCCTACCTTGTATCTCCCGCCTCCCACCCCCGGCACCGCCGCGCGTTGCGACCCGACCGGCAGCCTGATATAACGCCGGGCATACCGGCAGCGACCCAAAGGAGAGCTTGCGATGGGAGCCGAGCGCTCGCACACCTACGGCATGATCATCTGCGCGGTCAGCGTGGTGACCGGGATCGCCTTTCTCATCGGCGTGCTGAAGAAGTCCTACCTCGCGCTGGCGCTCCCCGTGACCGCCGGCTTCCTGGGCGCGCTCTACATTTCGTTCTGGATCGGCCGCGCCCTCGTCACGACCCCCATCGAGCCGCCCGCCGACGACTAGCGTCGCCACCCAGCGCGACGGAGGCGGAGCCCGGGCTCCCGTCGCTGCGTCTCACCGGCGCGGAAGGGTCGCGCCTCGTCTGTCGTCCGTCGTCTGTTACTGCCCGCTCTCTGCCGTCGCGCGGCCTGCGCGGCGCGCCGCCAGCACGTCCTCATACAGCGCCGCCGTCTTCTCCGCGCACGCGCGCCACGAGAACCGCTCCGCCATACGCCGAGCGCCCGCCGCACCCATCGCCCTTCGCCGCCCCGGGTCCTCCAGCAGCGCCCCGACCGCATCCGCCAGCGCCCGCGCGTCGCCGGGCGGCACGAGCACGCCTGTCACGCCCGCCTCGACCGTCTCCGGGAAGGCGCCCGCCGTCGTCGCCACGACGGGCGTGCCGCACGCCATCGCCTCCGCCGCCGGCAGCCCGAAGCCCTCGTACAGCGACGGTGACACCAGCACGTCGTGCTCGTTGTACAGCCGCACCAGCTCTTCGACGGGCAGCCGTCCCAGGAACGTCACCCGGTCGCCGATGCCCAGCTCCCGGATCATCTGTGGCGCCATCTCCGCGTTGAGCCGGTCCTTGAACGTCAGGTGGAAGTCGATGCCGCGGTCTAGCAGGACCCTTGCCGCCTCCAGCAGGTAGCGCGCGCCCTTGTTGCGGTCGTCGCTGTTGCCGACGAACAGCACGGAGCGCGGCCGCTTCGGCACCTCCAGCGGCCGGAAGACGCGTGTGTCGACGCCGTCGTGGATCGTCGCGATCTGGCCGTCCCGCAGGCGAAAGGCGCGCTGCACGGATGCGCGCGAGTTGTGCGATCCCGTGATGATCCGGTCCATCCGCCGCGCCACCAGCTCCTGCATGAAGAACGGATAGAACATCGCCTTCCGCACCTTCATCCGCGTCCCCCGTGCCTGCTGGATCTGGTTCAGCCGGTCGATCGAGAGGGGATGGTGGATGTTCGCCACCATCGGCATGCCGGAGGCGTGGATCATCAGCGACCCGTACCCCAGCACCTGCACGTCGTGCACGATGTCAAAGCGGTGCGCGCGCTGCAACTCGCGCCAGCGCGCGAACGCCCGCCAGCTAAACGCCGACATCACCGAGAACTGCCCGGCGCGGCTCGACGCCAGCTCGTAGAAGTTGAGCGGCTCGAAGAAGCGCGCCGCCGGCCGCCCGTAGAAGAACATGCGCGACGTCTCGAGCAGCCGGTACACGCTATACGACGGCACGCGGTGCACCGTCACCGCCGGGTCGGTGTCCGGCCACGGCGGCCCGGCCACCAGGTGAACCTCGTGCCCCAGCGCGGCCAGCTCGCGCGTCACCTGCGCCGTGTACACGCCCTGCCCGCCCGAGTACATGTTCCCCTGGTGCAGCAGGAACAGGACCTTCATCGGTAGGCCCCAGGGCCAATGGAGGTTGGAGGTACGAAGCGGGAAGCGAGAAGCGGGAAACCCGGCTGCATCGTGGGGAATTGTAACCGGCACCCCGCGGCGTCGCGCCCGTCCAACATCCAACCTCGGGCAAGGCGCCGCCGTCCGCCCCGCCCGCCGTCTGAGATTGCCGGCCGGCCGGCCGGCTGGTACCATACCTTCCCAGAGGGGTCACGCGGCCGTCCCTTCCGCGGAGCACTGCCCTTAGGGCAGGAGGTGTTGTGCTCCCAACGCTGCACGAGGCCTGCGGCGTCTTCGGCGTCTACGCGCCGGACGAAGATGTCGCCAGGATCACGTTCTTCGGCCTCTACGCCCTGCAGCATCGCGGGCAAGAGAGCGCCGGCATCGCTACAGCCAACTCGCGCACGCTCTACCTGAAGACCGGCATGGGGCTCGTCTCCCAGGTCTTCGATGAGGACGACCTGAGCTACCTGCCCGGCCGCTTCGCGATCGGCCACACCCGCTATTCGACGACCGGCTCCAGCAGCGCCTGCAACGCGCAACCGTTCCGCGTCAGCGGCCCCAACGGCGAGCTCGCCCTCGGCCACAACGGCAACATCGTCAACGCCGCCGTCCTGCGCGATGACCTCGTGCGCGAAGGCGTCACGTTCACGACCGGCAGCGACTCCGAGGTCATCGCCCGGATGCTCGTCCA
>JAGWOC010000114.1 GCA_028872875.1 Chloroflexota bacterium | reverse complement strand
AGCGGCCACGCGAACTATGTACCATACTATGGCATGTAGTTCAAGGCTTGTTATGTCCGGATGCCGCTCATTGTCCGCGCCCGCCAGCTAAACCCCCCGCGCCTGCCGTGTTGCACGATGATCTGCGCGAAGCCCGCCCGCGCGAGCCGGTCGGCGAACGTGTTCGGGTCCACCGGGTTGCGGTCATCGAAGACGTGGTACATGTTCCACAGCAGACTCGGCGTGCTGTCCGCGCCCGCGAACGGCGCGCCTGGCCGCAGCACGCGCGCGGTCTCCGCCAGCAGCGCGTCCTGACGCGCCGCCGGCACGTGATGCAGCATCGTGAAGCACACCGCCGCGCTGAACGACGCGTCCGGAAACGGCATCGCGCTCGCGTCGCCCTCGACGACCGTCACGTTCGTGCCCTCGAGCCGCCGGCGCAGCGACGCGGCGAGCCTCGGGTCGATCTCGATCGACGTGACGTGCGGCACGCGCGTACGGAGCCAGTCGGTGCTGAGCCCGGGTCCCGGGCCGAGTTCCAGCACGTCGCCGCCGAGGTCGAGCCCGCGCAGCACGGCGGGCATCATCTCGTCCTGCAGCGCGCGCGCCCAGCCCCGGGAGTTGCAGTACCAGCGATGGAACAGGTTCATGGAGCGATCTGCACGCCCGCTTGGTACGGGAACTCCGGAGCGAGGTCGGCGCCGTTCGGCCAGACGACGGTGCCGGCCTCCTCGTCGACCTCCACGCGCGCGAAGAACTCCGGATCCTTGAGCCGTTCGAACACCTCGCCCCACAGTTCGACGCTCAGGTCGACGCGGCGGACGACCCCGTCGTCGAACGTGACTTCGAGCGTGTACGGCGAGATCACGCGGACGGCCGTGACTTGCTCCAGCCCGGTCGCTCGGTGCGTCTTCAATCGTCTTACTCCAGTGGAGCGATCGGCCGCAGCGGCACGTGGTGCTCAGAGCGCTCCCAGTCATCGAGCAGGTCCGCAACGTGCTCGTTCGCCGATTCTACAACAAGTCTGCGTGCCCGCGGCGGCAGCTCGCCGCGGGCTAACTCCAGTGGGCGCGATCGTGAAGACCGCCTTGTGCGCGCAGTACTGAACGTGAAAGTGCGGCGGCCGGTGTTCGCGTGTGAACATCCGGATGATGATCCCGTGGGACCGCGAGATCTCAGGCGTCACTACCGCGCGCCGCTCAGGGCGGGAACGGCGCCTGCATCAGCGTGTCCCCGTTCAGCACGTAAATGATGTTCTTCCCCTCATCCACCGCTACCGCCCGCAGGTCCGTGAACGCCGGGCTGACGATCTGCCGCAGGAACTGGCCATCGGCCGACGCGATGACGACGCGCTTGTTCCCGCGGTCCGCCACCACCAGCCGATTCGAGCCCGGAAGCACCGAGAGCGAACCCGGCGACACCAGCGGCGTGTCGATACCCGCGAGCGTGAACGGCGTCTCCGCCTTCCCGACGAAGCGGCGGATCCCGAGCTTCGTGTCGAGCACGTACACATCCTGCCCGACAGCGATCTCCGTCGCGTTCTGCAGGTTTGTCGGGTCCAGCAGCCCCGTGCGCTCGCTGTCGAATCCGCCCTGCCCGGGGAGATAGCGCCATACCTGGTTGTCCTTCACGTCCAGCACGTACAGGTTGCCGGCCGCTGCCGTGATCGCGTCCACCGAACCCAGGGACGAGGCGCCGCGCACCGTCATCGGCAGCGTGCCCTTGCCCGGGAAGTACGCGAACGCCTGCCGCTTGTCGTCGATGATGACCAGCGACCCGCTCTGCTCCGACCACGCGATCTGCACGGGCCGCGCCGCGGTCGCCATGCCCGCGAGCGTGCCGTCTTGCAGGATCGTCTCGGGCGGCGACTTCCCGTCGAGCGCCAGCCGCAGCACCCGGTGCCCCTTCGCGTCGAGGAAGTACGCGTTCGTCCCGCCGACAACCGAGCGCGTGATGGAGAGCGAACCCGTGACCGACTGCGCGAGATCCGCGATCGTCGTCCAGCTCTTGATCTCATACACCGCATCGAGCGCCGCGAGCGACGACGCGACGTCCGTCTCCAGCGCCTTCACCTCGCCGTTGTCCGGATGGATCTTCGCCGCGTCGGCCAGGCTCGACTGCGCCGCCGTCAGCATCTGCCGCTTGACCCCCGGGTCACCCGTCGCCTGCGCCTGCGCGTTCGCGGTGCGCGCCGCCGCGACCATCGCCGTAAAGCGCTGCTCGCGGTTCTGCGCCACCGAGCCCGGGATCGTCCACCACGCGACAAGCCCGAGCAACACCAGCACGATGACGCCGAACACCGCGAGCTTCGGCACTCGCACCTGCGGCACGATCCCCGCGCCCGTCGTGCGCCGGTAGTGCGGGCCCGCACCCTCGCCCCGCAGCCGGACGCCCGCCACCGGCGGCGGCGCTGTCGATGCCGTGATCTCGCGCACCTGCTCGGCGACGGGGCGGCGCGGCAGGTCGAAGCCGCCCGCGGCCAGCGACGCCATCGCCCGCTCCGGCGCCACGTCATCGATCGCCGGCTCCAGTGCCGCCTCGCCGACGGCCGGCCCGGCGAGCCCCTCGTCATCCGGCGCACCTCCGCGGGCGGCGCCGGCCCGCGTCAGATACTCCGGCGGGTCCTCCATCTCCTGCTCGAAGCAGGAGAGCAGCAGCAGCGAGAACTGCGGCTGGTCGCGGCACAGCAGGTACAGCTCCCGCAACGCCGCGTCCGCGCCCTCGTCGAGGATCCGCCGCACGTGGTCGGCCGGCGCGATGCCGTCCAGCGCGGTGGATGCCAGCAGGACGAGGTCGCCCGGCGCCAGCGCCAGCCGCGTCAGTTGTGGCTCGAACCGGTCGGCGATGCCGAGCGCGTCGTCGAAGCCGCCGCCCGGCGCCGTGATGCGGCGGAAGCCGCCGTCCCCGGCACGCACGTACGCGAGGCTCGGGCCGACCTGCGCCAGGTACGCGTCGGCGCCGCGCAGCGTCAGGCAGCTCGCGCCGGCGCCGACCCGATGCTCCTTGAGGCTCTTGAGGTTCCAGTCACGCAGATGCTCGTGCGCCGCCTTCAGCGACCGCACGAGCGCGCCCGTCAGCGACAACGGGTCCTTCTGGTACAACCGCGCGATGACGTCGACGAGCTGCGACGTGTACTCGTCGCGCCCCGGCGCCGCCGGCTCGATGAGGATGTACAGCTCATCCGGCTCGTCGTCGTCGCGCTGCCGGATCAGTGAGCCGAGCCACGGCCCTTCCTCCTGCACGCGCCCGTCGACGACCGTAAAACGGCCCACCCACGTCCGGACGGCCATATCCCTCCCTGCGCCCCTCTCCTGTGGAGCGCGCGCCATCGCTTCATCCGCGCCGCGCATCTGCCCGCAACAGGACCGGCGCAACATCCCGGAGGAGATGCGCCGCCACGGTGCGATGGATGGGAGATGAAGGCTGGCGCGGCGCCCGTGCCCTGACCGCCGCTCGCGCCATTATACGCACGCCGCCGCAGGCGCGCGACAGCGATCTGGACATCGTAGGCGGATGGAGCGAGACGGTGGTGCTGTCGGCGACGCGTTATGTCGATGGCGAGCGGCGCGCGCGTCAGGCGGCGCCGTTGCGCGGCCAGGGACGTCCGGCGCGGATCCGGTACGTGCAGGCGCCGTCGCCACGCAGCAGGCTCGTCGTCAGGCGCGCGTCGGCGCCGGCGAGCCGGCGGACGAACTCAACCTCGAGCGCGCACACCGCGCTGTTCTTCGTCGCCACGCCAGGAAACGGGCACGTCTGCTGCCGGATCAGGAAGTCATCGCCCTCGCGCGTCCACTCCGCGAGCGAGCCCCGCTCCTGGATGATCCGGGTCACTTCCGCCGCGCGCTCCGGCGGCGCCTTGCCCTCGAGGCGCACCAGGTAGGGCTGCGCGAAGCGCGCCGCCACCTTCTTCATGAGCTTCTGCAGCGCGTCCGGGCCGAGCAGCCCTCGTGCCTCCTCGATCAGCGCGTTCGCCAGCGCCTCGTACCGCTTCGGGTAGAGGGCGTCGCCGACGGCCGTCAGCCGGTACACCAGCGCTGGCCTGCCGACGTGCCCGCGCTCCTCGCGCGACTCCACGAGCCCGTCGCGCTCGAGCACCGTCAGGTGCTGGCGGATGCCGGTGGGGGTGAGGCGGAGCTGCCCGCCAAGCTCCCGCACGCTGGCGTGGCCGTGGCGCCGCAGGTAGTCGAGGATCTCCTGACGCGTCGCCTGCACGGAAAAACCGCCTTTCGACTGTCGAAATGATAGCAGATCTGGCGCTGTCGTGCGGCCGTGAGAGTTTTGCAACCTCCGAAACTTTGGGCGCTTGGGCACTTCACATGGCGAGCGATCCATCGTATGATCGCCACCTTCCGGTATCCCCACCGAATGATCCGCCGGCGCGTGCCCATCTGCGCCCGGGCGGACGCGAGGGGAAGGGGGAGCGGCATGCACAGGCTCATGATCCCGGCGTTGGTCGCCGCCGCGACGCTCGCCGCCGCCACGGTCATCCTGGTCGGCGCGCCGCACGGCGTGACGGCGACCGGCACCGGCCCGACGCTGGCCGTTGGCACGCCGTCCCTCGTCGCCGGCAAGCTCCAGGTGCCGATCGTGGCGCAGGGGACCGCAGTGGACCCGTACAACGGCTACAACCTTCACTTGCGCTGGGATCCGACGCTGTTCACCTTCAGCAACGCCAGCGCAACGGGCACGGTGCTCGGACAGACCGCGTTCTGTCTGCCACCGCAGCATGACAGGGATGGGGCAGGGGTGACCCTCGCGTGCACGTCCGTTGGCGGTTCCACGGCGAACTCTGGGCTGCTCGCCACGATCGTGCTCACGCCAGTGTCGCCCGGGTGCTCGATCCTGCATCTGTTCACCTTCGGC
>JAGWOC010000046.1 GCA_028872875.1 Chloroflexota bacterium | reverse complement strand
CACTGCCGCGCGCACGCCGGCGCCACCCCCTGCTCCAGCCGCGGGAAGCACATGATGCAGTGCTGGCTCACCTTGCGCGCGTAGTTGAAGTAGATCTTCTTGTACGGGCAGGCCTCGGCACAGAACTGCAAGCCCCGGCACTGCTCCTCGTCCCGCAGCACGATGCCGTCCTGCGGCCGCTTGTACATCGCCCCCCGCGGGCACGCCTCCACGCACGCCGGGTGCGTGCAGTGGTTGCACAGCCTGGGCATGTAGAAGTAGTACGCGTTCGGGTACTCGCCGGCCCCCTGGTCCTCGTCCCAGTTCGGCCCCCACGTCGGCTTCTTCCCCACCGGCTGCAGGTGGACCGTGTTCCCCTTCCCCTGGTAGAACACCTCGTCGTAGTTGAAGTCCCAGCCGCCGCCGAACTCCTCGCGCGTCGGCAGCAGCCCCGCCTGCGGCACCCCCTCGCGGTAGCCGCCGCCCATCTGCTCCCAGTCCATCGGGCAGCCCCGCCCCGGCTGGGTGTTGACGGTCATCCACCACATGTAGTCCGTGTCTTCGTCGCGCGTCCACAGCGTCTTGCACGCGACCGAGCACGTCTGGCAGCCGATGCACTTGTTCAGGTCGAACACCATCGCGACCTGGTGGTGACCCTTCGCCGCGGTGGCCGTTGCGCCGTTGCCTGATCTCCCGTTCTTCGCCATGGCGTGCCTCCTATGCTTCCAGCGTCAGCTCACGCCACTGGCGCGAGTACGAGCGCAGGTCTCCGCGCTCCTGGTTCTCGCCCTCCCAGACCGTGAACCCCACCTTGACCGACTTGCCAGCGCTGAGTTTCACGTTCTCCGCGCCCTTCACCTTCAGCGGCCGGCTCAGCACGACGGTCCAGCGCCCGTCCTCCCACTGCGCCCGGCTTGCGATCGGCGCGTCGTCGGTCTTGCGGTCCGTGCCCAGGCCGTGCGCGACGAGGTTCTCCCCCTCCGCGAGGTCCGCCCGCCAGTACCACGCATTCACTGGCTTGTCAGCAGCGCCGAACGTCACGAGCGGCGCGTCCGCGCTGCCCGCGAAGACCACCGCGGCCGCGTCCGGGAACTTGCGCTCGGCGAACTCCGTGTTCTTCGCCTCGTCGTTCCACTCCATCTGCACGGCGACGCGTTCGCCGTCGTGCGCCGCGCGGACCGAGACGGCACGCACCTTGC
Organism: Chloroflexota bacterium; assembly: GCA_028872875.1. Lineage (GTDB taxonomy): Bacteria > Chloroflexota > Dehalococcoidia > DSTF01 > JACRBR01 > JADMII01. Next base: position 25,476 of record JAGWOC010000046.1, on the reverse strand, counting down.
CGATCAACTTGTCCGCCCACACCGTCCGGACGTAGCGCGACGTCTGGAGGTGGACCGGCATGCCATAGAGGTCGACGACCTCCCGGCCCACCTTCTGCCACGCCTTGGCGCCCGGGTCGAGCAGGGCGGTCACATTGGGGACTTTCTTCACCAGCATGCTCAGACTGCCTCCTTTGCCGCTTCGATCTTTCTCACATCCAGCCGGATCGCCCGGTCGATCGGGATCGGTTGCCAGTGGATGCCGCGGTACCGCAGGTGCCCGTAACCGCCGGCGAACGCGAGCCACTTCACCATCCCCGGCTCGACGTTCGCGGGGTCGTGCCACTCCTCGAACTGGTACGGCTCGAAGCCGTTGTAGATGATGAGCTGCCCGGGCCGCACCGAAGGCGCCACCCGCAGCGCGACGTTCATCGTGCCCATGTCGTTGTAAAGCTCGACGACCTCGTCGTCCGCGAGGCCGCGCTGCTCGGCGTCGGTCGTGTTCATGTAGCAGAACGGGTGCCCGCGGTGCGTGTTCAGGATCACGCGGTTCGTCATGTTCATCGAGTGGATCGACCAGCGCGGGTGGCCGCTCGTCAGGTGGAACGGGTAGTCGCCGCCCTGCGCCGGCGTCTCCTTGTGCACCGCGAACTGCTCGCCGGCCTCGAGGAACCAGTCGTGGTCGATGTAGAACTGCGCCCGCCGCGTCAGCGTCGGGAACGGCATCTTCTTCTCCGTGTGCCAGCGGAACGGTGCGTGCGTCTCGTCTTCCTTGATGTCCGACGCCTGGCCGATCGCCATCGGCGACATCCCCCACCCCGTGAAGCGCACGTAGCCCTGCTCGCGCATGGTGTCGAGGGTCGTGCCCTCGGGCAGGTTCCCCATCACCACGCTGTCCCGCACCATTTCGTCCAGCACCTTGTCGGAGCTGTCGTAGTAGCCGTTCAGCGTGATCTTCGAGGCGATGTCGTCGAGCCGGTGCGGCATCCCGTGCCCATCCTTGTACTCGACGAACTTCCGCGCCTTCGCCCGCTCTTCGATCTTCCGCGCCAGCAGCACCGCGATCTCGAACTCCTCCTTCGACTCGCCGCGCGGCGGCACCGCCCTGTCCGAGAACGTCAGGTGCATGATGTGCGGGCTCGAGTAGCAGAAGTTCGGCTTCTCGTAGTGGTGCGCCGCCGGCAGCACGTAGTCCGCCCACAGCGCGGTCGTGCTCATCCGCCAGTCGATGCTGATGATGCAACTGAGCTTGGGCCAGAGGTTGCGCAGCAGCATGTTCTGGCCGCCGCGCTGGCGCCGCAGCAGGTTCGAGCCGACCTCGAAGATGACGCGCGGCTCCTGCGTCGCCGCCGGCTGCACCGTGCCGTTGAACCAGCCCTTGTCGAGCGCCTCCTGGAAGTACTCGTCGAAGGTGCGCTTCATGCCGACATCGCCCCAGGTCTTCTTGTTCCAGATCTCGCGATAGCCGCAGTGGTAGTACCAGAAGAACGCCGGCGGCACGGTGCCGCCCATGGCGGCGCCGCGGTACGACATCTCGTGCCCCAGCATCTCGTCCGTCATCGTCGGGTCTTCCTTGCGGAGCGCGTCGAACATCGCGGCGCTGCCTGCCATCGCCTGCGCGGTGATCTCCTGGCCGGGCATCGGCTTGTTGGGCGCGAAGAACTGGCCGTCGAACATCCCCACCGCCCACGACCGCGCGCCGGTGCCCTTCTTGCCCCAGTTGCCCGTCAGGGCCAGGACGAGCATCATCGCGCGCTCCATCAGGTCGCCGTGGTAGTACTTGCCCGAGTTCCACCCCATCAGCATGCGCGTGCGCTTCGTCGCCGCCTTCCGCGCGATGGTGCGGACCAGGTCAGGGCTCACGCCGCAGATCTGCTGCGCCTTTTCCGGCGTGTAATCGGTGTCGAGCATCTTCTTCAGCAGCGCGAACGCCGGCGTCACGCTGACCGTCTTGCCGCCCTTGAGCTTCGCCTTGTACACCCCTTCGAGCGCAGGCCGCCGCTTCCCCAGCGCCAGCGTGCCCCGTGGCGCCTCGACCACCGCGCCCGACTTCTCGTCGAACCAGTAGAACTGGTCGTCGCGGCCGCCATCGACGTCGCTCGCGCGCAGGAAGCGCTGATTGTCCGTGCGCACCAGGAGCGGCAGGTCCGTCTGCTCGCGCACGAACTGCGTATGCATCAGCCCTTCTTCGATGATCACCTGGCACATCGCGTTCGCCAGCGCGACATCGGAGCCGATGCGCACCGGCACGTAGTAGTCCGCGTGCGGCGCCGTCGGGTTGAAGTCCGGCGCCACCACCACCACCTCGGCGCCCCGGTAGCGCCCCTCGGCGATGAAGTGGTACCAGGGGATCGACGTGTACGCCGGATTGATCTGCCAGCAGAGCATCAGGTCCGTGTGGAACCAGTCGTCGCAGCTCGCGGCCGGGTCAAACTTCCCGAAGGTGATGTAGATCCCCGGTGAGAAGTCGTTGATCTCGGCCTGCACGTCTGTCACCGTGCCGCCGATCTGGTTGACCACCGCGCTGCCGTAAATCAGCGATTGCGTCCCGCCCTCCGCCGGCTCGCCGATGCGGATCACCGACTCCGGCCCCTGCTCCTGCACGGCATCGATGATGTGGTCCGCGATCTCCGTCAGGGCCTGGTCCCAGGAGACCTCCTGCCAGTTGCCCGAGCCGCGCGCGCCGGCGCGCTTGAGCGGCTTCAGCACGCGCTCCTTGCCCGTCAGCAGGCGGTGCCACGACACGCCCTTCTGACAGCCGGCCGGGTTGAAGTCCGGCACGCCTTCCTCCACCGTGCCGTACGTGCCCGCCTGCTCTTCCCGCCACACCTCGCCGTCCTTGCCGACATAGACGCGGAACGGACAGTTGCTCGGGTAGCAGTCGACGCAATGGCTTCCCCACGTCCACTTCGACCACTTCAGACGCTCGCGATACGCATCCTCCGCCGGCCCCGATACGGCATGGCGACGCCGTGGGGCCGCGCTCGCGACCGGAGCCTGTATCTTCCGCTTCGCCGGCCGTTGGGTCATCGTCATCGTCTTTCCCTCTCGTGCTCGGGCGCCCGCGACGGATGCGTGCTTAATCTAGCGAATGCTAGAATAAGCATGGCAGGGCCATTCGGCCCCTGAGTTCTCGGTCTCAATGGCCTGTCCCTCCGCCCCGGGCCGCGCCACCCGTGTGCATGCGCGCCATCACTGCCCACACCCGCTGCATGGCTCTCACTCTCCTCCTCGCGTCCCTGCGGGCCCAGTGCCGGAAGGACAGTGCGTATGGCCCTACCGCTGGCCGCCACGTGCGCCGTATAAGGTCGGTGACCCCGGCTTCCCTCGCCCGAGGAGGAGTCATGGTTCAGGCCGTCCGCACGTCACCCGCCACGCGGCGCAAGCGCCTCTCATCGCAGACGGGCCGTCCGGCGGACGGCAGCGGCGCTGCCGGCGAACCCTACATCTCGACAGAGTCGCTGTATCGCGAGCAGTGGAGCTGGGACCGCGTCGTCAAGGGCACGTGCAACCAGGCCGACTGCATCGCCGCCTGCACTCTCAACCTCTTCGTCAAGGACGGCATCGTCTGGCGCGAGGAGCAGAACACCATCTACGAGGCCTCCGGCGACCACCTGCCCGACTTCAACCCGCGCGGCTGCCAGAAGGGCATGGTCTACTCCGACCTGATGTACGACGCCACGCGCATCAAGTATCCGCTGCGCCGCGTCGGCCCCCGCGGCTCCGGCAAGTGGGAGCGCATCTCCTGGGATGACGCCCTCACCGAGATCGCCGACAAGGTGCTCGACGTCGCCGCCACCGACGGCCCCGAATCCATCGTCTACGACATGGGCACCACCAATATCGACTTCGGCCCCGGCACCCCGGCGCAGTTCCGCCTGATGGACCTCATCGGCACCACGTCGCTCGACGAATGGGCGAGCGTCGGCGACCTGCCGATGGGCGCCATCCAGACCTGGGGGCTGTTCAACACCGACGGCACGTCCGACGACTACTGCAACTCCGACTACATCATGATCTGGCTGGGCAACCCCGCCTACACCCGCATCCCCGACGTCCACTTCATGCTCGAGGCGCGTTACAAGGGCGCGCAGGTCGTGCTCGTCGCGCCCGACTACAGCCCCACCGCCATGCACGCCGACCTCTGGCTCAACCTGCGCGTCGCCACCGACGCCGCCCTCGCGCTCGGCATGGCGAAGGTGATGATCGATGAGGACCTCTACAAGCCCGACTACGTGAAGGAGCAGACCGACCTGCCGCTGCTCGTGCGCGAGGACGACGGCCGCTTCCTGCGCCAGTCCGACGTCACCGCCGGCGGCAACGATGCCATCTTCTACTTCTGGGACGAGGCCACGCGCGCCATCGTCGAAGCGCCCGGCAGCATGGGCCATGCCACGGCGTCCATCGCCCTCGGCGGCCTCCGCCCCGCCCTCGAGGGCCGCTACGACGTGGCGCTGCACGACGGCCGCACCGTCAGCGTGCGCCCGCTCTGGGAGCGGCTCTGCGACGAGTTGCGCGACTACACGCCCGACCAGGTCGAGCGCATCACCGGCCTCCACGCCGACACCGTGCGCAAGGTTGCGCGCGACTTCGCGCGGGCGAACGCCGCCTCCATCTTCGCCTCCTGGGGCGCCTGCAAGCACTACCACATGGACCTCTTCCAGCGCTCGATGATCCTGATCTCCGCGCTCGCCGGCCACACCGGCAAGCAGGGCGGCGGCCTCCGCATCGGCGCCTGGTGGAACCTGCCGCTGAACTACGACAAGGGTCAGCTCGCCTTCATCGGCCAGGCACCCGCGCCCGGCCAGCGGCCCAAGGTCCGCGACGTCGAGAACATCATGAAGACGATGTCCAAGCAGATGTCGAGCAGCGCGCCGACGATGGCCTGGCTGTACGCCCACGACGCCGGCTACCGCGACGTCGTCAACAACCAGGCGTTCCACGACCCGGCCCTGCCGCACCCCGTCGCCGACTACGCGAAGGAGGCGTTCGACAACAACTGGATGCCCGTCGGCCCCAAGCCGAGGATGATGCTCTACACGAGCATGAATCCGCTCCGCCGCTGGCCCGCGCCCCACATCATCCGCCAGAACCTCTGGGAGAGCCTGGAGATGATCGCGACGTGGGAGTTCCGCATGTCCAGCTCCGCCATGCAGGCGGACATCATCCTCCCCGCCGCTGGCTGGCACGAGAAGGCCGGCGTCAAGTTCTGCCAGTCGCTCGTCCCCTACATCTGCGTCGGCGACGAGGCGGTCGAGCCACTCTACGAATCGCTCAGCGAGTTCGATATCATGGCGCGTCTCGCCCAGCGGCTGCAGGATCGCGCCCGCCAGCGCGAGGAGGGCACGTACACCGACGCCCGCGGCCAGACCCACGACCCGGCGCACTTCTACGACAACTGGAGCATGAACGGCGAGTTCAACGAAGGCGACGGCACGAAGGCCCTCGACGTCTCGATCAGCATGTCGCAGCCGCTGAGCGGCACGCGCTGGTCCGAGATCGCGGCGAAGGGCGCCGTCCGCGTCAAGACCCCCGGCAGCTACGGCCCGATCACCGCGATCTGCTCCGACTTCGAGGACGGCCAGGCGCTCGCGCCGCTCAAGTGGTTCGTCGAGAACAAGGAGCCCTGGCCCACCCTCACGGGCCGCCAGCAGTTCTACCTCGACCACCCCTGGTACCTTGACGCCGGCGAGGGCCTCCCCGTCCACAAGGAGAACCCAAAGACCGGCGGCGACTACCCGATCGAGGTCACGGGCGGCCACACGCGCCACAGCATCCACGCGATCTTCCGCGCCAACAAGACGCTGCTCAACCTCCAGCGCGGCGAGCCCGTGCTCTACATGAGCGACCGCGACGCCCTCGAACGCGACATCCGCGACCACGATCTGGTATGGGTCCACAACGACGTCGGCGGCTACCGGGTGCACGCCAAGCCCACGCCCGCCGTGCAGCCCGGCCAGGCGATCATCTACCATGCGTGGGAGCCGTACCAGTTCGCGGGCTGGAACAGCAGCCAGACCATCGTCGCCGGCGCCTTCAAGCCGCTGCACATGCTCGGCGGCTACGGCCACCTCAGCTTCCGGCCGATCCATGGCCAGCCCAGCCACACGCCCCGCGCCCAGAAGGTCGAGATCGAGAAGGTCGCCGCAGCCGGCGCGGCGGGAGGATGACGATGGACGACACTACGACCCCGGCGGCGGCCGCGGTCCCAGCCGCACCCTTCGCGGTCACGCTCGCCGAGGGCACCGACGGCAACGTCCTCGCCACGCTGCTCAAGCAGCACATCGAGGCCGTCGTCGCCGCCGAGCCGCGCAAGGCCGATGCAGCCGCCCGCATCCACGGCAGGCTCGGCATCCGCTCGACGGAGCCCATGGCCGACGTCACGCTCGTCTTCGCGGCCGGCGGCATCACGATCCGCGGCGGCATCGAGCCGGGCGTCGACGGCACCATCACCGGCCCGCTCAAGCTCCAGACCGAGACGCTCGTCGCGAAGGCGAACCCCTATACGGCGATGCTGCGCCGCCGGCTGAAGGTGGGCATCCGCCTTTCGCGCCCGCTCTTCACCGCGCAGGCCTATGGATTCCTGAAGGTGCCGCCCTCCCTCCGCCCGAAGGACTGAGCGGCGGTACGCACCCGGGCACATCGCACGCACGGGCACAAGGGATTGTGCCATCGCGGCGCCGGTCGGCCACCCGCAGGGCGCGCCAGTCCCCGCACACATCACACGTAGGGGCACAACGCCTTGTGCCACTACGTCGCCCGAGCGCCACACTCCCCGATCCGCTCCGCAGGGACATGCGTACGCTGCCGCCGCCGGGCGCCCCCATCGTCGTAGCGAAGGAGCTTCAGCTCCGTTCCCCGCCGGGGCACCCTGCCCAGCAGTAGGGCACGGCGCCTTGCGCGCCTACGTCATCCGAGCGCCACGCGCCCCGACCCGCCCTCGTGCGGCCCCCGCCTTGGTGACGAAGCTTCGCCGCAGCCCGGGATTCGCGCGCCCCTACGCTGCCAGCAGCGTCTTGACGTACGCCAGGTCCGCCGCCAGCACACTGTCGATTAGCGATGCCAGCGCCGCGTAGAACGGCGACGGTGTGCACGACGCGAGCTTGCGCGTGAGCTGCGGCCACCAGCGCCCCGGGTGCCGCGCGAGGAAGTCGCGCTCGGCGCGCAGGAGCGGCGCCGCATCGCCGCCACGCGCCCGCGCCAGCCCCTCCGTGAACGCCATCACCTGCAGGAACTCCAGCTCCACCGTGATGTGGTCCGGCAGCTCGCGCGCCGCCTCATCGACCTTCATCCCGAAGAAGCGATAGAAGCGCAGCGTCTCCTCCATCGCCTGCTTGCGCGCGCCCGTCCACTCGCCCCCGTACAGGGGACACGGCGGCCGCACCGTGCCGACGTCGAACAGGCGGATGTACTCCGCCTGGAAGTCGACGTAGCCACCGTCGTCCACCAGCGCCGCGTAGTCCGGCGGCTGCGCCAGCGCGTACGGCAGCGCGCCGACGAGCGCCTCGATACCGGCGGCGAACGCGCCGGTGCTCACGTCCGCGTGAAACTCCACGCTCGGGAACTCGATCGCGTCCGCCAGCGCCGCGTACACCTCGCTGCGCGCCGCATCCGCGTCGCCGATCTCCTCGATGGTCTCCGCGGTCATGCGTCGATCTCCAGCGGCTCCCACACCGCATGATACGCCTTCAGTCCCGCGCGCTCCTTGTTCGACCCCTGCCAGACCGCGAAGGTGCACTTGTGCGTCATCCCGGGCGCCAGCGGCACCACGTACTCCGCCGGCAGGCTGACCCGGAACGGCCGCGCGATGACGACGCGCCACGTCCCGTTGGCCCACGACCCGTGCCCCGAGAGCGGCGTCTCGGCGTGGCGCACCGTCGTGCCGCGGCCCGTCGCCGTGACGTAAAACGGCGTCTCGATGTCCGCGCGCCACAGCCACATATTCACCGGCTGCGCGGGCAACCCCATCTCCGCGATCGGCGCGTCGTCCTTGATCGGCAGCATCACGCCCGCCTGGTCCGGGAAGTTCGCCATATCGTCCGGGTCGCTGTCGTCCGTCGCGTCGTCCCACTCCAGGCGGAAGAAGATCGCCTCACCGTTGTGCGCCGCCCGTACCCGCACGTCGGGCGTCAGTCCGTGCTGCAACGACTTCCACTTGTTCTGCATGTACTCCGAAGGCTGGAGCGCGAGCGGTGTCGATGACAGCGTCACCCGCTGCGGCCCGAGGGCCGCCCACGCGCGCGCGTCCGGGTCGAGGAGCGACGCCGTGTCCGCCGTCAGCCGCACCGCCTTCACCATGGCGCACGCACCCGGTCGTCCTCCCCGACGGGGCGATAGTACGCGCCGCCGGCGCAGGCGCGGCACATCGGCCCGTCGTCGCCCTCGACCTGCCGGTGGTCGTTCACCTCTTCGCCGCACACCACACAGACCACCCGCTCGACGGGCTTGCCCGGCCGGTCGTATGCGCCCACCTCGACGCTCACCTCTTGCACCGTGAACAGCGCCTCGTCCGGCAGCGCGCGATAGGCCGCCATCTGCGCCTCTCGCCGGTCGAGGTGCGGGTAGAGCGCCGCCGCCCGCTCGCGCGAGTCCGCGCGCGCCACGACGCGCACGGCGTAACCCGTCTCCGTATTGAGGAAGGTCGCCGCGAGCTTGCCGTAGTCCACCAGTTTCAGCGTGCGCTTCCCCGGCCGGCAGCCCGTTACCGTCTGCACCGCGTCGGCGCCGCAGCGGTCCACCTCCACCCAGGCGATCAGTTGCTTCGACCGCTTCGGCTGCTCGATCCCCACCGCGCGGCAGCCCAGCAGCGCCAGCCGCACGCCGAGCACCTGGCCCGGGCAGATGTGCCCGTGAAACGCCTCGGCCTCGCGCATCGCGCGGTCGAGGGCGTCCTGCGCCGGGTCGCGCGCCGCGAGCCAGTCCATGATGTAGCGCGCGACTTCCGCCGGGTTGTCCCGTGCCAGCGGCGTCGCCTCGCCGTCCGTCGAGATGACGCCGAGCAGTTCGCCGGCGTCCTCGCGGGGCGAGCGCGCGTCGCCCGGGCCGAGCAGCAGCAGGTACGGCGTCGCGACGCCCTGGAACCCCTCGGCGAGGATCAGGTCGATGTTGTCGCCGAGCCGCGCCGCCAGCTCGAGCAGCCCCGGTTCCCGCGCCGGCGCCTCGAACGTCGCCACCTTGCCCGGCGCCACCACCGTCACAGAGAGCGCGCCCGCGTCCGCGTAGCGGAACGAGTCCTTCCCGCGGTGGTCGAGATCGACCCGGTGGTGCGCGTGCTTGAGCACCGCGATGCGCACGCCGCGCGCCAGCAGCAGCCGCACGACTTCCGTCAGCAGTGTCGTCTTCCCCGAACCCGACCGGCCCAGCATGCGGATGATCGGTGCCATACTCCGACGCTACGGCCCGCGGCATGTGGGCTGGTAGGGCCGTTCGTCACGAACCGCGCGCCGCGCGCCATCCGACCCCGTGCCATTTGGCCTACTGCCGATGGTATCCGGCACTTGCCGATCGCCTGCCGCCCGGCGACGATGCTGGTGCCCGGCTGACGACGGAGGGACCATGCCCATCGAGACGCGCCGCCCGCACGCGGCGAAGGACGAAACCACCGAAGCCACGTACCGCGACCGCTTCAGGTTTGACCGGGTCGCCTGGGGCAGCCACTGCATCGACTGCTACCCCGGCAACTGCCCCTACCGCGTCTACCTCCGCGACGGCAAGATCGCCTTCGAAGAGCAGGCCGGCGTCCTGCCCGTCATCGAGCAGGGCGTGCCCGACATGAACCCCATGGGCTGCCAGAAGGGCGGCCAGTGGAGCCGCACCCTCGCCGGCGGCGAGCGCGTGCACTTCCCGCTCAAGCGCACCGGCGAGCGCGGCCGCGGCGGCTGGCAGCGCGTCTCGTGGGACCAGGCCTGCGACGAGATCGCCGACGGCATCATCGACGCCATCGAGGACCAGGGCCCGGAGTCGATGATCGCGCTCTCCGGCTGCAACATGAGCACCTGGGGCGTCACCGGCCGCACGCGCTTCTACGGCCTCGTCGGCGGCATCACCACCGACCTCAACTCCGAGATGAACGACTTCTCGCCGGGCCACTACCTGACCTACGGCAAGTTCGACCCCGTGAGCAGCATCGACGACTGGTTCCACGCCGACGTCTTCTTCATCTGGTTCTCGAACCCCGCCTTTACTCGCATCCCCCACCAGCACTACATCACCGAGGCGCGCTATCGCGGCGCCACCATCGTGACGGTCGCCCCGGACTACTCCCCCTCCGCCATGCACGCCGACTACTACCTCGCCGTGCGCCCGGGCACGGACGCGGCGCTCGCGCTGGGCATGGCGGCGGCCGTCGTCGAAGAGGGCCTCGTGCACGAGCGGTTCGTGCAGGAGCAGACCGACCTGCCGCTTCTCGTGCGCGACGACACGCAGCGCTTCCTCGTCGAGGCGGACGTGACCGAGGGCGGCCACCCCGAGCAGTTCTTCTGGCTCGACCAGAAGACCCGCAAGCTTGCGCCGGCGCCGCGCGGCACCCTCGCGCTGGGCCGCGTCGACCCCGCGCTCAGCGGCAGCATCACCGTGACGCTCAAGGACGGCACGAAGGTGACAGCGCGGCCCGTGTACGAGCGCGTCGTCGCGCGCCTCCGCGACTACACGCCGGAGAAGGCAGCGCAGATCTGCGGCGTCGACGCGGCGACGATCCGCGAGATCGCGCGCAAGGTCGCGAAGGGGCGCACGAAGACGCTGGGCAGCCTGAACAACGCCGGCAAGTACTACCACGGCGACCTCATCGAGCGCTCGCAGCTCCTGCTCCTCGCGTTCACCGGGAACTGGGGCCGCAAGGGCACCGGCGTCGAGGCCTGGATCGCCGCCCTTTTCGACGGCTGGCTCCTCTCTGCGGCCAAGCCCCAGCGTGGACCTGAGATGGCGCGCGCCCTGCACGGCGCCTACCAGCAGTTCGTCTCCAACATCAACGCCGAAGACCCCACCATGACCCGCGAGCTGGCGACGATCGAGTTCACGAAACGCTCCGCCAACAACGGAGGCGGCGGCTGGGTGCCCCCCATCTTCCTCTGGTACAACCACGCCGGCTTCGGTGACAACTGGAACCGCGCCGACTGGAACGACGAAACGATGCCCCGCCCCTTCGAGGCCTACTACAACGAGGCCCTCGACCGCGGCTGGTGGGCCGGCACCCCAAGGAAGGCCGTCGAGCCGCGCGTCTTCATCGAGTGCGGCGGCAACGCCCTGCGCCGCACGCGCGGCGGCCGGCGCATGCTGGTCAAGCACCTCTGGCCCAAGCTTAAGACGATCGTCACCATGGACATCCGCATGTCCGCGACCGCCCTCGAGTCCGACTACGTCCTGCCCATCGCCAGCCAGTACGAGAAGATCAGCTTCGGCATCCCGAGCACGCACACCATGAACCTCACCTTCTGCGACCGCATCGTCGACCCGATCGACGAGGCGAAGCCGGAGATCGAGATCTTCGGCCTGCTCGCGAAGGCCCTGGCGCGCCGCGCGAAGGAGCGTGGCTTCACGACGTACAGGGACGGCGAAGGCGCAGAGCGCCGCCTCGACGACCTCTTCGAGCGCTACTCCTGCGGCGGCCTCCTCGAGGACGAGGACGCGCTCGCCGACGAGATGATCCAGGACACCACCATCACCGGCGCCCTGCCCGAAGGCTCGACGCTGGCGACCGTGCGCGAGCAGGGCTTCATCCGCTTCAGCGGCCTCGGCATGAATGCCCGCGCGCTCGGCCAGGCGACCGAGATCGAGCCCGACAGCACCTTCGCACCCTTCCGCAACCACACCGAGAAGAAGTTCCCGTACCCGACGCTCACGCGCCGCGCCCAGTTCTACATCGACCACGACTGGTTCCTCGAGGCCGACGAGCAGCTCCCACGGCACAAGGACCCGCCGAAGGCCGGCGGCGACTACCCGCTGCTCATCACCAGCGGCCACAACCGCTGGAGCATCCACTCGACGAACATCGCCAACCGGCTGATGCTCCAGACGCACCGTGGCGAGCCCCACCTGCTGATGAACCCGGCGGACGCCGCCAGCCGCGACCTCGCCGACAACGACATGGCGGAGGTGTTCAACGACCTCGGCGCCTTCCAGACGCCGGTGAAGACCTCGCCCTCGGTGCGTCCCGGCCAGATCATCATGTACAACGGCTGGGAGCCCTACCAGTTCCCGAACTGGGACGGTCCCTCCGACATCGAGCCCGGCATGATCAAGTGGCTCCACCTCGCCGGTGGCTACGGACACCTCAAGTTCTGGCCGACGCAGTGGCAGCCCGCGCCCGCCTGCCGCGGCACGCGCGCCGAGGTGCGCCGGCCGGGAGCGACGCCCTAGCCACGCCTGCGCGCCGTCGTCAGGCGGGGGACGGCGACGCGCATCCGATGGTCCGCCTAGGCGGCGCTCCAGCCGAGCGCCGCCCGGGCGGCTGCCGACATCCGGGCCGGCGACCACGCCGGCTCGTCGACGATGTCCACGTCCACCGTCTCGACGCCGGGCACGGACTCCAACGCCGCGCGCACGTCCGCTTCCACCTGGTCCGCCACAGGACAGCCCGGCGCCGTCAGCGTCATCGTCAGGTGCGCGTACGCGTCGCGCACCACAATCCCGTACACCAGCCCCAAGTCGACGATGTTCACCGGGATCTCCGGATCGTACACCCGCCGCAGCGCGTCCAGCACCTGCTCGCGCGTCACTGCCGTCTCGATCAGCGTGCACTCCACCGGCGCCACGCCGTCCGCCTTCCGGGCCGGGTCCGCCGCCAGCGCCGCGTTCAGCGTGTCGACGAGCACCTCCGGCTTGGCGCCGACGAACGCCGCCGCCCGCGCCACCGTGATCGTCGGCGCCATGCGCGCCCGCATCTCCGGGTCCGCCAGCGGCCCGAAGCCGAAGTCCAGCAGCACCTGCAACACGATCGGCCCCAGCCGCAGCGCCTCCGCCACCGTCATCTCGGCACGCACCGGCCCGTCGCCACGTGCTGCCTCCGGCACCGCACCGACCGGCGCTGGCTTCTCCTCCGCCGTGCCCTCAGCGGGCGCGGCCGCCTCGACCGGCTCGACCCCAACCGCGGCAGGCGCCGCGAAGCGCGCGTACATCGCCGTCGCCAGCTCTGCCGCGAAGGCCGCCAGCCCGAAGAACAGCAGCACCCCGGCCGCCGCCAGCAGCTTGAAGTCGAGAGGCGACGGCGCCAGCGTCAGCGCCACCGGGGCGACACGCAGCACCGCTGCCCCGCCGACGAGCCCGAACGACGCCGGCACCAGCGCCGGCCAGCGCAGCGCCCGCCCCGAGAACACCGGCACGAGCCGGTAGGCCATCGCCATGATCATCAGCGTCGCGAAGCCCAGCAGGAAGGAGTGCCGGATCGCGCCTGCGGCGTACATCGGCGTGTAGCCGCCGTCCAGCTCGCGCAGCCGCCAGTACACGTCGAGCGACACCCCGGCGAGCAGCCAGGCGTACGCCACCTGCACCATCGGCCGGTACGCCGGCGGCGCCTCGACAGGCGGCGCCTCTCCGTCCGCCGGCTCGAACACCCGAAGCGCCACCACCGCCGCGACGACAGCCAGCGCCAGCGCGAAGGTGCTCGCGTACGTCGCGTCGCGCGGCCACGTCGCCGCCGTGAACTGCGGCGCCCACGTCGCCGCGACGCGCAGCGGCACCGCCACGAGCAGCACCGCGAACGCCGCGTCGCGCAGCCGCGGGTGTACCGGCCGCAGCGAGAGGAAGAAGGGCAGCGCCCGGAACGACACGCCCAGCACGAAGAACACCACGAAGCCGTACACCACCGCCTCGAGCAACGCCGCGTCGCCCGCGGCGGGCAGCAGCCGCTCGCCGCGCAGCGCCGCGCGAACCACGAGATACGTGTTCATCGCGAGCGCGACCACGAGCCACCCCGCGCCGGCGAGCACGTACCGGTCGAACCCCTCGCGCTTGTCGCGCGCGCGCCAGAACACGCGCGCGACGTACCACGCGAAGACCGCCGCGCCCGCTAGCTCGAGCGGCGCCGACGCGCCGAGCATCCAGCGCAGGAACCCCTGCCCGTGCGGCTGCGCCAGCATCCGCAGCGTCACGCCGGAAAGCATCAGCGCGTACGACCCCAGCACGATGCGCCGGCCAGGCGGCGGCTGCCCCTTGAAGCGCGGCAGCACGTGGTACGCGATGCCCATCACGAACAGCCCCAGGTACCCGAACACCTGCACGTGCCCGTGCGTCTGCACGAGCGCCAGCCACGACGCACCGCGCAGGGCGCCCCAGCCGCCACCCGTCATCGCCGCCGCGATGCCGCTCGTCACGCCGACGACGAGCGCGATCGCCAGCGACGTCATCAGGAAGAGCGGGTAGTGTGCGCCTGCGCCGCCGTCCATCCGCGCCCGCGCGCCGGCCTCGCCGGCTGGCTCGCCGACCGACGCCGCGTAGGCGTCCAGCTCGCCGATGAGCTGCTGCGGGTCCACGTGGTGCACCGCCGCGAAGAATCCGACGGGCTCGACCGGCCCGTCGGGTCCGCCGCAGCCGGTCAGCCCGTACTTGTCGAAGATCTTTTCCGCCCCCGGGTAGCGCGTGACGGCCTCGCGCACCGTCGTGCGGCCCGTGATCAGTCCAGGCATGGAGACGCCTCCTGGGCCGAGCGTATCGACGCGTGCCCGCCGACGCTGTAACTTTGGTCGCATGGAGCAGCCGCCTCGCACCCCTGGTCCGTTCGCCACCGTCCCCTATTTTGCTGGACTCACGGACGATGAGCGCGCGCGCGTCGCCGCCCGCGCGCGTCGGCGGGCCCTGCGGCCGGGCGAGGTGCTCTTCGTCGAGGGCGAGCCCTGCGCCGGCCTGTTCGTCGTCGTCAGCGGCCTCGTCAAGCTGTACAAGACCTCTCCCGACGGCAAGGAGCAGGTCGTGCGCCACATGGGCGCGGGCGACTCGTTCAACGAGGTGCCCGTCTTCGACGGCGGCCCCAACCCCGTCACCGCCGCCGCCGTCGAGGCCGGCGAGGCGCTGATCTTCTCGCGCTCCGCCGTACTCGAACTGCTGCGGGACTACCCGGCGTTCGGCGCCGCGGTCGTGCAGGTGTTCGCGTCGCGCTTGCGCCACCTTGTGGCCCTGGTCGAGGATCTGTCGTTCCGCCAGGTCACGGCGCGCGTCGCCCGCGTCATCCTGCAGTCGCTCGACCCCCACGAAGGCATCGGCGCCGGTGCCGGCGTCCGCGCGCGCGTCACTCAGCGCGAGATCGCCGAGATGGCCGGCACGAGCCGCGAGGTCGTCGCCCGCGCCCTGAGGGCGCTCGAGGGCGCCCACGCCGTCGAGGTCCGCTCCGGCCGCATCCACATCAGCGACCCCGCCGCCCTCCGCGCCCTCTCTTGAGCCGGCGTGACGAAAGTTACAGCGGCGCCCGCCGCCGCTGTGTCAGGATGGACGACGGAGCGCGGGGACGAGCCCGCGCAGGAGCCACGAAAGGCACGGCCATGACCACCATCGCCACCACCATCGACGTCCGCGCGATGCACCCGCGCGACCGCCACCCGCGCATCTTCGCGGCCTTCGACGCGCTGCCCGCCGGCGACGCGATCTTGCTCATCAACGACCACGACCCGAAGCCGCTCTTCTACCAGCTCCAGGCCGAGCGTCCCGGACAGGTCGGCTGGACGCCCGAGGAGCAGGGTCCCGAGCGCTGGGTGATCCGCATCGAGAAGGTGGCCGCCTAATGAGCGGCGAGGAGACGCTGACCGTCGACGTGCGCGAGGACATCCGCGCCGGCCGCGAGCCCTTCGGCCGCATCATGGCCGCTGTCGCCTCGCTCCGCGGTGGCCAGTCGCTGACGCTGATTAACGTCTTCGAGCCCGTACCGCTCTACGACGTGATGGCCGAAAAAGGCTTCGCCCACGACACGCAGCGCACCCCCGGCGGCGACTGGCAGATCCGCTTCTACCGCGCCTCGGAGAACACACACCCGTAGCCGGTAGAGCTTCAGCTCTCCCCAGCCGTGGCGCAGGGGGCTGCAGTTCCGTCCCCCGCACGCCCACCGGCCACGGGAACCCGCACAGGCGCCGCGAGAGCAGGGCTTCAGAGCTGTCCGCTCCCGTCACCAGCCTCCAGATGCGCCGACGCCGGCGCTTCGGCCAGCGATCTTCAGCCTCACCCGGCCGGCAGCTCCCCCACCAGCTCCGCCAGCCGCACTCGCGGGCGCGCACCGACGTGGCCGATCACCTCCGCCGCGCACACGCTGGCGATGCGCCCGCACGCCGCCAGGCCGCGCCCGTGCGTCAGCCCGTAGAGGAACCCCGCCGCGTACAGGTCGCCCGCACCCGTCGTATCGACGACCTCGGCCACCGGCGCCGCATCGATCACGTGGACCTCGCCGTCCGACGCCACGACCGACCCCTTCTCGCTTCGCGTCAACGCCACCACCTCGCAGTGCCCCCGCACGCGCTGCAGCGCCGCGTCGAAGCCGTCGGCCTCGTACAGCGCGACGATCTCCCGCTCGTTCGCGAACAACACGTCGATGTGCTCCGCCACGAGATCCAGGAACGACGCCCGGTGCCGCTCGACGCAGAACGGGTCCGACAGCGTCAACGCCACCTTCCGCCCGGACGCGTGCGCCAGCGCCGAAGCCCGCAGGAATGCCGCCATCGCCGTCGGCCGGTCCCACAGGTACCCCTCCAGATACGTCACCTGCGCCGACGCGATCAGCGCCGCCGGCACGTCGTCCGCCGTCAGCTCCACCGACGCGCCCAGGTACGTCTGCATCGTCCGCTGGGCGTCGGGCGTCACGACGATCAGGCAGCGCGCCGTCGCCGGCCCGTCCGCCGCCGGCGGCGTGTCGAAGCGCACGCCCGCCGCGCGGATGTCGTGCCGAAACACCCCGCCGAGCTGGTCGTCGCGCACCTTGCCGATGTACGCCGCGCGCCCGCCGAGCGACGCGATCCCCGTCATCGTGTTCGCCGCCGACCCGCCCGACGCCTCGACCCCCGGCGGCATCGCCGCGTACAGTGCGTCCGCGCGCGCCGCATCGACGAGCGTCATCGCACCCTTCTCGAGCCGATGCGCCGCGAGAAACGCATCATCCGCCTGCGCCAGCACGTCGACGATCGCGTTCCCAATCCCGACCACGTCGAGTTCATAGTGCATAGTTGATAGTTCATAGCCCATAGTTCTTCCAACACTATTCACTATGAACTACATTCACTTCCGCCGGAACTCCCGCGCGATCGCGTCCGAGGTCAGGTGCAGCATTGTCGGCCGGCCGTGCGGGCACGTCCGCGGCGACTCCGCCGCCTCCAGCAGCCGCAGCAGCTCCCGCTGCTCTGCCTGGCCCATCGTCATCCCGGCGCGCACCGCCGCGTGGCACGCCAGCGACGCCGCGATGCGATGCGACCACTCCTCCGGCCCGTCGTCCCGCCGCGTCCGGTCGAGCAGTTCGACGATCGCCGCCGCCACGTCGCCGCCCGCAAGCGACGCCGGCACCGTCCGCACAACGTACGCCGCGTCGCCGAAGTGCTCGATGTCGAACCCCAGCCGCTCGAACGCGTCGCGATGCTCTTCCACCATCGCCCGGTGCGCCGCGCCCAGCTCGACGGTCAGCGGCTCCAGCAGCCCCTGCACATCCGGCCGTCCCGCGCGCGCCGCCGCCAGACAGCGCTCGTACAGCACGCGCTCGTGCGCTGCGTGCTGGTCCAGCAGGTACATGCCCTCCGGCCCCTCGGCGATGATGTACGTGTTCCCCACCTGCCCGACCGCCCGCAGCACCGGCAGGCCGGACGCGCCATCTGGTCCCTCGCCCGCCGGGCCCGCGGCGGCGTCCGTGGCCGGCGACGCATCGCCGGCGCGTCCAGGCGCGTCCGGCAGGCGGGGCTGCATGGCCGGCGTGCGCAGCACGAGCGGCGCCGCGGCGCCCGGCGATGGCTGCGCGCCGCCCCAGATTGCCGCGGACGTCGCCGGCACCGGCGCCCGCTCCGACAGCACCCGCCGCACCGCGCGCTGCAGCACCGCGAACACCTCGCGCTCTCGCCGCAACCGCACCTCGGCCTTCGTCGGGTGCACGTTCACGTCCACCTCGTCGGGCGGCACGCGGATGTCCAGCACCGCGACCGGGTGCCGCCCCACCGGCAGCATCCCCTGGTACGCCTCCTCGACGGCGAACGTCAGCGCCCGGTTCTTCACCCAGCGCCGGTTCACGTAGACGCCGATGTAGTTCCGCGTCGCGCGGTGCAGGCGCGGCTCCACCACCACGCCGCGCACGCCCGGCTCCCCCTCGTTCGCCGCCCGGGCGTCGACCGCGATTGCGGCCGCCGCGACCTCCGTCCCGTACACCGCCGCCAGCGCGTCGACCAGGTCGCCGGCGCCCGTCGTCTGCAGCGTCGTGCGGCCGTCGACGACGAGCGTGAAGCGCACCTCCGGGTAAGCCAGCGCGTAGTGCATCACCGCCGCCGACACGTGGGACGATTCGCTGCCCGGCGCACGGACGAACTTCAGCCGCGCCGGCTGCGACGAGAACAGCCGCCGCACCGTCAGCACCGTGCCCGGCGGCGACGCGCCCGAACCCTCTTCGACGACGGCGCCGTCGCGCAGCTTGATCCGCGCACCCACGTCGTCCCCCGCAACGCGCGAGATCAGCTCGACGTCGCCCGCAGCCGCGATGCTCGGCAGCGCCTCGCCCCGGAACCCCAGCGTCGCGATGCGCCAGAGGTCGTCCTCGCTGGCCACCTTGCTCGTCGCGTGGCGCTCGAACGCCAGCCGCAGCTCGCCCGGCTCGATGCCGCAACCGTCGTCGGCGACGCGGATCAGCGCCAGCCCGCCCTCGCGGATCTCGACCGCGACCTGGCGCGCGCCGGCGTCCAGCGCGTTCTCGATCAGCTCTTTGACGACGGAGGCGGGCCGCTCGATCACCTCGCCCGCCGCGATCTTCGCCGCCTCCTGCGGTGCAAGGATGCGGATCGGCACGCGCACCTCCGGAGGCGATTCTAACACGGCGGACGCGTGCCGTCTTGCTGTCTGCTGTCTGCTGTCTGCTGTTTGCTGTCTGCTGTTTGCTGTCTGCTGTCCGTCTTCTGCCGTCCGTCCCGCATCCTCCGCCGCGATCCCCGCCGTCACCACCCGATGACCCGCTCCGGCGCGATACGCACCAGGATCCCGTCCGGGCTGTCGTTCTCCTCGACGTACCGCCTGCCGCGCTCCTCGCCGAGATAGTGCACCGCCAGCGCCAGCCGCCACGCCGGTCCCGGCGATGGCTCGACGCGCGCCCGCCCCCGCACGATCACCGTGTGATACGGCGGCTCGTCGTCGTCGATGCAGAACGACACCCGCGCGTCCCGCTCGATGTTGCGATGCTTCTGCGACCCGCGCTCGGTCAGGAACAGAAACGCGCCATCCTCGAAGCGATACCACACCGGCGCCACGTGCGGCGCGCCGTCGCGCCCCACCGTCGCCAGCACGCCGATCTGCGCCTTCTCCACAAACCGCCGCTGGCGTTCGGTCAACAACGCGTCGTCCATTTCGCTATCCACTATTCACTATGAACTACTCACTCCGACCGCGCCCGCTCCCGCAGCTCGTACAGCCGGTTCAGCGCGTCGAGCGGCGTCATCGCGTTGACGTCGAGCGCCGCCAGCTCCGCGCGCAGCGGGTCCTCGCGCGGCTCCGGCGCGATCAACGGCAGTTGCGGCGCCGCCGCGCTGCGCTTCGGGCCGCGGCCGTCCGTCCCGCGCTCCAGCTCGATCAGCACCTCGCGTGCGCGCTGCACGACCGCCCGCGGCAGCCCCGCCAGTTCCGCGACGTGCACCCCGTAGCTCCGGTCCGCGCCGCCCGGCACGATGCGCCGCAGTAGCACGATCCGCCCCTCCTCCTCCGCCACGGCGACGTTGTAGTTGCGCACGCGCGGCAGGTGCTGCGCCAGGTCCACCAGCTCGTGGTAATGCGTCGCAAACAGCGTCTTCGCCTCCAGCCCCGGCCGGTTGTGCAGGTACTCGACCACCGCGCGCGCGATCGCCATCCCGTCGTACGTGCTCGTCCCCCGCCCGATCTCGTCCAGGATCAGCAGCGAGCGCGACGTCGCGTTGTGCAGGATCGCGCTCGTCTCGATCATCTCCACCATGAAGGTCGACTGCCCCGATGTCAGGTCGTCGCCCGCGCCGACGCGCGTGAAGATCCGGTCCACCACGCCGATGCGCGCCGACGACGCGGGCACGAAGCTCCCGCACTGCGCCATCAGCACGATCAGCGCCACCTGCCGCAGAAACGTCGACTTCCCCGCCATGTTCGGCCCCGTCAGGATGACGATCTGGGCGTCCCCGGACGACAGATCGGCGTCGTTCGGCACGAACGCTCCAGCCGCCAGCGATCGCTCGACCATCGGATGCCGCCCGTCGCGGACCTCGATCGCGTCGCCGGCGTCGACCTGCGGCCGCACGTACCCGTAGCGCGAGGCCGCCTCCGCAAGCGCGCACGCCACGTCCAGCTCCGCGACCGCCTGTGCCGTCTCCAGGATGCGCGCCGACGACGCCGCCACCTGTGCGCACACCTGCCGGAAGAGCGACGCCTCGATCTCCTGCGAGCGCTCCTCCGCGTGCCGGATCTGGCTCTCGTACTCACGCAACTGCGGCGTCGCGTACCGCTCACCGTTCACCAGCGACTGCCGCCGCTCGTAGTGTTCCGGCACCAACCCGACGTTCGCCTTGCTCACCTCGATGTAGTAGCCGAAGACCCGGTTGTAGCCGATCTTCAGTGACTTGATGCCGGTGCGCTCGCGCTCGCCCGCCTCCAGCTCGGCGAGGAACCGCCGCACATCGCGACGGATCAGGCGCAGGCCGTCCAGCTCCGCAGAGAACCCTGCCCGCACGACGTTCCCCGCCTCGACCGTTGGCCCGGGCTCGTCGTCGATCGCCTGCGCGATCGCCGTCACCGCGTCCTCGCACGCGTGCATGCGCGCGGCGATCCCCGCGATGCGCCGGTCGCACGGCGGCGCGTCGCCGCCCGCTCGCAGCGCGCCGTGCGCCCCCTGCCGTCTGTCGTCTGCCGTACGGCCCGTCTGGGTTGTCTGCTGTGCGGCGCCGTCGCTCTGTTGTCTGTCGTCTGTCGTCTGTTGTGGGGCGCCTGGCGCCCCCAGCGCCGCCCGCAGCGCCGCGCCCGCTTCCAGCCCCCGCCGTAGCGCCACCAGCTCGCGCGGCTGCGCGCTCCCCGCCACCACCCGGCTCATCAGCCGCTCGATGTCCCCCACGCCTCGCAGCAGCTCGACGAGCCGCGCGCGCACCAGCGCGCTCTCGTGACAATACGACACCGCGTCCAGCCGACGACCGATCGCCGCGATGTCGCGCAGCGGCTGTCCGAGCCGCCGCCGCAACAGCCGCGCCCCCATCGACGTCGATGTCAGGTCGAGCGTCGCGAGCAGCGAGCCGTCCCGCCGCAGGTCGCGCCCCGCCGTGAACACCTCCAGGTTGCGCAGCGTGTGCGCATCGAGTCCCGCGTACTCCTCCGGCTGGTGCGCCCGGAGCGACGTGATCAGCCCCGCGCTCGCCGCCTGGTTTTCGCGCAGATACAGCAGCACTGCCCCGCACGCCGCCACCGCCGGCGACCCCTTCGCGAGCCCGTACGCCTCCGGCGACGCCACCCGCATCTGCTCGATCAGTGTCACCTCCGCGAGGTCGCCATCGAACCACAGCGGCTCCACGCGCGTCACGCGGAGCCCCGCATCGAGCCACGGCGGCGGCTCCACCCCGTCCGGCAGCAGCACCTCCGCCGGCCCGATGCGCCCCAGCTCCGCCTGCGCCTGCTCCGGCGTCAGCTCCCCCGCGACGAACTCGCCCGTGCTGATGTCGACGTACGCCAGCCCCGTGCCGCCCGCCCACGGCTCGCCGCCCCGGCGCGGGCGACCCGGCGCCAGGCACGCCAGATAGTTGTTCGCCCGCTCGTCGAGCAGGCTCCCCTCCACCACCGTCCCCGGTGTGACGACGCGCGTCACCGCCCGCTCGACCAGCCCCTTCGCCGTCGCCGGGTCACTCATCTGCTCGCAGATCGCGACCTTGTACCCCTTCGCGATCAGCTTCGCCAGGTACCCTTCGACCGCGTGGTACGGGATGCCGGCCAGCGGCACCCGCAGCCCCTTCCCCATCGGCTTCGATGTCAGCGTGATCGCCAGCTCGCGCGCGCAAAGCTCCGCGTCGTCGTCGAACGTCTCGTAGAAGTCGCCCAGCCGGAAGAAGACGATGGCGTGCGGGTACCGCCGCTTGACGTCGAGATACTGCCGCCGGATCGGTGTGAGCCCGTCCATGGCCGCGATTGTATCCGGGATAGCCGCCCGCCGTCAGCGCCTCCCTGCCCGGTCCATAGTCCCCCCACTTCCTAGTCCCAACTTCCCGGTCTCCAGGCCCCCAGACGCCTCTTCCCCTGCGGCCGGCGCGAGGGCAAACTTAGGGCAGCACACGATTGGCTCGGTCCGAGGCGAGGCGCAGGGGGGCGCCGCTCTAACCTCCAACATCCAACCTCCAACATCGCGCCGGCAGGGCGCCGCGCGCGAGTGATGCAGCCACGGGGTAAGGTGCAACCATGAAGAAGTACGTCTACCTCTTCCACGAGGGCAACAAGGATCAGAAGGACCTCCTCGGCGGCAAGGGCGCCAACCTCGCCGAGATGACCAACCTCGGCATGCCCGTCCCACCCGGCCTCACGATCACGACCGAGGCCTGCAACGCCTACACCGCCAACAACATGCAGCTCCCGCCCGGCCTCATGGACGAGGTCCGCGCCGCCCTCGCGAAGGTCGAAGATGCCGCCGGCAAGAAGCTCGGCGACCCGACAAAGCCGCTCCTCGTCTCCGTCCGCTCCGGCGCGAAGTTCTCCATGCCCGGCATGATGGACACCGTCCTCAACCTCGGCCTCAACGCCGCCACGCTCCGCGGCCTCATCGACGCCACCGGCGACGAGCGCTTCGCGTACGACGCCTACCGCCGCTTCATCATGATGTTCTCCGACATCGTCCTCGGCCTCGACCGCCGCGCCTTCGACCGTATCTTCGACGACGCCAAGAAGGCCGCGGGCGTCAAGGAGGACTGGCAGCTCAGCCCCGGCGCCCTGAAGCAGGTCGTCGAGCGCTTCAAGCAGCACGTCCGGCAGCAGACCGGCGCGGACTTCCCCGACGACCCCATCCGCCAGCTCGAGCTCGCCATCCGCGCCGTCTTCGACTCCTGGAACAACGAGCGCGCCTTCCGCTACCGCGAGATCGAGAAGATCCCGCACGACCTCGGCACCGCCGTCAACGTCCAGACGATGGTCTTCGGCAACATGGGCGAGGACTCCGGCACCGGCGTCGCCTTCACCCGCGACGCGTCGACCGGCGCGGCCCAGATCAGCGGCGAGTACCTGGTCAACGCCCAGGGCGAGGACGTCGTCGCCGGCATCCGCACACCCTCGCCGATCGCGCATCTCAAGGACGAGCAGCCCACCCTCTACGCGCAGTTCGCCGACATCTGCCACCGCCTCGAACAGCACTACCGCGAGATGATGGACGTCGAGTTCACGTTCGAGAAGGGACGCCTCTACTTTCTCCAGTGCCGCGTCGCCAAGCGCGCCACCGCCGCCGCCGTCAAGATCGCCGTCGACATGGCCCACGAAGGTCTGATCGACCGCGCGGAGGCGCTCCGCCGCGTCGTCCCGCAGCGCCTCGACGACCTGCTGCACCCCCGCATCGACCCGCGCGTGCAGCGCGTGCCGCTCGCCGACGTCGCGCGCGACGTCGCCGCCGTCATCGACGAGAAGCCCGCACTCCTCTTCGCCGAGGACGGCCGCGTCGCGACGATGTCGCAGAAGGAGTGGGCGGGCCTGTCCGGCGGCGAGCGCGCGGAGCGCATGCGCGCCCTCGTCGGCCGCGCCCGCTTCATCGACATGGCGCGCGGCCTGCCGGCGTCGCCCGGCGCCGCCGCCGGCATCGCCATCTTCGACCCCGACACCGCCGCCGCCCGCGGCCTCGGCCGCGGCGCCGGCGAGGCCGTCATCCTCGTCCGTGCGGAGACCTCGCCGGACGACATCCACGGCATGACCGCCGCGCAGGGCATCCTCACGGAGCGCGGCGGCATGAGCAGCCACGCCGCCCTCGTCGCCCGCGGCTTCGGCAAGCCGTGCGTCGCCGGCTGCGAGGCGATCACCGTCGACGAGGAGGCCCGCTCCCTCTCCATCGCCGGCGTCACCGTGCCGGAGGGCCAGGTGCTCACCATCGACGGCTCCACCGGCTCCGTCCTCCTCGGCGCCGTCCCCACCGTCCCGCCCGAGATCTTCCCGGAGCTCGAAGAGTTCCTCCGCTGGGCCGACGAGACCCGCCGCCTGAAGGTCCGCGCCAACGCCGATACCCCCGCCGACGCCGCCAAGGCCGTCGAGTTCGGCGCCCAGGGCATCGGCCTCTGCCGCACCGAGCACATGTTCCTGGCGAAGGACCGCCTCCCCGCCGTCCGCGAGATGATCCTCAACGCCGCCGAGGCCAAACGCCTCCAGGCCGAGACCGACCAGCTCCGCAAGGAGCTCGACGCCGCGGCCGGCGACAAGAAGGCCAGGCTCGAAGCGCGCCTCGCCGAGGCTTCCGCCGAGATGCAAGCGCCGATGCGCCGCTACCTCGGCGCCCTCGACGAGATCCTGCCCATGCAGCAGGGGGACTTCGAGGCGATCTTCCGCGTCATGGCCGGCAAGCCCGTCACCATCCGCCTCATCGACCCGCCGATGCACGAGTTCCTGCCGGACCACGACGCGCTGCTCGAAGACGTCACCCGCCTCCGCATCGAGCAGCCCGCCTCCGATGAGCTGCGCCGCCAGGAAGCCCTGCTCGCCAGCGTCGACGCCGTCCGCGAGCAGAACCCGATGCTCGGCCTGCGCGGCTGCCGCCTCGGCATCCTCTACCCCGAGATCAACGAGATGCAGGTGAAGGCGATCTTCCGCGCCGCCATCAAGCTCGCCGGCGAAGGCATCGAGGTGCTGCCCGAAGTGATGATCCCGCTCGTCGGCTTCGAGGCCGAGCTGACGCACCTGCGCACGCTGCTCGAAACCACCGCCCGCAAGGAGATGGACGCCGCCGGCCGCCAGCTCCCGTACCAGTTCGGCACGATGATCGAGCTGCCGCGCGCCGCCCTCACCGCCGGCCAGATCGCCGCGACCGCCGAGTTCTTTTCCTTCGGCACCAACGACCTGACGCAGACCACGCTCGGCTTCAGCCGCGACGACGCCGAAGGCAAGTTCCTCGGCAAGTACCTCCAGATGGGGATCCTCAAGGAGAACCCGTTCGAGACCATCGACCAGGCCGGCGTCGGCGCCCTGATGCGCCAGGCGATCGCCTCCGGCCGCGAGGCGCGCCCCGGCCTCAAGCTCGGCATCTGCGGCGAGCACGGCGGCGAGCCCCGGTCCGTCGCCTTCTTCCACCAGATCGGCCTCGACTACGTGAGCTGCTCCCCCTTCCGCGTCCCCATCGCTCGCCTCGCCGCCGCCCAGGCCGCCCTCGGCGACGCATCGGAGCACGACCGGTAG
>JAGWOC010000003.1 GCA_028872875.1 Chloroflexota bacterium | reverse complement strand
CGCGCGGGCTGAAGGCCCGCGCTCCGGAGGCGGCGTGTCGGGCGGTTGGCGCGTGACCGCGCGGGCTGAGGGCCCGCGCTCCGGGGGCGCGTGCGCCGGAGGGCCGCGCGCCGGGGACCCCGTATCGGGCGGTTGGCGCGTGACCGCGCGGGCTGAAGCCGCGCTCCGGGGGCGCGTGCGCCGGAGGCCAGAGGCTACTCCAGCAGCATTGCGTCGACCTCGTCGCCGGGCGCGACGCCCGGCACGTCCTCCGGTACGATCGCCAGCGCGTTCGCCTGCGCCATCGACGTCAGCATGCCGGATCCCTGCGGGCCGGTGAGCGCCGCGTGCCAGCGGTCCTCGCGCTGCGTCAGGATCGCCCGCGCGTACACGCGCCGCGCGTCCGTGTTCGCGATCGCTTCATCGACGACGGCGCGCACCAGCGGCCGTTGCCAGTCGCCGCGGCCGAGCATCTTGAAGATCGCCGGCCGTCCGAATAGCTCGAACGACACCATCGAGCTCACCGGGTTCCCCGGCAGGCCGATGTGCGGCACGCGCCGCGCGCCCGACGAGAACGTGCCAAACGCCAGCGGCTTACCGGGCCGCATGCGCACCGTCCAGAAGTCGACCTCGCCCTCCTTGGCCAGTACGTCCTTCACGACGTCGTAGTCGCCGCGCGATACGCCCGCCGACGTGACGAGCAGGTCGGCATCGAGTCCGCCGCGCAGCTTCGCCGTCAGCGCCTCCACCGTGTCCTTCGCGATGCCCAGGCGCCTCGGGATGCCGCCGCTCGCCTGCACCATCGCTGAGATGCTGTAGGCGTTGCTGTCGTAGATCTGTCCGGGCCGCAGCGGCTCGCCAGGCTCCCGCACCTCGTCCCCCGTCGAAAGGATCGCCACGACGGGCCGGCGATGCACGCGCACGGTCGCCTGCCCGAGCGATGCCAGCACGCCGACCTGCGCGGGGTGCAGCAGCGCACCCGCCCGGAGGATCGTCTGCCCGCGACGCACGTCCTCTGCCGCGCGGCGCACGTTCGCGCCCGGCCGCGCCGCCTTCAGGATGCCGACGACGTCGCGGGACTTCGCGAAGGAGCCGAACGCACGCCCCGCCGGCTCGTCCGTCTCCTCGAACGGCACGACGGCGTCGGTGCCGCGCGGCATCGGCGCCCCGGTCATGATCCGCACCGCCGCGCCCGGCTGTACCTCACCCTCGAAGAGGTAGCCCGCCGCCAGCTCGCCGACGACGCGCAGCGTCACGGGCGCGTCCTCGCGCGCGCCGCGCGTGTCGGCGGCGCGCAGCGCGTACCCGTCCATCGCCGTGTTATCGTGCGGCGGGATGTCGAGCGGCGCGACGACGTCCTCCGCCACGACCTGGCCGAGCGCGTCGAGGATCGGGCGCTCCTCCGGCTCGAGCACGTGCACGTGCGAGAGGATCCGTTCGAGCGCCTCTTCCACCGAGATCATCGCCCACCACCCTCGATAGCCGCGTGGTCCATCGTGCCTATTGAAGCACAAGCAGGAGGCGCCCGCTCGCGCGGACGCCTTCCTTCTCATGCCGGTTCTCCTTGCCGGGTGGTTACTTCGTCGACACGAGCATCGCCACCTTCGACGCGTACCCGGACACGTCGCCCTTGGTGATGGTCACGGTGACACTCTGGTTGTTGGTGGCGCCGCTCCACATCAAGTAGAACTCGCCGTTGGATTCCGTGGTCACCGCGCTCGTCCAGCCGTGCTTGGGCAACTCGCCCTTGAAGTAGTCCGCGACCGACTGCTCGCTGTCCTTCGTGTAGAACTCGATGGTGTAGAGCTGCTGGCCGTTGCTCGAGATCGCGCTGGCGCTCGTGACCTTCGCCCCGGACGGCAGCGGGACCTGGTCGCTCGGATAGCCCTGCGGCAGGCTCACTTCGGTCGGAAGCGCGCTCTCGGGAGGCGGGGTGCTTCCCCCGCTGCTCGAGCTGGATGGCGTTGAGGTCGCTGACTCGCCGCTCGCATTCGTCGCCGTCGCGCCGCTCGATGACCCGTTCAGGTTCTTGCCGACGAGCACGCCGATCGTCGTCTTGCCGCCGCTGTCCGTGACGCTGACGAACCCGGTCTGCGTCGGG
The DNA here is from genome assembly GCA_028872875.1 of Chloroflexota bacterium. Classification (GTDB taxonomy): domain Bacteria; phylum Chloroflexota; class Dehalococcoidia; order DSTF01; family JACRBR01; genus JADMII01. Next base: position 92,407 of record JAGWOC010000003.1, on the reverse strand, counting down.
TCGTCCTTGCGCTCCACGCCGATAAAACTGCCCCCGGAGGAGTTGACGGTCGTCGTTGTCGTCCACGCGCTGTTCTTGAACGCGTCCTTGTAGTAGGACAGCACCTTGTCCGCGCTATCGCTTGTCTCCCACGTGGCGTAGAAGCCGGACACGCCGCGCTGCGTGCTCTCGAGGCCGCCCACGTATTTCGCCCCCCCGTACGTTGGGAAATCCTTCGGAAAACTCGACGGAAGACTGCCACCCACGCTGACCTTTCCGCCGGGAACCGTTACGGTCTTGCCGCCGCCGCCGCACGCCCCGGTCGCGACCAGAAGCAGCGCGGCGGCCACCAACGGGATCCATCTCCTCATGTGCATACATCCTTTCGCTCTGGCCAGGATGGGCCTATCCTAACGCCCGTCGGCCCCTGCGGCAATCACCGGGCGCGCGCGATCAGCGCCAGAGGCATCCGGCGCGCCGGAGATGCGCTGCTTCCTCGACCGCGATGATCGCGCCGCGCAGGGCGCCGTCCGCGCGCCAGGCGTAGGCGAGCCCCTCGTCCACGAGCTCGGCGTCGATGCTCAGCCCCTGCGGCGTATAGACATAACGCAACAGACGCCCGTAGCGGTCGCGGTTGCGCGCGTCGGGCAGCAGCCGCACCTCGCTGCCGGCGAGCTGCCGCGTGCGCGCAGTCGCCTCGGCCGAACAGGGCCTGCCTACCTCGGTCGCATTGATCCCGTAGAACCGCACGACCTCCTCCTTGCCGGCGATCGCGACGTGCATCGTATCGCCGTCGACCACGCGGACGACGCGCGCCGCCTGCATCGTCGCCGGGTCGGCGCAGAAGACGCTGGCCGTCGTCGCCGGGGGTGCGGGATAGGGCTGCGCGCACGCGTGGCGCGGCGTGGGCGCCGCCAGCGGCGACGCGACGCGCGGAATCGTCGCGGTGCTCGCCGTCGCCGCGGCGGCCGGCCGCACCGGCGTGTTCGAAGGCGCGAGGGTGCCCGTCGCGCATCCGGCGGCGACGAGCGCGGCGCACAGTACGCCGACGGCGGCCGACGCGCGCGGCCTCACGGGGCGGCGCCCCCGGCAGCCTGCATCGCCTCGTCGAGCAGCTCGATCACGTGCACCACGCGTGCCTCGATGCCACGCTGCCGCAGCCCCGCCTCGAGCTGCATCATGCAACCGGGGTTCGCGGTCGCCACGACGTTCGCCCCGGTCGCCCGCACGTCGTCCATCTTGTCGGCGAGCAGCCGCGCTGACATCGCCGGCTGCACGAGGCTGTACAGTCCGGCGCTTCCGCAGCAACGGTCCGGCGCCGCCAGTTCGCGCAGCTCGATGCCCGGGATCGCGCGCAGCAGCGCGCGCGGCGCCTGCGTCACCTTCTGCGCGTGCACAAGGTGGCAGGAGTCCTGGTACGTCACCGCCACCGGCACCTCGCCGAGGGCGGGCAGCGTCTCCGCCACGACGAACTCCAGCACGTCTCGCGTCATCGCCGCGAAGCGGGCGGCGCGCTCGCGGTACGCCGGGTCGTCGTGCAGCAGGGCGCCGTACTCCTTCATCGTGGACCCGCAGCCCGCCGAATTGACGACGATCGCTTCGATCTCCGCTTCGAGAAATGCGTCGATGTTCCGGCGCGCCAGCGCGCGTGCCTGCTGCCGGTCGCCCGCGTGCAGGCTGAGCGCGCCGCAGCACACCTCCTGCTCCGGGAAGACGACGCGGTATCCCAGCCGGTTGAGCACCCGCACCGTCGCGTCGTGGGTCCGCGGATACAGATGCGGCATCACACAGCCGCGCAACATCGCTACCGTGCGCGTCAGCCCCGGCGGCTGCGGCGGCGCCGCGAAGGGCTCGCGTGGCAGCACCGGCAGCGACGCCTCCGCCGCGCGCAGCGGCCGCGGCAGCCGGCCGAGCACGCCCGTACGCCGTAGCACCCGCCGCAGCGGTGAGCGCTGGTAGCCGCGCAGCAGTGCCATTGCGGCGGCGATGCGGCGCCGGTGCGGCAGCACCTGCCGGAGCGCCGCTGCCCGCAGGCGCCAGGCGAGCGGCGCCGCGGCGCCCTCCATCACGTTGCCGCGCGCCGTCTCCATGATGCGCCCGAAGGGCACGCCGGACGGGCACGCGGTCTCGCACGCGCGGCACTGCAGGCAGAGGTCCAGGTGGCCGAGGAGCGGCGGCGCGCCCGGTGCCGCGCGCCCGCTGCTCATCGCCTCGATGAGGGCGATGCGGCCGCGCGGCGAATCGGTCTCCTTGCCGAGCTGCAGATAGGTGGGGCACGCCTGCAGGCAGAAGCCGCAGTGCACGCAGCGCGCGATGTCCTCGCGGAGGCCATGCGCGTCCGCGGTCTGCGGCACCAGCGGCGTTCCTTCCCGCGGCACCTCGGCCGCGCGCCTTATCACAGGCCACCCGCGAAGCGCCCAGGCGCCAGCGTGCGCGACGGGTCGAGGGCCTGCTTCAGCCGGCGCATGATCGCGAAGTCCGGGCGTGCGGGACCGAAGACGTCGATCGCGCGCTTGACCGCGGGCGCTGCCGCCTCGACGACGAGCGCGCCGTCGTGGCGCTGCGCGATGTCGCGCACGGCGCCGACCAGCATGCCGGCTTCCGCGTCGCTCTCCGGCCGCACGCGCGCGCGGATCAGCCCCGCGCCCAGCGTGGACGACAGCAGCGCCGCCGCGCCACCGAGCGCCGCTTCCATCTCCTCGATCGCGCCGGCTACTGACCGTGGAAGCACGCTCACACGCAGGGACAGCGCGCCCGGCGCGAACGCATCGTCCCAGGCGCGCGCGGTCTGCGCTGGATCGCGCAGGTCATACGTCGCGCGCAGGCCGCCGGCGATCTCGCGCAGTTCGCGGAGCGTGCGCTCGACCGCGCGCGCTCGGCCCGCCACGCGCACGAGCGCCGACCAGCGCGCATCGCCGAGCACCGCCCGCCCCGCGGCTGGCGAGAGCAGCTCCGCGGCGTGCAACGCCAGCCCCGCATCGTGCGCGGCGAACAGCAGCATCGCCGCGGCGTGCGGCGACGGGCACGTCACGCCGATCGCCGCCACGGCCGCGGGCAACGGCGCCAGCTTGAACGTCGCCTCGACGATGACGCCGAGCGAGCCCAGCGAGCCGACGTAGAGCTTCCCCATGTCGTAACCCGCCACGTTCTTCACGACGCGCCCGCCCGATTTCACGAGCGTGCCGTCGGCCTGCACCACCTTGACGCCGATCAGCCAGTCGCGCGCCGTCCCGAACGCATGGCGCAGCGCCCCCTGTGCGTTCGCCGCCAGGACGCCGCCGACGGTCGCGCCGCCTCCGCCCGGTGGGTCGAGCGGCAGGAACTGCCCGTGGTGGGCGAGCACTGCCTGTAGCGTCGCTAACGGCACGCCCGCCTCGACGGTTACCGTCATGTCCGCCGGCTCGTGCGCGATGATGCGGTCCAGGCCCACGGTCGAGAGTGCGATGTCGTACGCCGTCGGCACGTTGCCCAGCCCGCTGTGCGTGCCACCGCCGAAGGGGATGACAGCCAGGCCATGTTTCTGCGCTTCGGATAGGTTTAGGCGGACGTGATCCGTGTGGGTCACCGTGACGGCGACCTCCGGAAGGAGCCCGTCGACCGCATACGCGGCGAGGCCGTCGCGGAACACAGCCGGGGCGTCGGGCTGGCTGATCGCAGCGACAAACTCATCGACCCGATGCGCCGTCACAGCCTCAGACATAGAGGTCCGGGCCGATCGCTGCTGCCGTGCGCCGCACCTGCGCCTGGGTCACCTCGCCGCACCCCGCATGGGTAGGGAAGGCCTTGCAGGGGTTGAAGTCCTCGCCCGCCTTGAACGCCGTCTTGAGCCGCGACATTGCGTACAGGTCGTCGCCGCTGAAGAGCCAGGCCATGAAGTCGCGCTTCTCCACGCCCACGCCGTGCTCGCCCGTGATGCTGCCGCCTGCGTCGACGCACAGGCGCATGATCTCGGCGCCCGCGTCCAGTACCTTCGCCGTGACGCCGGGCTCACGCTCGTCGAACAGCAGATTCGGGTGCAGGTTGCCGTCGCCGGCGTGGAAGACGTTGGCCACCGCGAGTCCGTAGCGCCCGGCGACGGCGTACACCTGGCGCAGCACGTCCGGCAGCCGCGTGCGCGGCACCACGCCGTCCAGCACGTAGTAGTTCGGGTAGAGCCGTCCAAGCGCGCTGATCGACGACTTGCGCCCCGCCCACAAGAGCTCGCGGTCGGCCGCTTCCCGCGCCAGCCGCACCTCGCGCGCCCCGTGGCGCCGGCAGATCGCGTCGATCGCCTCCGCCTGCTCGACCGTGTCCTCCTCCAGCCCGTCGACCTCGATCAGCAGCACTGCTTCGGCGTCCAGCGGGTAGCCGCAGCGCAGCACCGGCTCCACGGCCCGGATGATGTTGCGGTCCATCATCTCGAGCGCCGATGGCACCATGCCCGCTGCGATGATTGCCGACACCGCACCGCTCGCATCGTCGATCTGGTCGAAGATCGCCAGCAGCGTCCGCGTCGCCTCCGGGATGCGCGAGAGCCGCACGATGATCTTCGTCGCGATCGCCAGTGTCCCTTCGGACCCGACGAATGCCCCGGTCAGGTCGTAGCCCGCGACGTCGCGGCTGTGCCCACCGACCTCGATGACCTCGCCGTCCGCGAGCACCAGCTCCAGCCCGAGCACGTGGTTCGTCGTCGTGCCCATCGCCAGGCAGTGCGGCCCACCCGCGTTCTCGGCGACGTTGCCGCCGATCGTGCAGGCGCGCTGGCTCGAAGGGTCGGGCGCGTAGTACAGCCCGTACGGCGCGGCGGCGCGGCTCAGGTCGATGTTGACCACGCCCGGCTCTACCACCGCAACGCGGTCCACCACATCGATCTTCAGCACGCGCTTCATGCGCGTCAGGGCGACGACGACGCCGCCCGCCGCGGCGACCGCGCCGCCGCTCAGCCCCGTGCCCGCGCCGCGCGGAATCACCGGCACCCCCGCCCGATGCGCCACGCGCACCGCCGCCGCCACCTGCTCCGTCGATTCGGGGAAGACGACCGCCTGCGGCATCCCGCGCTCGATCGTGGCGTCGAACTCGTACGCGATCAGCTCGTCGGGCGTCGAGATCACCCGCTCGCGGCCCAGCGCGCGTTCGAGCGACTGCACGACCTGGCGCGTGACGACGCCGCGCGGCCGCCCGGCGGCCGCGCCTTCCGATCCTTCCGGGCGATGGCGTCCGTGATCGGTGGCCACGCGGAAGTATAGGCGCCGCGCACGCAACCATGGCGGCCGGGCGCCAGAACACGTGGCCGCGGAGCCTCAGCTCCGGCCTGTCCGTGGCCCGCGCCACCCTCGAGGTGCGTTGCCGGAACGTCTAGCTACAGCAGCAGCCCGCCCGAGGGCAGGTAGCGGTCGAACTGCCCGAATGGCTCCGAGGCCAGCAAGAAGCTCCAGCCGCCGATCCGCCAGCCGGCGTCCAGGAAGGCGCGCATCAGGGTGGGATTCAGCGACAGACAGTAGCAGTATCCCCGCTCGACGCCACGCGCTGTGAGCCAGTCCACCGCCGTGCGCAGCAGCGGCAGTTGCGTTTCCGGCGAGCGCGCGGCCAGCGGTCCGATGTGCCCGTCGTCCATCGCGTAGCCGTATCCCAGCAGCGTGCCGTCGCTGGTCAGCGCGAACGACGTCTCCTGCTCCGCGAACCCGCCCGCCAGGAACAGCGCGTGTTCTTGCCGGCGCTCCGCCCCCCACACCTCACGGTCGAGCCCGGCGATGGCGCCCTGCACGCCGCCGCAGTCCGCGACGGGCGCCTGGCCCCGCGCCGGCTCCGGCAGCGAGCGCAGCGGCGCGATCGGCCCGGACAATCGATACCCGACGCCGATCGCGTGCATCCCGTGGCGCATGTACAGCCCGTGCGCCGACTGAGACGTCGACGCCGTGACCGCCAGGACACGCGCGCCGCGCTCGCGGCCGTCCGCCTGCACGCGTACCAGCAGCTCGTGCCCGATGCCGAGCGACTGCGCCTCGGGCAGCACGAAAAACTGCGACAGGTACCAGATCTCCCCGCGCACATACCCCTGCGCGCACCCGACCACGACGTCGTTCAGCTCTGCCACCCATGAGCCGGCAGGATCCGTCCGCAGCAGGTGCCGCTGCGGAAGGGGCCGGTCCGGCACGTGGGGGTCGACGTCGCGCCCTTCGCTGCGCGCCAGCCACTCGTTTGCCGCCTTGCGGACGAGCGTCGTCGCGCTCAGGTCCGCCTCCGTCATCGGCCGGTAGCTCACGCCACGCATGCAGTCGTCCTCGGTTTCGTCTGCGTCATCTGTGCCATCTGCCCGCCGGCCGATATCGGGCGGGCGGTATCGGGCGGGCGGTGCGCAACCTCGCGCCCGCGCGGGCTGAAGGCCCGCGCTCCGGAGGGTAGTAGGCTCGCGCTCCGGAGCCCGCGCTCCGGAGGGTGGTAGGCCCGCGCTCCACATGTATGGTCACGCATCCGGCGACACCAGCACCTTCCGCAGTTCGCCGCGCCCCTCGGACAGGCGCGCGAACGCGTCGGGCGTCGCTTCCACCGGCACGACCTCGGAGATCACCGGCGACACGTCGACGCGGCGCTCCGCGATCAGCATCGCCGACTCGATGAACTCCGCGCGCGTGTACCCGAGCACGGCCGTGTACGTCAGCTCGCTGATGATCGAGCGGGTAATGTCGAGCGGGAACGGCTGCTCGCCGACGCCCGCCAGCACGATGCGCCCGCCGCGCGCCGTCGCATCGACGCAGCTCGCGATGCCCGCCGGCAGCCCGCTCGCGTCGACGCTGATCTCCGCGCCGTTTCCCTCCGACAGCGCGCGCGACACGTTGATCATCTCCCCCGGCTCCACGGCCCGCAGCGCCCCGCAGCGCTCCGCCGCCGCCCGCCGTCCCGCCAGGGGCTCCGATACGACGATGCGCGTGCCGCCCATCGCCCGCGCCGCGATCACGGTCAGCAGCCCGATCGGGCCGGCACCCGCGACCACCAGCAGCTCGGCGGGACGGTACCCGCCCTGGATCAGCGCGTGGCGCGCGACGGCGAACGGCTCCGTCAGCGCCGCCTCGCGCGCATCGGCGCCCTCCGGCAGCACGACGGCCGCCCGCTCGGCGATCGTCACGTACTCGGCGAACGCGCCCGGCCGCGTGTATCCGGTGCCACCCAGCGAGCCGGCGCGGCAGAGGTTCTCGCGGCCCGCGGCGCAGTACGCGCACTCGCCGCACCCCGGCCCCGGGTTCCCGGCGACGATCTGCCCGACCGCGACGCCGCGCACGCCGTCGCCCACCGCAATGACGCGGCCGCTGAACTCGTGCCCCATCACCGGCTGCAGCATCCCCATCGCCCGGAACGGCTGCGCGCTCTCGTACTCGTGCAGGTCGGAGCCGCAGATGCCGCAGTACGCCACCCGCAGCTTCACCTCGCCGGGCGCCGGCGCCGCATCCGGCAGCTCGACGATCTCCATCGCGCGGGATCCCTTGAGCGCCGCAGCTTTCACGACAGACCTCCACGTACATGATCCGCCCTCCCCCAGGCTGGGAGAGGGGCCGGGGGTGAGGGGCATCGTCCCAAGGGGTGCGGGCTTACGCCAGGTGCGGCGAGATGTGCTGGAAGACGTCCGAGATGCTGACCACCGCGGTCGGCACACCGCCGCGCAGCAGCGGGATGTGCCGGAAGCCGCCGACCGACATCTTGTTGATCGCCACGGCGATGTTGTCGTCGTCGCGCAGGAACACGGGGTCCGCCGTCATCACCTGGCCGCACGTGACGGCGTTCAGGTCCTCCTTCGGGCCCGCCACCTTGTGCAGGATGTCCCACGGGGTGATGATGCCCGCCATCTGCCCGGCGCGCATCACGAGCACGCACTGCGCATCCTGATCCTGCATGAGCCGCACGGCGAGCCCGACGGGGTCCGTCGTCTCGACCTTCACCGGCGCCTTCGCCGGCAGGTCGCTCAGGGGCTCGTTGATGAACTCGCGCCCGCGCGGCGCGCCCACCGCGCCCGGCAGGTCGATGCCGCTCAGGTCGTGGCCGCAGTTCTCGCAGTAGTCGACGCCTTCGATGTTATCCGTGCGGCACTCGGGACAGATCACGTCGCTGCGTCCTTCGCTACTCGACCGTCCAGGTGTCGCCCTCGACGAACAGGTCGCGCACGTCGCCCGGCCCCTCGGCTTCGACGGCGCGCTCGATCTGCGCCGTCATCAGCGCATCGTACGTCGGGCGCTGGACCGCGCGCAGGACGCCAACCGGCACCGGGAACTCCGGGTAGCTCATGCGGCTCAGCATGAAGGCGATGGTCGGGTCCTCGCGGGTCTCGTCGTGGACGAGCAGGTCCGCCTCCGTAATGCCGTCCACGCCGACCTCGACAACCTCTGGCCTGAGCCCGTTCAGCCGGATCCCCTTGTTCCGTTCCTTGCCGAAGATCATCGGCTTGCCCTGCTCCAGGTACAGCATCCGGTCCGCGCGCACCTCCTTTGCCGTGAAGGCCGCGAAGGCGCCGTCGTTGAAGATGTTGCAGTTCTGGTAGACCTCGCAGAACGCCGCGCCCCGGTGCTCGTATGCCCGGCCGAGTACGGCGACCATGTGGTGCGGGTCCGCGTCGATCGTCCGCGCGACGAATGTCGCCTCCGCGCCCAGCGCCACCGTCAGCGGGTGCAAGGGCGCATCGATCGTCCCCGCCGGCGACGACTTCGTGCGCTTCCCCAGCTCCGATGTCGGGGAGTACTGCCCTTTCGTGAGCCCATAGATCTGGTTGTTGTGCAGGATGATCTGGAGGTCCACGTTCCGCCGCAGGACGTGCAGGAGGTGGTTGCCGCCGATGCTCAGCGCGTCGCCGTCGCCCGTGACCACCCACACGCTCAGCTCCGGCCGCGACGCCTTCAGGCCGCTGGCGATCGCCGGCGCCCTGCCGTGGATGCTGTGGAAGCCGTACGTGTTCATGTAGTACGGCAGCCGGCTCGAGCAGCCGATGCCGGAGATGAACACGATGTCCTCGCGCGGGATGCCCAGGTCCGGCATCAGCTTCTGCGTCTGCGCCAGGATCGAATAGTCGCCGCATCCCGGGCACCAGCGCACCTCCTGGTCGGACACGAAGTCCTTCCGGCTCAGCGCCTCGATGCCGTCCTTGCTGTCCCGACTTGCCGTTACCATGTCATGCCTCGGATCTACGCCAGCTCGGCGATCCGGGCCTCGATGTCCCGGATCGTGAACGGCCGGCCCGCGACCTTGTTGAACCCCACCGCGTCCACCAGGAACGTGCCACGGATCAGCAGCCGCAACTGCCCCAGGTTGATCTCCGGGATCAGCACCCGGTCGTAGCGCCGGAGCACGTCGCCCAGGTTGCGCGGGAACGGGTTCAGATAGCGCAGGTGCGCCATCGATACCTTCTTGCCCTCGGCGCGCGCCCGCTGCACCGCCGTCGTGATCACGCCGTAGGTGCTGCCCCAGCCGAGCACGAGGAGGCCGCCGCGCTCGTCGCCCTCCACCTCCAGCTCCGGGATGTCCTGTGCGATACGCTGGATCTTCGCCGCGCGCAGGTGGACCATCTTGTCGTGGTTCGCCGGGTCGTAGCTCACGTTCCCGGTGATGTCGGACTTCTCGAGCCCGCCGATGCGGTGCTCCAGGTCCGGCGTCCCGGGGATCGCCCACGGACGCGCCAGCGTTTCCGGGTCCCGCGCGTACGGCTTGAAGGTCGCCGGGTCGCTGGCGAACTCCACCGGGATCCGCGGCAGGCTCTCGAAGTCCGGCACCAGCCACGGCTCCGAACCCATCCCCAGGTACGCGTCCGACAGGAACACCACCGGCGTGCGGTACTTGATCGCGAGCCGCCAGGCCTCGATCGCCATGGTGAAGCAGTCCGAGGCCGTCGCCGGCGCCACCACCGCCACCGGCGATTCGCCGTTGCGCCCGAACATCGCTTGCAACAGGTCGCCCTGCTCCGTCTTGGTCGGCATGCCCGTGCTCGGACCGGCGCGCTGCACGTCGATGATGACGAGCGGCAGCTCGACCATCACCGCCAGGCCGATCGCCTCGCTCTTCAGCGCCAGGCCCGGCCCGCTCGTGCCCGTCAGCCCCAGCGAGCCGCCGAACGATGCCCCGATCGCCGCGCCAACCGCCGCGATCTCGTCTTCCGCCTGGAACGTCTTGACGCCAAAGCGCTTGAGGCGCGCCAGCTCGTGCAGCACGTCGCTCGCCGGCGTGATCGGGTACGTGCCGTAGAAGAGCTGCCGCCCCGCCAGCTTCGACGCCGTCACGAACCCCAGCGCCGTCGCCTCGTTCCCCGTGATGTTCCGGTACAGCCCCGGCTGCTGCGGCGCCTTGGGCACGTGGTAGTGCGTCGCGAACATCTCGGTCGTCTCGCCGAACGCGTAGCCGGCCTTCAGCGCCGTCTTGTTCGCGTCCGCGACGGCCGGATTCTTGCCGAACTTCTCATCGATCCAGCGCGTCGTCGTGTCCAGTGGACGGCTGTACAGCCAGAACATCAGCCCGAGCGCGAACATGTTCTTGCAGCGGTCGATCTGCACCGCCGTCAAGCCGCTGTCCTTGAGCGCGCGCGAGTTGAGCGTCGAGATCGGCACGCGGAAGGTGCGGTAAGCCCGCAGGCTGCCGTCCTCGAGCGGGTTCGACGCGTACGCCGCCTTGCGCAGGTTCGTCTCGCTGAACTCGTCCTCGTTGACGACGAGGATCCCTCCGCGCGGCAGGTCGGCGAGGTTCGTCTTCAGGGCCGCCGGGTTCATCGCGACCAGCACGTCCGGCGCGTCGCCGGGCGTGTAGATCTCCGTGCTCGCGAAGCTCACCTGGAAGCCGCTGACGCCGGGCAACGAGCCCTGCGGCGCCCGGATCTCCGCCGGGATGTCGGGGAACGTGCTGATGTCGTTGCCGACGACGGCCGACGTCTTGGTGAACTGCGTCCCTGCCAGTTGCATCCCGTCGCCCGAGTCGCCGGCGAACCGGATCGTCACCCGGTCCAGTTCCAGCAGTTCGGGGTGCTCTGGCTGCTGCGATTCTTTCGTTAACGTCGTCACTACGCCCCCTCCGGCTCCGGGATCATCTGGTGGGGCCGCGGCGGCAGGTTCAGCACCTGCGCCGGAAACGCCTCCGCCAGGAAGTGGATGATGTCGAGCGTCCGCAGCACCGCCACCGCCTTCCCGGACGCATCGACGATCGGGATGTGCCGCTCGCCGCCGCGGTTCATGATCGTGATCGCGGCTGCGATCGGGTCCTTCGGCGTCAGCGTCTCTTCGATGCCCGACATGTAGGTATCGACACCCGCCCCGTACTTCACATCACGGGCCACGATCTTCATCAGCACTTCGCGCTCGCTCATGATGCCGGCGGGCCGGCCCGCGGCGTCGACGACCAGCACGTAGCCCATGCCGCGCCGCTGCACGGCCTCGAGGGCGGCGCCGACGCTCGCATCACGGCCAATAGATACAGGGGATGGGAGCCCGAGGGAGCTGATGGGGTCGGTCTGGAAGATCTCGTCGACCAACGTCGCCTCTGCCGCGCATCATACCGCCGCGCGGCGCTTCTGCGGGGACGGGCTGCGCCCGTCACTTCATGCTACCACGTCCCGCGTCTGGCCCGATCCCGGCCTTCGAGACGCCTCGCACCCCGCCCGGATTGACGGCGGCCCGGATTCGCAGTACCAATGGGCCACGACCCCGATGGACGCCGCCGGCATCCGTGCCTTCAGTATCGACCGAGCCCGTCCGCAAGACAAGGGTCCATACGCACGATCAATGGACAGGAGGCGTCGCTTCGATGATCAAGGCGTACGTGCTGGTGGTGACCAATCCCGGGGCGACCAAGAGCGTCGTCGAGGCGATCCATCACGTCGCAGGCGTGAAGGAGATGCACGAAGTGATGGGCCCGTATGACATCGTCGTCGAGCTCGAGGTCAAGTCGCTGGCCGAGGTGCCGCCGATCCTGAGCGACAAGATCCGCACCATCCCGGGCATCGAGAGCACCACATCTCTCGTCACCTTCCCGGAGGCGTAGCCGCCGGGACGAGGCGAGGTGACGTGAGCGGGCGGACACAACGCCGCGCGCGAGCCGCCCTCACATGCGCGGCTATGGCATCCTGCCGGCCGGCCTGTCATCCCGTCAGCAGCCCCTCGTCTTTCATCGCGCGCAGCGTGCGCCGGAACGCGCGCTCCGTGTGGTCGATGTCCTCCGCCGAGTGCGCGGCTGACACCATCATGCCCGCGCCCATCAAGTCGACGCCCTCGTTCATCATGCCGCGCCGCAGCGCGGCGGCCGTCGCGGCGCGCACCACCGGCGGCCGCGCCGGCAGCGCGTGCCAGCCCCAGCCGTAGCCGTCCTCCGGCTGCGCCTCCATGCCCGGTGCGATGTGCAGCATGGATGCCTGCCCGTACACGCACCCGGCGACCGACTCCTCGCGGAACACGGCGTTGAGCCGCTGCGCCAGCGTGCGCGCCGTCGCCGACGCCCGCTCCTGAGCCGCGCCGTCCGCGATCAGCGCCAGGCACGCCGACCCCGCGGCGGCCGACAGCGGGTTCGCGTTGTAGGTGCCCGGATGCGCGATCCGCGTCCGCCCCGCGCGGAACGCGATCTGGTCGATCAGCTCCGCGCGCCCGCCGACGCAGCCGCCCGGCAGCCCGCCGGCGACGATCTTCGCCATCGTTGTCATGTCGGGCGTGACGCCGTAGGCCTCCTGCGCGCCGCCCGCGCTCACGCGGAATCCCGTGATCACCTCGTCGAAGATCAGCACGATGCCGTGCTCCGCCGTCAGCGCGCGCGCCCGCCGCACGTAGTCGATGTCGATCGGATCTGTGCCCCAGTGCAGCCCCGTCGCCTCGAAGATCAGCGCCGCGATCTCGCCGCCATCCTCCCGTAGCGTGCGCTCGAGCGCGGTCACGTCGTTCTGGTCGATGACGATCGATGTGTCGAGGAAGCCCTGCGGCAGACCCGGCGCGCGCGGGATGGTCTCCTCCGGCCGCGGCTGGCCCGTCACGCTGTCGTTCCAGCCGTGGAAGTGCTCGCGCAGCCGCAGCACCTTCTCGCGCCCCGTGTGCGCCCGCGCCAGCCGCAGCGCCATCATCGTCGCCTCAGTGCCCGACGAGGTGAAGCGCAGGTGCTCGACCGAGGGCACCAGCTCCCGCACCAGCTCGCCCCAGCGCACCTCCAGCTCATGCGACGCGCCGTAGTGCGTGCCGCGCGGCAGTTGCGCCGCCACCGCCTCGACGATCGCCGGGTGCCCGTGGCCGAGCAGCAGGGCGCCATGGCCCATCACGAAGTCGACGATCTCGTTGCCATCGACATCCCACTTCCGGCTCCCCGAGGCGCGCTCGACGTACACGGGGAAGGGTTCAGCGTGGCGGATATCGTGCGTGACCCCGTCGGGGAACACGTCCGCTGCACGGGCGTGCAGCCGCCGCGAGGTGGGGTGTAACTCGACATAACGTTGCAGAATCGTTGCCATCCGCGCCTTCCCGTGTGCAGTAGGGCGGCCGCGCGCCAATCAGGAAGGCGCTTCGGAACCGCCCGGGCCAGCCAACCCGTAACTACCGGGATCATTCGTGCGATTGTAGCGAATCAGATCTTGGCGCCCCGCAGGCCCGCCGGCGTCAGGTGCGGTCGACGCTTTGGGCGGGAGAGCATCGCGACCTGCTGACGGGGCGTGAAGTTCTCGATCACGACATCACGTTCGCTAGGGGACAACTAAATCGACTCGGTCATCCGGATTAGTGACGCTGAAGTCATTCACACGACTCTGCGCTACGAATTTGCCATCCACGCGGAACCTGACGGTTCCGCCGGCCGTGCATCCCGCGACAGATTCCGGACCGACGACATATAGTCGGAACTCTTCGGCGAGAAAGCCGGTCGGCGGAACCGAGGTACGGCCGCAACGCGTATTGCCGATGAAGGCATCGATCACCCCGCGCGGGGCTGGCCTTGCACCAGATGCGTTGACGACTTGCCCGTGAAACAACGTCAGACGCTCGGCAGGCGAGCCACTCTTGAACGCAACGTTGAGCTGCATCGTCTCTGCGCTACTCGGCCATTGCGCATGCTGCGGCGAGAGCATGAATGCGTTACCGATGTATGTCATGAGCTGAACGTCAGCACCCGGTACTCCGCAGCCCGTGATCTCCGAATCACCAGCCAGCGTCCAATGGAGCTGTCCGTCTGGCGCTGGCAGCGTATTTTCGTAGTTGCACTGCGTGACGAGCCCGTCCCGTACCACCACCGCGACAAGAAGGCCGGACTCGAAGGGTTTGCCATCCAGCGTCACGTGGGCATTCAAGTCTCTGCGATCGCGCGCCCCTGGCAGCGCGGCGGCGGCGGGCGATCCAAGGCGTGCCACATCGGTGAATCGGGCGCCGATGCCGGTCAGATCGGTTGCGAGCAAGTCTTCGCCAGCGGGCTTGATGCCCCGCTCAACCCACGACACCAGGGCTTCAAACGAGGTTTCTAGTTCCGACTCCACAAACCCGCAGTGTTCAGGCGATTGGACACTTCGTTGGACCAGCAACTGACCCTTGCCTCTAGCCTCCACCTTGCGCCGAATGAACTGGGCCTCACTGATCGGGACGAGTCCATCGCCCGTGGCGCTCAGCGTGATGACGGGCACGCGTATGTCACCACTGATTTCTTCGCTCTGCGGGATCGCCCGGCGATTCGGGCCTGGCGATATCCGGATGGCCCGCTTGTTGAACGCGTCGTCACTGATTCCGGCTGCCCCATGAAGCGCATACATTCGATGGGTGTTATCGATCAAGCCCGCTTGAACCTCAAGCTCGCTTAAGCCTCCTAAAGCTGCTTCCCGGAGGTGCAGACCCTGCGTGGCAAACGGACGGTTACCGCCGGTCATCGCCACCCAAATAGCCTCGAAACGCGCACGGGTGCTGGGATCACTCAGAGCGGATGGGATCTTGGTGTCAAGGAGAGTGTGGAGGCTAGTACGATCGAACTCGCCCTGGGTGACCCCAGCAGCGTATGCGGCGGCTACGAGGTAATTCGAGTCAGAGTCGTAGGTGGGTGCAACGCCGGCTATCGGACAGAGCGCGAGCGCGCCATCGTATCGATCCGAATAGCGCTCGGCTGAGATCACTGCGGCGCCGCCACCCATCGACGCTCCTATCACATACGTCCGACGCGGGCGACCAATGTCCTGGGAAAACAGATCCCAGAGCGCGGCTGTTTGATCTGCGGCGATGCCAGGAATAAGGGTAGGGATCACACCATTGTGGTCGAAGCTGGAAGCCGCCCAGGCGTAACCTTGCCGTATCAGGTAACTTCTGATCGGCGGAGGCTCAACGCTCAGTTCGGGCTCACCTGCGTGGCTGCCGTGAATGTACATCACGAGCGTGCCGTTCCAACGTACCGGCAACTCAATTTGGTACGCCCAGCCCGCGTGTTCGCCAAAAATGGCCCGCGCACCGGGGAGTGCGGCGAACTGAGGATTCGCGACACGCGCAGCACCTGGCGACGGGCTGGACTGTGCGGTGGGTTGCATGCGCCGTCCACCACTGCAGCCGGTGAATGCCACCAAGAGCGCACACAGAATCACCACGTTCTTCCGCCGACACACCGCCACGACCATCACCTCAGCGATGACACACCCCACGCCAGCCCGCTCGACTATCGTTGTCATCCGCGCCTCCCCTCTGCCCGGCAGGGCGGCGCGATGGAGATCAGAACGGATGTTTCACGTGGAACACCGCCTGCCCTGCGCGGTCACCCCATTGTAGTGCGGCAATCATGGTAGGGGCGCTGCTTGCCGCGCCCGTTCGGGCGGCAATCGCGGGGTCTGCGCACGGAGCACGGAGCGGCCCGCCCGGCTATCGCCGCAGCTCGTTCTCCACGTGATCCAGCAGGTCCGCCGCGTCGTCCGCGAGCTTGCCCTCGGGATGCAGGGCCAGGCAGCGCCGGAACGCCTCCGCCGCGTGCTCGTACAGCGAGCGCGGGTCGGGCGCGGGCGCGGCCCCGCCGCCGCGCCGCGCGATCTCGTGCGCCGCGAACTCGCAGCACCAGCCCAGCGTGTACCACAGCCCCGCGTCGTCCGCGCGCGCGGCGACGGCCCGCTCGATGCACGCGATCCCCTCGGCGTAGGCCCGTCGCCTCGTCACGAGCAGCGTGCCCAGGTGTTCGAGCGCCTCCGCGTACGCAGGGTCCAGCGCCACCGCCTGGCGCGCCAGGTCGATGCTCCCGGCGGTGTCCCGCGCTCGGTGCCGATCGAGCGCTCGCGCGAACAGGGCCTGTGCCGCGTCGCCGCTCATCGCTTCGCGGGTGGCGCACGGTCCCCGCCGGCCGCCGCTCGTTCGCGGAGCTTGTCCCGCAGCGGCGGCCCGAAGAACGGCCGCATCTCGAAGAGCTGCCGGACGAGGAAGACCGCTGCCAGCACCAGGTACATCACCGAGAAGGTGTTGCGCGAGACGATCGAGTGCGGCGTCAGGAACTGCAGCAGGAACAGCACGAGCAGCGTCAGCGCCTCCACCAGCGACATGCGCAGGTTGATCAGCAGGATCACCGCCAGCAGGCTCTGCGCCGCGGTCAGCAGCACCTCCTCGGTCTGCCGCGTGTCGGTCGGCAGCGGGTTGAAGGTGCCGCTCGACACGGCGTACGCCAGCGGCAGGCAGCCGATCAGCAGCGTCCACTGGTTCACCTTCGATGACACCAGCGCTCCCAGTGCCGCGTCCGCCCGCAGCCGCCACGCCAGCAGGCCGGCCACGAGGAACTCCGGGAACTCCGAGGCCAGCGGCGCCAGCCACTGCACGAGCTGGAATTCGTCGATGCCGAACCGTGCCCCCGTCGCGATCAGCCCGTCCGCGAACCGCTCCGCCGCGAGCACGATCGCCAGACCCGCGTACAGGAACATGCCGGCGACGACGGCGCGCCGTTGCGTCTTTGGCAGGTTCGCGATCGTCTCCGACGGCCCGACCAGCGACGACTCTTCTTCGATCTCGCCGCGCGACGCCAGCACGACGTAGGCGACGAACAGCCCGATGAGGAACGCGGCGTCGAGCAGCGTGATGCCGCCGCGCAGCGGGATGACGAACGAGTACACCGTCGCGATCGCCAGGATCCCGATCTCGACGCGGTGCGTTTCCGCGAGCTTCAGCAGGCTGCCCCGCGTCTTGAACCAGAAGATGCCGACCACCATCGACCAGCCAATGCCGACGAGCAGCCGGTTCCCGCCGGTCATGTTCGCCGTCGCGAACGCCGCGTACGACGGATCCTTGCCCGCCTTCCACGCGAAGAGCACGTCCACCGCGTACTCCGGCAGCACCGCGATCAGCGCGAGGCCCGCCAGCGCCAGCGTCCGAGGGATGTCGCGCTCGGCCGCCTCCGCGCTCCAGGTCAGCAGGAACGCCGCCGACACGATCGCCAGCCCGAAGAAGCCGGTCTCGACCGCCACCGGCGCGCTCCAGAGCCCCAGCCGCAGCCCCGCCGCCGGCCACGCCAGCAGCGCCATCGCGATCGGCCATTGCCAGCGCCGTACGACGTCCAACACGACTCCTTGGCCCCCGAACGAAAAAGACCTTTGATGACCACCGGTCATCAAAGGTCTCACCACCCCGCGAAGCAGGGCGCCCGGACCGGGCCGCGAGGCCGGGTCTGGCGATCCGGACAGCCCGCGCGCGTCCGCGGGCCAGTTACTCCCCTTTGGGGCACGCTGCACGCTAACGCGTCCGCCCTCGCGGCGTCAACCGTCCACGACATGCGTGTGCGGCGAAGAGCCGCCGTGGTCAGGTCAGCGGATTGACATAACACAAACCACAGGGTGCGCCCCATCCCGCCGATACTGAACGGGGAGAGTCAGCCGGGGGTGGCCTGCTCGCACCCGCGCTCGACGCCTGGCGGACGGTTCAACAACCGCCTGCGGGGCTCGGGAGCGTCAACCTTCCCCGGAAATGGCGCCTGCACACATGCGTTGTATGTGGTGGGCCGGCCAGGTACGGGGGACCGCCATGAGCGACCGCGACTACTACGAGGTGTTAGGTCTGACGCCACGTGCCGACGGGGTGATGGTCGACCAGGCGTACTGGCACCTTGCCCGGAAGTACCAGGCGCTGGCCACGACGAACGAGCGGGGCCGACGCCTCCTCGACGAGCTGAACGAGGCCTACGGCGTCCTCGGCAACGCGCGCCTCCGCAAGGAGTACGATGCCTTTCGCGACGACGTCCTCGTCGCCGGCGGCGTCATCGGCGCCGTGCCGTCCAACCCCAAGCGGAGGGCCAGCAAGCAGAAGCAGGCAGCGGGCACCGCGGCTCCGCCAGCGGGCCGCCGGGCGCACCTGCCCTCGGGCTGGCGTGCCTGGGCCGCAGCGGCGGCCTGCGCTGTGGCCGGCGGCGGCGCCGCCGTCGCAACGGGGCGCGCCGAGCTGGCGGCAGCGGGCATCGCCGTCGCGCTGATTGCCGGCCTCACGCCCGCGCTGGCCCGGCGTCTGGCCGGCCTGAAGCTGCCGGCGCTGTCTCTGCCAGCAACGTCGCTCTCGATGCCAAGGCTGGCCTTGCCGGCCGTGCCACCGGTCGCAATGCCCGTCGTCAAGACGCCGAGGGTAGACCTCGGCCGCGTCGGCGACCACCTCGGCCGCAGCGCCGAGCGCGACGACGCCATCGACCCCGACGAGCTCCATGCGTCCACCTCGGCCGTGATCGCGCGCTGGCGAAAGAGCATGGGCCTGCGCACGTCGCTCCGCGAGCAGGCGTCACCGGGCGGAGAGCCGACCACGGAGCTCGTCGAGATCGTGGAGACGGAGCGGCAGATCGATGAGCACGAGAGCGAGCCGTTGATGGCCGTGATCGACATCCTGCGCGGCGCGCACAAGACGGGCGCGGCCAAGCGGCCCGGCGGCTCTGGCGACTGAGTTGACCGGCGGGCGACACATCGGGGATTCCCCGATCGCGTCCGGACACGCCCCGCGCTAAACCCGCGGCGCCCGGGCTGGTGGTGCCCGCGCCCACACAAGCGTCCGCGAGCCCATAGCGGCGGGACAGCCGCATCACTTCCCGTGCCCGCCTGTGGGGCAGCCGTCCCGATTCGCGTAACGAGATAAGATCGCACTATAACTGTTATGTCCGCGGGCGCAGGCGTCTTCCGACGCCCGTCACCACGGCGCCCGCGAGCAGAGTGCGCCCGCCGCGAGCCACGGCAGCCCGCCGCCTCGGCCCGGCGCGCCGCCGTCCTCCATCTCGAACGACCAGTCACCGCCGCGCGGCTTTGTGGCTTCGGCTTGCAGCGCCAGTGCACTCGATACGCCGGACTGGCAGCGGACGACGGCCCGAGTCGCCGGAGCATCGCCGTTGTTGACGTCGGTGCTGAACGCGAGCGCACCTGCGTAATTGATGACGGGGGCGCTGAAGCCGGCGTGCGAAGCGCGCTGTTACGTTATGTCCTGTTGGTGGCCGCCAGCCTCAAGAGCCTCCCCACATGCACCGATACTCCACCGGGCCACCTGGTGTCAGTGCCCTCCTTCGGTGCGCACCGGGGCGGCGCGTGTCCGGTGCTCCGTGAGCGCCGCCAGCGAGGATCGTCGGATCGAGCATGGCCAACGGCCCGGCACACGAGAGCATCATGAGCGAGTCCGAGGCGCCGGTCATGCACCGGCACGCGCGGCCTTCGGGGCTGCTCGTCAAACTCGTCGCGGTCGTGCTGGTCCTGGCGACGGCGGCGCTCGTCATCATCTCGCCCTACCTGATGGCACAGAACTCGTTCACCGCTGTGGACCTGTTCATGGTGCTCCTGATGACGGCGTACGGCATCTACCTCGCCGCCCACTCGCGCAGCACACACGTCGACCTCGAGCGGGCCTACTCGGCGCACCTCGAGGAGCTCAGTCAGCGCCTGCGCAACATGGCGTACCGGGACGCGCTCACCGGCCTCTTCAACCACCGCTACTTCTACGAGCAGCTCTCACACGAGGTCGAGCGCTCGGTGCGCTACCGCCAGCCCCTGACACTGCTGCTGATGGACATGGACAACTTCAAGGAGATCAACGACACCTACGGCCACCTCGCCGGCGACAAGTTCCTCGGCATGGTCGGCCAGGCGATCGCCCGCCAGATCCGCGCGTCGGACATCGGTGCGCGCTACGGCGGCGACGAGTTCGTCGTCCTGCTGCCCAACACGCTTGCCGAGGAGGCGCGGCGCACCGCCGAGAAGCTCGAGATCGCCGTCGCATCGAGCGCGGCGCTGACGGCGATGGACCAGGCGATCAAGCTCGGCATTTCGGTGGGCATCGCGACGTGTCCGGACGACTCGCGGTCCGCCGCCGAGCTCCTGCAGATCGCCGATGCCCGCCTGTACGACGTGAAGGCGGCGCGTGCCGGCCGCCGCCATCCGCCCGGCTCCCACGCCGCCTGACGCGGGCGGGTCTTGTTTGGTCGCCCGAATGCACCGATGCTAGACTGACGCGCGCGATCTCTACCGGCGTCGGCTCTCCCGCCCGCGACCGGCTCGCCGAAGGAGTCGAATGCTCAGAGCCGCACGCTGGACCGTCCTCGGCCTGCTCGTCGTTTCCGTCCTCGTCCTCACGTTCGCGATTGGCTACGTCGTCCACGGCTCCGGCAACGGCAACGCGCCGGCCGGCGCGACGGCGTCGACGTCCGGTAGCGCCGCGGACAACTTCTCGAACCTCAACCAGATCATGACGCTGCTGCAGCAGAAGTACGTCGACCCTGGCAAGCTCGACCGCCAGACCCTGTACGAAGCGGCGATCAACGGCATGCTCCAGACACTGTCGGACAGCGGCGTGTTTTATGTCGACCCAAATACCGTCAAGACCAGCGTTGGGCCCAGCGGCACCTTCGACGGCATCGGCGCCACCGTCGCCTCCCAGAACAGCCAGATCGTCATCGTCGCGCCGATCGAGAACAGCCCCGCCGCACGCGCCGGCATCCGTCCGGGCGACATCATCGAGGCCGTCGACGGCGAGTCGACGCAGGGCTGGACGCAGGAGAAGGCCGTCATCAAGATCCGCGGCCCGCGCGGCACGAAGGTAACGCTGAAGGTGCGCCATGTGGACGGCACCGAGGTCACGCTCGAGATTCAGCGCGAACAGATCCAGGTGCCGAGCGTTACTACGGTACCGCCCGGCGGCGTGCTCAAGGACGGCGCCGGCCACGTCATTACAGACCTCGGCTACATCCACATCCGCGAGTTCACGCAGTCGACCGACCCGGAGATGCAGAAGGCGCTGAAGGAGATCGTCCAGAGCGGCAAGAAGGGCCTCATCCTCGACCTGCGCAACAACCCGGGCGGCCTCCTCCAGACCACCGTCGACGTCGCCGACGAGTTCCTGAACAGCGGCACGATCCTCACCGAACGCGAGCGCGATGGCACCGAGACGAAGTTCACCGCGCATCCCGGCGGCGCCGCGACCAGCATCCCGGTGGTCATCCTCCTGAACCGCTTCAGCGCCAGCGGGTCCGAGGTGCTGGCGGCCGCGCTGCACGACAACGGGCGCGCGACGATCGTCGGCGAGAAGTCGTTCGGCAAAGGCACCGTGAACATCTCGAACAACCTGAAGGACGGCGGCCAGCTCTACATCAGCATCGCGAAGTGGTTCACGCCGGACGGCACGCAGATCGACGGCGTCGGTATCAAGCCCGACATCCCGGTCAAGCTCACCAACGCGGACATTGCCGCCGGCCGCGACCTCCAGCTCTTCAAGGCGATCGACGTCCTGCGCGGCACCAACTTCACACCGGTCGAGACGCCGGCCGCGGGCACGCCGACGGCCGGTATCGCTCCGGCGACCCCGGCCGCATCGTCCACGCCGGCGCCGGTCCCGACGGCCGGCGGCTGACCGCCGCCCGCGGCGGCGCGCCGGTACACTGGCGGCATGCGCAGCATGCTCCGGGCGTCCCTCCATGGCTGAGATCAAAGCGGTCGCCAGCAACCGCAAGGCGCTCCATGACTACGAGGTCCTGGACCGCCTCGAAGCCGGCATCAGCCTGACCGGCACCGAGATCAAGTCGCTGCGCGCCGGCGGCGCCCACATCCGCGAGGCGCACGTGCGGCCGCTTGACGGCGAGATGTGGCTCTATGGCGCCCACATCGCGCCGTACGCGGCCGCCAGCTACCAGAACCACGAGCCCCTGCGCCCGCGCCGCCTGCTCCTGCACCGGGCCCAGATCCGCGAATGGAGCGCGGCGATCGCCGAGCGCGGCCTGACGGTCGTGCCGCTGAGCCTGTACCTCAAGGATGGTACGGCGAAGGTCGAACTTGGCCTGGTGCGCGGCCGGCGTGCCTACGACAAGCGCCAGGCCATCGCCAGACGCGACGCCGAGCGCGAGGTGCAGCGCGCCCTGCGCGAGCGGAACCGCTGACCGCGAACGTCAGGCCGTCACCGTTATGTCTACCACTATCCCCCGAGTGCGCGGCCGCTATACTGGAGTGCGCGGTCGCATGGATCGCGCCCCGTTGGGGACGAAAGGGCTCGACAGGGATTGGCGGATCTGAGTTGCAGGCGGAGGACGGCCATCTCCCTCCTTAATCCGGTGGTCAACCAATAAACGGCGAACCACAACTCGCCCTCGCTGCTTAGGCAGTGACGTTCACTCCCGTCCCACCCCGGCGGACGGGAGATGAGCGACGATCAGCCGGGGTGCTGCGCACCTGACGCCGATGGGGTGCGCCCAAGATCATCTGGCTGGCCCCGTCCGGACGGGCCCGCAGCGGACGGCGGGGCGAGACCTAACTGCCGGGATACGCCTGTAGCAGACTCAGGGCGTCGACCGCCTGGACGGGGAGTTCGATTCTCCCCCGTCTCCACCAAGTGCAAGACCTATCAGGCCGCCCGGCTACGGACGGTGGCCTGTGGTCGTTGACAGTGTGCTCGGCCTTCGTCTGCGTGTACGGGACGAGCGCCGCCGTGCTAGCGCCGCCGCCGCTGCCGCAGCGCCAGCGACACGCCTGACACCCCGAGCGCTCCGATGCCGGCCAGGATCAGCGCGAGCCAACCGGGCGCGGTACCGGGAGCACTGCCGAGATCGCCGCCCGTCCCTGTGTCCGGGGCGCGGACCCCGGCGCCCGCGCTGCCCGACGGCGCCCCCGTTCCCGGGCTCACAGCCGCCGGCAGGACGGACACAGCGCGCGTCGGCGTGGCGGGCACCGATGTTGGGCTCGACACAACGCGCGTGGCCGTCGGCGTCGCCGTGCTCGCCACCACGCCGCCGCCGCCCGTGCTCGTCACCGTGTTGGTGGCCGGGGGCGTCGACGTCCCGGTGACTGCGGCCTCGGCCGTGGCGGTCACGGTTGCCGTGGGCGTGCCCGTCGCCGTCGGCACCGGTGTGTTCGTGCTGGTGGCCGCCGGGGTCGCGGTGCTCGTGTTCGTCGCGGTGGGCGTGGCGGTGGGCGCCGGCGTATCTGTCGCCGTGGGCACCGGTGTGTTCGTGCTGGTGGCCGTCGGGGTCGCGGTGCTCGTGTTCGTCGCGGTGGGCGTGGCGGTGGACGCCGGCGTATCTGTCGCCGTGGGCACCGGCGTGTCCGTCGCCGCGGGCGTAAGCGTCGCCGTCGCCGTGTCCGTGGGCATTGGCGACGGTGTGGGCGTGGGTGTCGGCGGCTGGCCGTTGTTGATGATCTCACAGTCGATGTACGTGTCGTCCAGGTCGCCGTTGCAGGTGTCCGTACCGAAGAAACCGCCGTCGAGCGTATCGGTGCCGCCGCCGGAGGTGAGGGTGTCGTCGCCGTAGGAGCCGTACAGGTACTCGTTCCCGGTGCAGCCGGTGATCGTGTCGTCGTAGAAGGTGCCGTTGACGCGCTCGAAGTTCGTCACCGTGTCGGAACCCAGGCCGGTGACCGTGTGCGCGCACAGATCGACGACGACCCCCGACGTTCCCGGGTTCATGTCAAAATCGAGCACGTCCGCCCCGCTGCCGCCGTCCGCGACGTCGTTGCCGTCGCCGGGGAAGATCGTGTCGTTGCCGCCGTTGCCGGTGATGTTGTCGCTGCCGGATGGCTGGAGGAATCCCGCCCCGCGGAGAATGTTGGGGCCGTCGTCGCCGATGATCGTGTCGCCGCCCGCGCCGCCGCTGACGTTCTCGATGCCGCTGAGGGTGTCGCTGCCGTCGCCGGTGCTGGTGTTGGTCATGAGGTTGACGGTAACGCCGGAGGTAGGGCCGCCGTTCCCCGGGACTTCGAAGGCCAGCGTGTCGCTGCCGGCGCCGCCGGTGATCGTGTCATTGCCCGGCGAGCCATAGAGCGTATCGTCGCCGGAGCCGCCATCTTCGGTGTCGCCTCCGGCGCCGCTGCATGCGCCGAAGCAGCCGCCACCGAAGATCGTGTCGTTGCCGCCGTTGCCCTGGAGGTTGTCGATCCCGCCCCCACCGTTCAGGAAGTCATTGCCCGATCCGCCGATGAGCGTATCGTTGCCGGTGTCGCCGTATGCGCCGCGGCCTCCGTCGTCGAGCGTGATCGTGTCGTTGAAGACGGAGCCTTCGACGCCCTCGAACCCGGAGACCGTGTCCGTGCCGTCGCCCGTCGCGACGCCGGTGATGAGATTGATGGTCAGAGCTGCCGGCGCGACGTAGCCGTTCGGGCCCACCTCGGCATAGTCCAGTTTGTCCGCCCCACCCAGGCCGCCGTCGAGTGTGTCGTCGCCCGGGCCGCCAACGATCGTGTCGTTACCGTCGTTTCCGTGGATGACGTCGTTGCCCGCGCCGCCGAACATCGGGTAGTTCATACCGTCATCACCCGTCAGCACGTCATCGAACGCCGACCCGCGCAGGCCGCGCACGTGGATCAGCGCGTCGGTCCCCTCTCCCGTGGCGACGCCCGTCATCAGGTTCGCGTCCACTCCCGCTGCGGAGCCTTCGTACGACGCGACCATTGCCGGGAGGAGGCCTGTGGTCTGGTCGTCGAAGATGTCATCGCCTGGCCCGCCCTCGACGGTGATGGTGCAGCAGCTGTACGCACCTGAAGCGATGATGTGGTCGTTGCCGGCGCCCGCCGTCACGTGGAAGAAGACGTCGGCCACCGTGATGGTGTCGCCGAACGGCCCCGCGATGACGTTTTCGATGTTGGTGAACGAGTCGGCGCCTTCACCGGTCGCGGCGCCGGCGCCGAGGTTGTCGTTCACGACGATCGGACCCGTGGCGAATGAGAAGTCGAGGGTGTCGTAGTTGCCACCATAGCCGGTCGTACCCAGGCCGGAGCCGCCATCAATGACGTCGTCGCCAGGTCCGGGCAAGAAGTGATCCTGATCACCCAGACCGATCAGGGTGTCATTGCCCGGGCCGCCCGCGATGTCGTTCTTGCCGTCGTCACCGGTGATCGTGTCGTTCCCGGCACCGCCGTCGGCGTAGATGAAGCCGGTGATGACGTCGTCGAAGCTCGAACCGATGATGCGTCCGACGACGTAGAGCGTGTCGGTGCCGTCGCCCGTTACCGGCGAGAACGGCCCCGGAGCGTTGATCGGGCCGGGCGCACCGCTGTAGTCAACCGTATTGTACTGGGACCCACCGCCACCACCCTTGATATAGTCGTCGCCCGCACCGCCCACCATGTAGTTGGTGCCGAAGCCGCCATCGAGCGAGTCGTTGCCGTCGCCGCCGTTGAGGGTGTCGTTGCCATCGCCGCCGCAGATGGTGTCATTACCGCCGAGACCATTGATCACGTCGTTACCGCCGAGGCCATTGATCACATCGTCGCCGGGAGTGCCATTGATGATCTCGCCAGCGGCCGTACCTTCGATCGTCACGGCCAAGCCGAAGCAGGTGGCGGCGGCGGCCGCAGGTGAGGCGGGGATGCGCTCGACGATGAACATCAGGCTCGCGGTGGCAGCAGTGAGGACGAGAAGCGACGAGAGGCGCATGGAAACCCTCGGCACGTGGCCGGCGCATGGGCGGGGCCACGCGAGTATAGGTCGCGACACAGCGCTACGCAACACTGTGTCAAGGAGGGTTCTACGCTCTTACGTGTGGATACAGGGAAGGAGCGTGAGCAGAAAGCAGGAGCATGCGGGTCAGTCCGATGCTGCAGCGCGTCCTTAGGCAGCCACGGGAAACCCGGGGCCGCCGTGATCGCGCCGATGCGGCGGGTTTCGACGTCGACGCGGACGCGCTCGTTGAGCCGGGTGACCCCCCGCTCCCCCGCCGCCCGTCGGCCGTGTTCCGCCTGCCGCCCCCGCGATCTACAATCCGGTTCTCTCCGAGCTGCAAGAACGGATGCTGCCGTGCGCGTCGCCGTGTCGCCGATCCTCTGGCACAACGAAGACATCCCCGACCTGATGCCGCCCATCGACGCCCCGGCGATGCTCGACGAGATCGCAGCCGCGGGCTACGACGCCACCGAGTACAGCTCCCTCTTCCCGACCGCTCCGGCGGCGCTGCGGGCGCTGCTCGAGCCGCGCGGGATGCGACTCGTCTCCGCGTACATCGCGCTGCGTATCCCGGGTCCGCGCGCTGATGGAGAGGTGGCGGCGGCGCGCGCCCGCGCCCGCTTCGTCCGCGACGCGGGCGGGGATGTGCTGGTCGCAGCGCTCGACTACGACGACCGGCGCGTGGCAATCGCCGGCTCCGTCCGCGCCGGCGACCCGAAGCTCGACGACGCGGGCTGGATGGCGGTCGTCGGTGCGCTGCACGAGATCGGGCGCACGTGCAACGAGATCGGCGTGCGGCTCGTCGTGCACAACGAGGCCGGCACCTTCATCGAGACGGCCGACGAGTTCGACGAGCTGGCGCGCCGCACGGACCCGGCGCTGGTGGCGCTCTGCCTCGACGTCGGGCACCTGACCGTCGGCGGCGGTGACGCCGTCGCGTTCCTCAGCGAACATCGCGCCCGGATCGAGCACGTGCACATCAAGGACGCCGACCGCGCCGTCATCGACGGGATGCGTCGGCGCGAGTTCGGGATGATGGAGGCGTTGCGGCGTGGCGTGTTCTGCGAGCTTGGCACGGGCGCGCTCGACATCGAGGGCCTGGTGCGCGCGCTGAAGCGCATGGGGTACGGCGGCTGGGCCGTGATCGAGCAGGACTCAACGCACCTGCGCCCGCTCGATGCGGCGAAGCGGAACCGCGTGACATTCCGGCGGCTGGCGGGCGTCTGACGGAAGGAGCGGCATGGGTACGCGTGTGATCAACATCGCGCTGCTCGGCGCCGGCGAGATCGGCCAGCTCCACGCGGAGACCATCGCACGTCACCTGCACGGCGCGCGGCTTACCGCCGTCGCTGACCCCGTGGACGAGCACGCACGCTGTGCGGCAGCGCAGGGCGACGCCGTGCGCGTCGCCGCCACCGCGGCCGAGGTCCTGAGCGACGCGGCCGTCGACGCCGTCGTCATCGCCAGCCCGACGCGCTTCCACGCACCGATGATCATCGAGGCGGCCGCGGCCGGCAAGCACATCTTCTGCGAAAAACCCCTCGCACTCACGCTCGACGACGCGCGCGCGGCCATCGCGGCCACGCAGTCGAACGGCGTCAAGCTCCAGGTCGGCTTCCAGCGCCGCTTTGACGCCGGCTACGCGCGCGCCAAGGACGCAATCGTACGCGGTGAGTTGGGGACGGTCGAACTGCTGCTCTCGACGACGCGTGACCCCGAGCCGCCGGCGCCGGGGTATCTCGCCTCGTGCGGCGGCATGTTCCTCGACACGGCGATCCACGACTTCGACAGCGTGCGCTTCCTCTCCGGATCAGAAGTCGTCGAGGTGTTCGCCGCGGCGTCGTCGCTCGTCACGCCGGAACGGCAGGGGCCGTACGAGGTCGACACGAGCGTGACGGTGCTTCGGCTGGCATCGGGCGCGCTGGCGACCGTGACGAACTCTCTGCGGACGGGCTACGGCTACGAGGCCGGCGCGGAGGTCTACGGCCCGCGCGGCAAGCTTGTCATCGCGGGCGACTGCGGCGGCGTACAGCACTTCAGCGGGGCCGGCGTCGCCACGGCGTTCCCGCAGACCTATCGCGATCGCTTCGCACAGGCGTATCGCGACGAGCTGGCCGCCTTCGTGCGTTGCATCGCGGAGGACCGCGCGCCGCGCGTCACCGGCGACGACGGCCTGCGCGCGCTCGAGATCGCGCTCGCCGCTACGCGCTCGCAGCAGGAAGGGCGCACGGTGCGCCTGTGAGCACGCTGCTGCGCCCCGCGGACCGCACCGGCGATTGTGCGCTCACGCCCCGCGACGCCGGCTGGCGCTACATCGGCTTCGAGGTGCACGTGTTCCCGCCGGGCGCGCGGCTCGACGTCGACCTCGCGACGCGCGAGTGCGGGATCATCGTGCTCTCGGGCGTCGTCGATATCGACGCGGGGGCCGGCGGGCGCTGGACCGGCGTCGGCGGCCGCGCCGACGTCTTCGAAGCGCCGCCGCACGGCGTCTACCTGCCTGCGGGCGGCGGCGCATCGATCGCCGCTTCGTCGGCGGCAGAGGTTGCGCTGTGCTTCGCCGAGAGCGACCGTACTGGCACCGCCCGCCGCATTGAGCCGGACGGTATCGAGGTCGAGACGCGGGGCGCCGGCCAGGCGACGCGCTCCATCCGGCACGTCATCGCGCCGGCGTTCCCGGCGCATCGCCTGCTCGTGGTCGAGGTGCTGACGCCGAGCGGCAACTGGTCCAGCTACCCTCCGCACAAGCACGACGTCGACGCCCCGCCGGGCGAGGCCGCGCTCGAAGAGGTGTATTACCACCGCCAGCAGCCGGCGGACGGCTTCGCGTTTCAGCGCGTCTACACCGACGACCGCGCGATCGATGAGACGCTGACCGTGCACGACCGCGACCTGGTGCTCGTGCCGCGCGGCTATCATGTCGTGGCGCAGGCCTACGGCTACCAGGGGTACTACCTCAACGTGCTTGCCGGCGAGCGGCGGTCGATGGCGGCGAGCGACGACGCGCCGTATCGCTGGATCCGCGACGAATGGCGCACGGACGGGACCGCTCAATGAAGCTCACGGGCGCGCAGATCATCGTCGAGTACCTGGCGAAGGAGGGCGTCCCCCTCGCCGCGGGCATCCCCGGCCATGGCATCTGGAGCGTGGTCGACGCGCTCGCCGGCGCACAGGATCGCATCCGCACGGTGCAGGTGATGCACGAGCAGTCGGCCGTGCACCTGGCCGACGGCTACTACCGCGCGTCCGGGCAGCCGTGCGCGGCCTTCACATCGATCGGGCCGGGCGCCACGAACACCGCGATCGGGGTCGCGACGGCGTACGTCGACTCGACCGCCGTGCTGCTGCTGACCGGCGCGCCGCACACGTACATGCGCGGGCGCGGGGTCCTGCAGGAGATCGAACGCACACACTGGGCGAACTTCCCGCGCATGATGGAGCCGATCGTGAAGCGGCACTGGACCCCGGCCGGCGCGGCGCAGCTCCCGTACGTGCTGCAGCGCGCGTTCAACGCGATGCTGAGCGGCCGCCCCGGGCCGGTCCTCCTCGACCTGCCGATGGACGTCCAGGCGGAGGCGGCCGATGTCGCGCTGCCCGAGCCGGCCGCGCGCCGGCCGCGCGGCGGCCCGCGTCCCGACGCGCAGATGGTCGAGCGCGCGGCGCGGCTGCTGGCCTCGGCGCAGCGGCCGGTGATCGTCGCCGGCGGCGGCGTCATCACGGCCGAGGCGTCGCGCGAGCTGGTCGCACTCGCCGAGCACATCGGCGCGGCCGTCGTCACCACGTGGATGGGCAAGGGCAGCATCCCGGAGGATCACGCGCTGAACGCGTGGGGCATCGGCGATACCGCCAGCACGTGCGGCAACACGCTGTGTGCGCGCGCCGACGTGCTGCTCGCCGTAGGCTGCCGGTTCACCGACTGGACGGCATCGTCCTACCGGAAGGGCGTCACGTTCGCCATCCCCACGGCCCGGCTGATCCAGCTCGACATCGAACCGCAGGAGATCGGCAAGGACTACCCGTGCGAGGTGCCGCTACTCGGCGACGCGAAGGCAGGGCTCGCCGATCTGCTCGCGGCGCTGCGCGACAGCGCACCGGGCCGCGAGCTCAAGGGCACGCCGTACTTCGACGAGATCCAGCGCGAGAAGCAGCGCTGGGACGCACTCCAGGCTCCGAAGCGCGAGTCTGACGCCGTGCCGATGACGCAGCAGCGCGCCGTTACGGAGCTGCGCGCCGCCCTCGACCGCGACGCGATCGTGACGAGCGGCGCCGGTATCCCGCAGGGCATCGTGCGGCAGGACTTCCCCGTGTACGCGCCGCGCACCCACATCACGTCGGGCGGCTTCAGCTCGATGGGTTTCACCGTGCCTGCCGCCATCGGCGCCAAGCTCGCGCAACCGCAACGCCAGGTCGCTGGCGTGGCCGGCGATGGCGACTTCATGCAGACGATGCAGGAGATGGCGACCGCCGCGATGCTCGACCTGCCCGTGCTCTTCGTCGTGCTGAACAACGCCGGCTGGATCTCGATCCGCGGCGGACAGATGGCCACGTTCGGGCGCCACTTCGCGACCGAGTTCGCACGCAAGGACGGTTCGGCGTACACGCCCGACTTCGCCGCGGCCGCGCGGGCGTTCGGGTTGCACGCGGAGCGCATCGACCAGCCGCAGGATCTGCGGCCGGCCGTCGCGCGCGCGCTGGCGACCCACGGGCCCGCGCTGGTCGAGGTGACCGTCGCGCGCAGCGCACCGGAGGCGTCGCTGACGAAGACCGGATGGTGGGACGTGCCGGTGCCCGAATACCTGCCCGAGCGCCGCGCGCAGTACGAGCGCGAACGCGCCGAGGAGCAGTTGTGAGTGCCGCGGGCGGAGGCGCCGAAGACCGGGTGCCCGCCCCGCCACCCATCGAGGAGCTGCGGACGATCGCGCGCCAGATCCGCCGGCTGGTGCTGACCTCCGTCCACCACGCCGGCGCCGGGCACCTCGGCGGCCCGCTGTCAGCGGCGGACATGCTGGCGGCCCTGTACTTCCGATTCCTGCGTCTTGACCCTAGGCGCCCGGACTGGCCCGAGCGCGACCGCTTCATCCTCAGCAAGGGACACTCGGCGATCGGGCTCTACGCCACGCTCGCGCTCCGCGGCTACTTTCCGGTCGACGAGCTTGACACCTTCGACGCGATAGGCTCGCGGCTGCAGGGGCACCCGGACATGACGGCGACGCCGGGCGTCGACATGTCGACGGGGTCGCTGGGCCAGGGGCTGTCGCCCGGCGTCGGCATGGCACTAGGCGCGAAGCTCAGGGGCGCGGCATTCCGCACCTGGGTGATGCTGGGCGACGGTGAGATGCAGGAAGGGCAGGTGTGGGAGGCGCTCGAGGTGGCGGCGCGCTACCGCCTCGACAACCTCATCGCGGTCATCGACCACAACAGGCTGCCGCAGTACACGTGGCCGGATTACGGGCAGCGCGGCCGCGAGTTCCCGGTCCAGAACCTTGTGGGCAAGTGCGCCGCCTTCGGCTGGCGCGTGCTCGAGTGCGACGGCCACGACATGGACGCGATCGTGGGTGCCTTCGATGACGCGACGCGCCCGGACGGACGGCCGACGGCGGTGATCGCCCACACCGTGAAGGGCAAAGGCGTGTCGTTCATGGAGGGCGCGTTCGCCTGGCACGCGAAGCCGCTCGACGGCGAGGCACTGGCGCGCGCGCTCGACGAGATCGACGCGCCGCCGGCCGGCGGGACACGGTGATGACGCCGGCGACGATGATCGCGCAGCGCGACGTCTTCGGGCGCACGCTCGTCGAGCTGGCGGACGCCGACCCGCGGCTGCTCGTGCTCGACGGCGACCTCGCGAACTCCACGAAGGCCGACGTCTTCGCCGAGGCGTATCCGGACCGGTTCCTGGCGATGGGCATCGCCGAGCAGAACATGGCCGGCGTCGCCGCCGGGCTCGCGACGCTCGGCTTCGTCCCCTGGATCTCGACCTTCGCGGCGTTCGCCGTGAAGCGCGACCTCGACCAGGTGCGGGTCGTCATCGCCCAGCCGTCCCTCAACGTCAAGATCACCGGTGCCTACTCCGGACTGCTCACCGGCTTCACCGGCAAGACGCACCAGTCCGTGGAGGACATCGCCGTCATGCGCGCCATGCCCAACATGGTCGTGCTGGCGCCCGCCGACGGCCCGGAGACGCGCGCCGCGATGCACGCCGCACACACGTACGGCGGACCGGTGTACCTCCGCCTCGCCCGCGATCCGAGCCCGCGGATCTTCGACGAGGGCCCGGCGTTCGTGATCGGCCGCGGCATCGTGCTGCGCGAAGGACGCGACATCGCCATCATCTCGACCGGCGTGCACACGTCGCGCGCCGTCGAGGCGTGCGACCTGCTCGCGGCCGATGGTCTGCGCGCGTGCCACCTCCACCTACCGACGATCAAGCCGCTGGATGAGGACGCCGTCGTCCGCGCGGCCGAGCGCACGGGCGCGGTGCTGGTGACCGAAGAGCACAGCGTGATCGGCGGCCTCGGCGGCGCCGTGGCGGAAGTGCTCGGCCAGCGTCGGCCGACGCTGCTGCGCCTCCACGGCATCCGCGACGTGTTCGGTGAGTCCGGCCCGAACGACGCGCTCCTCGCGAACTACGGACTGACGCCGCGCCACATTGCGGAGGAGGCACGCCTCCTGCTCGGACGGCCCCGGCGATGAGGCTGGCGCTGAACGGCGCGACGATCATGCGCGCGCCGGTCGAACAGGACGTCGAGATCGCCGCCGCCTGTGGCTACGACGCGCTGGAGATCTGGGCGGGGAAGCTGGCGGACTACACGCGGACGCGCCCGCTCGGCAGGCTCGCCGAGCACATGCGCGCGCACGGCATCGTGCCGTGGTCCATCAACTCCATCGAGGACATCACCCAGCGCGATGCCGCCGGCCGCCGCGACCTCCTCGATGAGCTGCGCCGCACGGTCGCGGCGGCGACGACGCTCGGCGCGCCGGCCATCGTCGTCGTGCCGGGCGCGGGCCACGGCGCCCCGCGCAACGCGGTCGTGGATGATGCGGTCGACGTGCTCCGCGCCATGTCCGACGTCGCAGGCGACGTCGCGCTGGCCTTCGAGTTTCTCGGAAAGCCGGGCTGCTCGGCGCCCACGCTCGACATGGTCAACGAGATCGTCGCGCGGGTCGACCGCGCCAACGTCGGCATGGTGATCGATGTCTTCCACTTCTACGCGGGCGGCAGCCGGATCGCCGATCTGCAGCGCGTCCCGGTCGAGAAGCTCATTGTCCTGCACCTCAACGGCTGCGAGGACCTGCCGCGCGAACGGCTCACGGACGCGCACCGCCTCTATCCGGGCGAGGGCGTCATCCCCGCCGGCGCGATCCTCGGCGCGCTGCGGGAGTGCGGCTTCGACGGCGTCGCGTCCGTCGAGATCTTCCGCCCTCAGTACTGGGAGCAGGACCCACACGAGGTCGCGTACACCGCGTACGCGCGCGCCGTCCAGGTGTTGACCGCGGCCGGCTACACGATCGAGCGTCCCGGACGGGCCGTCTGGCCGGCCGGCCGACCGTGAGCGCGCGCGGCGTCGCCATCGCGCACACCGGCATGTCCAGGCCGTACCGCATGGGTAACCGTCCGCCGGCCAGCGCCACAGCGCCTCCGCGATGGTGATGCGGGAAGTGGCACATCAGGTGCGCCCGAGATGGATGAGCGCCGACGTGACGCTCCTCATGGCGGCACGCGGTGTGATGAGCGCGGGCAGGACGCTCGCCGGCGTGATCGTGCCGATCTACCTGGCGCAAAACGGCTTCAGCTCCTTACGACTCGGTGTGCTCTTTGCGGTCATCGGCGTCTCGTCGGCGCTGATGTCCGCATCTGTTGGTCTGCTCTCGGAGCGCGTCGGGCGTAAACCCTTCATCGTCGCGGTGCCGTTACTTACGGCGGTGAGCGCACTCGTCTTCGCGTTCTCCCCGGACACAGCACTGATCTTCGTGTTTGCCGCGCTCGGGACCTTTGGACGCGGCGCCGGCGCCGGCGGCGGGACGGTGGGCCCGTATCAGCCCGCCGAGCAGACGCTGGTGACGGAGGCGACGCCGGCGGAGCACCGAAACAGCGTCTTCGGGCGTCTCGCGTTCTTCTCCGCGCTCGGCGCCCTGATGGGCGGCCAGCTCGCGAGGATCCCCGAGGTCGCCGCGCGCGGTGGCCTGCACGGAAACGCGGCCTATCAACCCGCGTTTATCGCGATCGCGGCGCTGTCGGTCGCCGCCGCGGTCCTGGCCATGCCGGTGCGCGATGTGCGCCGCACATCGGCGTCCGGCAGGCGCTTGATCAGTCTCCCGAGCCAATCATGGCCGTTCTTGCTCAAGCTCTGGGCCACCAACAGCGTCAACGGTCTCGCCGTCGGGTTCGTCGGCCCGTTTCTCACCTACTGGTTCTACCGGCGTTACGGCGTCGGGCCGGGCAACATCGGGCTCTTGTACTCGCTGGTGAACGCCGTCTCGCTCGTGTCGAACCTCAGCGCCGCAGGCATCGCCGGACGCCTTGGCCTCGTACGCACCGTGGTAATTGGACGCAGCATTCAGGCGATCTTGCTGGGTGTGATGGTACTGGCGCCGACGTTCTGGCTCGCCGGCGCCGTCTACCTGGTGCGCATGCTGGCGCAGCGCGTCGCCATGCCGCTTCGACAGTCCTACGTGCTCGCGATGGTGCCCGCCGAGGAGCGCGGCGCCGTCGCCGGCCTGGCCAACCTGCCGGCGCAGGCGACATCCGCCGCTGCCCCGCCCCTCGCGGGCTACCTCTTCGATTCGGTCGGGCTCGCCGTACCGTTCGAGATCGCGGCGCTGCTCCAGGGGGCGAACACCGCCCTCTTCTACCTGTTCTTCCGCCGCCTCCTCCCACCCGAGGAGCGCGAGCAGCTCGACGCAGCCGCCGCCGTCGGGACCCTTGCGGCACCGCACGTGGAAGGCGCCATGCATGATCCCGACGATCTGGCGCCGCCGGGCGGCGGTGCGGCGTGAGGGCTGCGGCGGCTCGGTCCGGAACGCACGTCCTTCACGCCGGCGCGTGAGAGGGCCGCGCCCGGGCCGCGGGCGTTCACTTGGCCGCAGACGTGCCCTGCGCGTCAGGCGCAAGTTGGAGGCCGGCGATGTAACCCTCGACGTCATTTGCCTGCGCGCTCGATGCGCCGAGGAAGAGCTTGAGCATCACGCTCCTCGGCTGCTTGCGGTGGAGCTCCTTATACAGGGCGGGCAGGTCGATCGTGCGCGTGGCCCAGGCCCCGAACGGCACGTCGTACACCTTGATGTGGTAGCCGTTCGGTAGGTCATACTCACGGTCACCATTGCCTGTGGGCTGGAACAGCAGCCACATGACGTTCTGCGAGCCGTCGCGGATCTCGAGGCCGAATGCGGTGACCAGCCAGCCGCCGCTGATCGCCTCGTACGGTGTGCGGCTCAGCACGCGGATCTCGAACGGGCGCGTGGGGAATGGGACCTGCTGAATGAGACCGGTGTGCGCCCAGAGGCCGGGATCGCTGTGCCCCGCCTGCACGACGTGGAAGCGGGCGGCCTGCACGCCGAAGACGTCGGCCTGCCGGATCATCGTGCGGTCGTCGCGGTCGTGGTGCTCGTACATGCTCCAGCCCGCCGGCGATATGAACCCCGTCGCGGGGTCGCGCTGGGTCCACAGGCTCAGCGATGGATTGACGATCGGGAGGCGACGCTTCGGGATTTCGATGGGGGCGGATATCGCGTAGGTGATGCTGCCAGAGTCGTTCACCTTGATCTGGAACGGCTCACCGTCGGCTGGCGCCGAGACCGAGTCCGGCGCCTCGATGGTGTACTGCGCCGACTGGCCCGGGGCGAGCACGAGCGGCCCCGAGACGATCCGCCAGTAGTACGGCTCCGGCAGCCAGCTCAGCGAGAATCGCGGGGCGATCTCGTCACGCCCGCGGTTGCGCAGTGTCATGGTGGCGCGGGTCGTCGCACCGATGTCGAGCGGGTCAGCGGTCGAGGTGACGCGCAGGTCCACCGGGAGCGTGGCGTACGACTCGCCGAGGACGCCGGCGACCACCATCGCGGCGACGAGCGCGACGACGGCGACGGCAATGATCCCGTTGCGTGTGCGCACCGTCGGCGGCAGCCGGAACGTGTCGCGGCGCACGCCAACGCGCAGCCCCGGGGATGCGATTCTCATGCTGGCATCGTCTCTTCCGTCACGGGAGGCGCCGGAGCGGAGTGCGCCTGCTCGTCCCACCATGCGAACAGTGCGACGAGCACCATCGGCGTCCAGTAGATGAAGTAGTTCTGCAGGCTGCGGTACGCGAACCACATGACGATCGCCGGCGCGATCCAGAGCGTGTGCTTCAAGGAGCGGAAGTGGAGTGCGTAGACGAGCCACAGCACCCCCCACACGCCGAACGTGCTGACCGTGTAGAACCCCTTCGGCAGCGCCGCGATGCCGGTCTGCGTCAGCAGCGAGATGCCCGAGCCGAACGCGACCAGTTGGGCGTGGAAGGGAAGCACGACGCCTGCGAGCCAGGCGCGGAAGTCCCACACCATGAACGGCAGGTTGAGCGCCAGGAACCCGAGCGACGCCAGAGCCCCGAACTCGGCGAGCGCGTACGCCTGGCGTCGACGCGGCTCGGTGCGGTGCGCGTTCCAAATCCAGACAAGCAGAAACGGCGCGAGCAGCCACGGCTGTTGCTTGATGCCTGCCGCGAGGCCGAACAGGAGCGCGCCCCAGCCGTCCCTGCGGTCGTACAGCAGGATCACCGAGGCGAGCATCGGCGCCACCCACAGGTAGTCCATCACGCCGCCGCCGGTAAACGCGAGGAACAGGTCAGGATCCAGCATCAGCGGGACGGCCGCCAGCGGGCGGAGCGCCGACGGCGCGCGGAACCAGAGCAGCGCGAACGTCGCGATCTCGAACAGCACCGCCACCCAGCGCACGTCGTTGACGCCGGCCGCCAGCGCAGGCACGAGCGGCAGGATGTTCCCGGCGGGCCAGGACATCAGACGGGTCAGCGGCTGGCCGTCCGATGTTGTCGTGATGAACGTGCGCGGCAGCCCGAAGCGGCGTGCGGCGTCCTCCACGACCGCGCGGCTGTTGACGTCGTAGGGGTTCTGGCCGTCCATCAGCCGCTCGGCCGCCACGTGCGAGAAGGCGATGTTATCGGTGCCGTAAAAGCGCTGGTTGATATGGATCGTGACGTACGCCCAGACGACGAAGCCGAGCAGCAGCGACGCCGCGATCACGGGCACCAGCCGCCGCAGCCACGGGAAGGACAGCACGCCGGCGATCAGCATGCCGAAGGCGAGCGCGTACTCGAGAAACACGAACCCGACCAGCACGCGGTGCGCGTCCAGCCGCCCCTGCCAGGCGAGAAATGCGAGGTGCATGAGCGCGACGCCCGTCGCGATGAAGCCCAGGCGCAGGACGAGCTCGCTCCAGCGGGCATCGAGCGCGGGCAGCGGCCGTTGCGTCGTTGGCGCGACGGCCTCGGGCCGGCCAACCGGCGACGTCTCAGGCGTCGCTGCGAGCGCCATCGGGCGCACACTCCTTCGCGGCCAGCATCGGAGGGTCGTCGCCGGCACCCAGCTCCCGCGCCGAAGCGGACGCGGCCGCGGGCGGCCGTAGGCCGGCGCTCGCCGGAAAGACGAAGCGCGCCGCGCCGATGTAGTTGGCGAGGAACCCGGCGGCGATGCCTGCGATGCCCGCCGGCATCGTCGCAGACCCCAGCCGGATCGCCGCGCTGAAGGCGACGAAGTTCGCGAGGACGCCGATCACCGACGCGATGTGATAGCGGACGGCCTCCCGCAGCATGCCGAAGCGCCGGCTGTCCCGGCGGTCGCGCCAGGTGAATGTCCGGTTCCACCAGAAGTTCGAGAGGATCGACCCCTCGACGCCAACGGCCCAGCCGGGGTGCGCCGCGACGCCGAGCACCGATGTGGAGAGCCACAGCAGGCCGAGGTTGACGCCGACGCCGGATGCCCCCACCGCGAGGAACTTCCACAGGCGCGCGACCTCGCGCACCTCGACGAACATCCGGTAGGTGTGGTGCAGGTACTGGATTCCCTGCCACCATCCGGCCTTGCTCTGCCCGGCGAGCCGCGGCTCGAAGCGGTACGGGACCTCCGCCAGCCGCGACCAGCGCCCGCGCACCAGCACCTCGGTCAGCATCTTGTAGCCGACCGGGCGCAACTCGACGCCCTCGATGACGCTCCGCCGCAGCAGGAAGAAGCCGCTGCCGGGGTCGCTCGTCTGCCGCAGCCGCTCGTAGAACAGCAGCCGCGAGAGCCACTTCGAACCCGCCGAGACGATGTGCCGTGAAACGCCCGGCAGGCCCGCCGCGCTCCCGTCGCGGAGGTAGCGGCTGGCGACCACGACGTCGGCGCCGGACTGCGCCGCCGCCAGCAGCTCGCGCAGCTTCTCGGGCGGGTGCTGCAGGTCGGCATCGATGGCCGCGATGTACGTGCCCCGCGCCGCGCGCAGGCCGCAGACGATCGCGGTCGTGAGGCCTCCCTCGCGCTCGGAGGGCGGCCGATGGATCAGCCGCACGTCGCCGGCGGCCGTGCTGCGCGCGATGACCTCCGGCGTCTCGTCCGTGCTGTCGTCGACGAACACGAGCTCGAAGTCGATGCCGGCGAGCGCCGCGTCGACCCGGGCGACCAGCGTGGGCACGTTGTGCTGCTCGTTGAACGTCGGCACGACGACGCTCAGCAGCGGCGCGTCGCCGGCCGCAGCCGGTGCGGGCGTCTGAGGCGACGCCGCGAGCGCGCCGGCGCCCGGGCGTGCTTCCCGGACCGGCGTCCGGCCGGTGCTCCAGGGAAGCCGGCGACCCAGCTTGCGAATCACGCGGACCGTCCACCTCCGCCGTCACACGTCCTCACGCGCCGCAGCCGGACCCGCAGCCCGGCGCGCCGCGTGGGCCTCACGCGTCGCCACCCTCCCCCAGATAACGTCCTGTACCCGGCGGCGTATCGCCGGACGCGCCGGAGCCCCTGGAACTGCGGTCGCCGCCACGGTACGCAGCCGCGTCCCGGAACGGGGATCGGCCATGGCCGCCGCCAGGAGCCCTTATGGTAATCGCATGCGGCCCCCGTTTCAATCGGCCGGCGTCCATTCGCCGGCGATGGCGTCCCGGGCCTACCCGGCGCGCGGGCCCTTCCGGGCCTGCACCCACAGCGGCACTCAGCCCGTCTGCGCCGCCGGGGCGGAGAGCAGCGCCTCGACGGCGGGGCGGCGCGGCATCGACGGCTCGGCACCGGCGACGGTGGTCGCCAGTGCGCCGGCCGCGTTCGCGAAACGCACCGCGTCCTCGATCCCCGCGCCCTCGCCAAGGCGCACGGCGAGCGCCGCGCAGAAGGCATCGCCGGCGCCGACGGTGTCGACGACGTCGACCGCGGGCGGCGGCGCGTGCAGGCGGAGGTCTGCGGCCACGGCGACTGCCCCCGCCGCACCGAGCGTCACCACGAGCGCCTCGGGCCCGCGGGGCAGGACCACCATCGCCT
This sequence comes from Chloroflexota bacterium, assembly GCA_028872875.1. Lineage (GTDB taxonomy): Bacteria > Chloroflexota > Dehalococcoidia > DSTF01 > JACRBR01 > JADMII01. Next base: position 53,171 of record JAGWOC010000003.1, on the reverse strand, counting down.
CCAGCGCGTCCAACGGCGTCCCCACGGTGACGCCGGTCAGTGCCTGCGCCTCGAGCGCGTTCGGCACGAGCAGGTCGGCGAGCACCAGCAGATCATCGGGCACGTCCCCCACGGGCGCGGGGTTGAGGACGACGCGGGCGCCGGCATCGCGCGCCGCGCGGGCGAAGGCGATGGCCGCGGGCATCGACGTCTCAAGGTTGAGGAGCGCGGCGTCGGCGTGGCCTGTCTGCTTCCAGAAGCGCTCAGCGTCGGCCGCCGTCAGCGCGCGGTTCGCGCGCGGCGCCTGGATGATGGTGTTCGTGCCGTCGGGCTCGACGACGACCGCCGCCACGCCGGTGCCGGCGTCAGGGTCGACGGCGACGGCTTCGCGGTCGATGCCCTCCGCGTCGAGCGCGGCCAGGAAGCGCGCGCCGAACGCGTCGTCGCCGACGCGGCCAACGACGGCGACGTCCGCGCCGAGGCGGCGGGCGGCGACGGCCTGATTGAACCCCTTGCCGCCGAGGAACATCGCGAACTCGCCCTGCAGGGTCTCCCCCGCCTGGGGCCGCCGCGCGGCGCGCATGACGAGGTCCATGTTGAAGCTGGCGAGCACGGCGATGCGCGTCATGCGCTGCCTCTCGGCGCCGTGATGCCGTGCGGAGCTGTATCTGGTGGCGGATTTCGACTTGCCATTGTTCATGTTGCGCCGGTCCGCCGCAGCCGCGCGCTACGGGTCTCCTCTGCCGGCGCCCTGCCCTGCCGCGGGGGCCCGTGCGGTGCCGCGATGACACCGTTATGTCATGTACGAGGGCCACAGCGCGCTGCCCGGCCACAGCATCGCAGGATTGCAGCGAAGGTCAAAGGAGCCGCGCGCCCCGCCGGGTGGCGCAGCGTTGCCTGCAGGCCTGGCGGGCGGCTTCCTACCGGCGCATGCCGACGTGACCGGCCCGCATGGGCTCGGGCTGGTGCGAGGTGCTATCAAAAGTATCATGAACAAGAGCAGTGCTTGACACGATGAACGGGACGCAAGACAATAGCGACTGTATAGTATGAAGCTCAACGCGGACTTCGAGAAGCATTCGAAACGCTGCACGGCCGGCGGGAGCTAACGGACGCCAGGGGCAGTGACGAATGAAACCAATGAAGCGGAGGCCGCGGCGATGACCATCAGGATCAGCCCTCGACTCATACTAACTGTCGTCGCGGTGCTCCTCGCCCTCACAGTCCTCTTCATCGTCTTGGGACAGATGGGTCGCACCGGCTCGGGCCAATCTCCCAGCTACCCTATCCCCGCAGCCACCACGTCGCCGTAGTGGCACCGCCGCCCGCCTGTTGGTGCGCCCGAGGGTTCGGATCCTGGCCGCCGCATGCCCCCCCGCATTACGCAGCCTCCGACTTCCGAGGCGAGCGTCGCGCAGGGCCGCTCGATTGCGGTGCGGACGCCCGACGTGCCCCCTACCGCTGCGCGCCGGCGAGGGCGCGCTGGCGCTGCGTCTCCCACGGGCGCGCGGCGCCGTGCCAGAGCTCGTAGTGCTCGGCCTGCGTCTGCGTGTAGGCGGCCTGGCCGTAGAACCGGTCGTAGAAGTCCAGGTCGAGGTGGTGCGCCTGGCACCAGTACGGGCTGATGCCCATCGTCGGCAGCCCCGGCGGGAAGCGGCCGTAGGTGTCGTAGATGTAGTTGCAGACGTCCTTCACGCACTGCACGAGCTTCTCGCTATAGCGCGGCACGCCGGCGATGAACTCGTTCCGGTCGAGGAACGGCGCCTCGCGGTTGGCGTCCATCGTGTAGATGCCGTCGGCCCCGAACTTCGCCTCGACCACGGCATCGACGGCGGCGCCCATGTCCTTGTAGTACGGCGGGCAGTAGCCTTCGAGCACGCCATCGATGCCGACGGGGTTCGGGAACGGGATCCCCGGCGTCTCGACGAGGCGGAACGGCAGCGACTGCGCCAGCACCATCGGGTTGACGCCCGCGTGGATCCAGCCGCCGAGCCCCATCGCCTGCTCGGCGAGGACGATGTTGTGCAGGATGAACGCGGGCTCGACCTCCTGCCCGAAGCCTCCGCTGGAGAGCGGGAGGGGGCGGTTCTCGTCGAGCAGCCCTTCCTCCACCCAGCGCGCGGTGCCGGCCGGGCGGTTGCCGTTGAGGTCGTCGATCAGGTACGCGCCGCCGTCGCCCCATCCGCAGACGAGCAGCAGGCCGTTGATGTACTGCCAGGTGTTGTTGATCACGGGGAGGAACACCGTCGAGCCTTCGATGTTGGAGTCCCAGAGATTGAATGACAGCATCGCCGGGTAGGAGCGGGGGTGCTCGGGGCGATGGTCGAGGATCTTCGTGCGGTTCTCACGGAAGGAGCGCACGATGTACTCGCGGTCGCCCTCGGTCTCGTACCGGCGCAGCTTGTCGGCGCGGCAGTCCTTGAGTCCGACGAGGTAGCTGCCGGAGTCGTTGAAGTAGATCAGCTCGGTGCTGTGGGAGCCGCAGGCGCTGGACCAGGTGCGGCCGGTGAACTGGAGCATCGTGTTGCCGCTGGCGCTCTTGCCGTCGGGGTAGACGTACGGCAGGTCGCTCAGGTTCATGCCGCTGATGCCCGTGCCTGCCTCGATGAGCATCGCTTCCTCGACCTCATCGAGCGGCAGTGGGGGCTTGTCGGAGCGGTACTTCGTGGGCCCCGCGGGGATCTCGGCGCCGAGCGACATACGGCGCGAGCGACGGTTGAAGATGGCGTCGAAGAGCGGATAGTTCCAGGCCCTGCGGGCCGCCTCGTTGCCTGCAATCTCGCCCATGGCTGCTCCTCCTTCAATTGATTTGAAACGCCTGCGGTACTTCTGGCGCAAAACAGTGTACACCCGCAGGGGGCCGCGAGCGTGCGACGGGACGGGCTTCACGGGACGCCGGCGCGGGCGCGCGAAGCAACGGTCTGTTGCCGGCCGTGTAGGATCGTTACAATTTTCACGCGCTGGCCGCGTAGCCGGCGCGCGACCGGCACGGCAGACACGGAGGGAGCGCCTTATGGCCGATTTCGGCTTGACTGAAGAAGAGCGGATGATCCAGCAGCTCGCGCACGAGTTCGCCGAGAAGGAGATCCGCCCCAAGGCGGCGTACTTCGACGAGCGCGAGGAGTTCCCGCGCGAGATCGTCGGCAAGGCGAGCGAGCTGGGACTGGCCGCGGGCATCTTCGGGGGCGGCAGCCCCGGCATCTCGAGCGTGCTCATCGCCGAGGAGCTGGCCTGGGGCTGCGCCGGCATCGCGCTGGCGATCGCTGCGAGCGGGCTGGCGGCGGCGGCGATCATCGGCATCGGCACGCCGGAGCAGCAGGCGAAGTTCCTGCCGATGGCGATCAGCAGCGACGGCCAGGTCCGGCTCGGCGCGATGGGACTGACCGAGCCCGAGGCGGGGTCCGACGTACAGGCGCTCTCGACGACGGCCGTGCGGGACGGCGACGACTACGTGCTCAACGGCACCAAGCGCTTCATCACCAACGGCGGCATCGCCGACGTGCACGTGATCTTCGCGACGGAAGACAAGAGCAAGGGCTGGGGCGGTCTCGCCGCCTTCGTCATCGAGAAGGGCACGCCGGGGCTGAGCGAAGGCACCGTCTGGAAGAAGATGGGCATCCGCGCGTCGCACACGGCCGACGTCATCCTCGAGGACTGCCGCGTGCCGGCGGAGAACCGGCTCGGGCCGCCGGTCGGCGGCAGCGGTGCGACCGGCGTGCCCGGCGCGCTGGGCGCACTCAAGATGCTCGAGCGCACGCGGCCGTCGATCGGCGCCTTCGCGCTCGGCATCGCGCGGGCTGCGCTCGAGTACGCGACGGAGTACGCGAAGGAGCGGAAGCAGTTCGGGAAGCCGCTGATCGCGCACGAGGGCATCGCCTTCAAGCTCGCCGACATGGCGATGGCCTACGACTCGGCACGGCTGCTGGTGCATCGCGCCGCGTGGATGGCGGCGGAGGGCGTCCCCCTGCTGCGCGCGGAGGGCTCGATGGCGAAGTGCTACGCGTCGGACGCGGCGATGCGCATCACGATCGACGCGGTGCAGATCTGCGGCGGCTACGGCTACATGCGCGAGTTCCCGGTCGAGAAGTGGGTGCGGGACGCCAAGATCTTCCAGATCTTCGAGGGGACGAACGAGATCCAGCGCCTGGTGATTAGCCGCGCCCTCGGCGGGCGATAGCTTCGCCCCGGGGACAGCAACACGGCCCGCCGGGGCCGGAGATGACACCGCCGGGCCGCTCGCTGCGGGGGACACTGGTGGACATTGATAGTTTCTCATGCCTGTCAACCCCTCGCAGCACGATGGCCGCGCGATGCCGCGCCTGACCCGCGTACGACGCGCCACCACCGCCGACGTCGCCGGCATGGCGGCGCTCATCGCCTCGGCCGGCCTGCCGCCGCTCTTCATCGAGGAGCATCTCGACGGCTTCCTGCTCGTCGAGCGTGACGGCGCGCGGCTCGCCTGCGGGGGCGTCGAGCTCTATGGCAACTGCGCCGTGCTGCGCAGCGTCGTCGTCGCCGAGGAGGCGCGCGGCCGGGGGTTAGGGCGGCGGCTCGCCGACGCGCTGATCGCACGGGCGCGCGCCGGCGGCGTGACGGAGCTCTACCTCTTCACGCAGGACGCGCACGCCTTCTGGCAGCACCTGGGGTTCGCCGACGTGGCGCTCGATGACTGGGCGCAGCCGGCCCGCGCATCGTGGCAGTACCGGTTCATCTCGGTCAGCCGGAATACGGACACGTTCGCCGGGATCCATTCGATGCGGCGGGCGGCTTGACCCGCATCACCGTGCGGCTGACGCCGCGCGCCGGCCGCGATGCGATCGACGGCTGGGCGGAGGATGCGCGAGGCGCGCGCGTGCTCGGCGTGCGCGTCGCGGCGCCGCCGGCGGAGGGGCGCGCGAACGAGGCGCTGGTGCGCCTGCTCGCCAAGGCGCTCGGCGTGGCGCCGTCGCAGGTCCGCATCGTCGTGGGTGCACAGGCACGGACGAAGGTGGTCGAGGTGGAGGGGGTGAGTGACGGGGAAGTTTATGATTTATAGTCTATCGTTGATAGTTTGTAGTTCATAGTTTGTATGGGTTCAGCGCCGCGGCAGCCGCACCGTAAACGTCGAGCCGCGGCCGGGCCGGCTCTCGACGCCGACCGTGCCCTCGTGCGCGAGCACGATGTGCTTCACAATCGCCAGGCCGAGGCCGACGCCGCTCTCGCCGCGCGCCGCATCGGCCTTGTAGAACCGCTCGAAGACGCGCCGCTGCTGGTCCGGCTCGATGCCGACGCCCGTGTCTTCGACGCTGATGACGACGTCTGCGCCGGCCGCGGCCGCCGCCACCGTGACGCTGCCGCCCGGCGGCGTGAAGCGGATCGCGTTGGCGACGAGGTTGCCGAGCGCGCGCTCCAGCCGCTCGCCGTCGCCGTAGACCAGCAGGGGCGCGTCGCCGGTGCGCGCGTGCAACGCCAGGCCCGCGCGCTCGGCCTGCCGCGAGAAGCGCTCAACCGCATCGTCGACGAGCGAGCGCGCGTCGAGCTGGCGGAAGCTCATCGGCGCGGCGCCGGACTCGATGCGGGAGAGCTCGAGCAGCTCCTCCACCATCTGCGTCAGGCGGTCGACTTCGCGCTGGATGTGGCCGAGGAACTCGCGCGCGGCGGCAGGCTCATCAAGCGCGCCCTCCTGCAGCGTCTCGGCGGCCGCGCGGATGCCCGCGAGGGGGGTCCGCAGCTCGTGCGAGACGTTGCTGATGAAGTCGCGCCGCATGCTGTCGAGCCGGCGCACCTCCGTCAGGTCGTGGAAGACGGCGAGGGCTGCCCAGGCACCCGCTCGCTCGATGGGCACGGCCGTCGCCTGCAGCCAGCGCTGCGCGGCGCCGTACGGCACGACGCGGACGCTGCGCTCGCCGCGGCGCGCCGCCGCGATCACGACGTCGTTCAGGTCGTGGTCACGCACGACCTCGATGAACGGCCGCCCGGGCGTCGCGGCGGTCCCGAACACCGCGCGCGCACCGTCGTTCATGTAGACGATCGCCCCGTCGGCGTCGACGGCGATGATGGCGTCGCTGCCGGCGTTGAGCAGCGCTTCGAGCTGGGCGCGCTCCTGCCTCAGCGCGCCGACGAGCGCCTGCGTGCGCGCCGCCGCAGCGTTGAGCGCGGCCGCGAGCTCAGCGTACTCGTCGGCGCGGACCTCCATGCGCGCGTCGAAGCGCCCGGCGGCGAGCGCGGCGGCGGCCGCCGCCGCGTCGTCGAGGCGCCGCTGGTCGCGCGGGCGCGTGCGTGCGCTGACCGCGATGGCGGCGGCGCTCGCCGCGGCGAATGTGGCGGCCAGCGGCAGGGCGTGGGCGCGCAGGTCGAGCCAGAGCGCGAGCATCGCCAGCGCGAGGACGGCCACGTACGGCGCCGCGGCACGCAGGGCCGCGGCGGCGGCGCGCAGGCGGTCAGCGGACGAACTTGTAGCCAACGCCTCGTACGGTGAGGAGGTGCGCCGGCCGTGCGGGCTCCACCTCGACCTTCTCGCGCAACCAGCGCATGTGGACGTCGACGGTGCGGCTGCCGCCGAAGAAGTCGTAGCCCCAGACGCGCTCCAGGATCTGCTCGCGCGTGAACACCTGCCCCGGATTCCTGGCGAGGAACGTCAGCAGGTCGAACTCCTTCGGCTTGAGTGCGACGTCGGCGCCGTCGCGCCGCACGGTGCGGCCGCGCGGGTCGATCTCGATCGCGCCGGCGGTGATCTGCCCGCCGTTGCCCTCGGCGCGCCGCGCGCCCGACCGACGCAGCAGCGCGCGGACGCGGGCCATCAGCTCGCGCATGCCGAACGGCTTCGTCAGGTAGTCGTCCGCTCCCATCTCGAGTCCGACGACGCGGTCCAGCTCCTCGCCCTTGGCGGTGAGCATCAGGATCGGCACGTCGGAGTCGCCGCGGATGCGGCGGCAGACCTCGAGGCCGTCCATCTTCGGCAGCATCAGGTCCAGCACGACCACGTCAGGGCGATCGCGGCGCGCCGCCTGCAGGCCGGCGGCGCCGTCCGTCGCCGAGACCACGTCGAAGCCGTTCTTGCGCAGGTTGTACGAGAGCGTCGCCACCAGGCTCGGCTCGTCCTCGACGACGAGCACCTTCGCGCCCGCGCGGCCGGGGCCGGCGGCGCCCGCCGCTTTGTTGCTGCCTGTCCCGTCCGCTGCGTCCATCATCGTGCGCCCCGGCGCGAACACCCGCGCCTAGTACCGCGAGACGTTAATCTCTTCGAGCACGCCGGTGACCATGAAGATCACCCGCTCGCAGATGTTGGTCACGCGGTCGGCGATGCGTTCGAGGTTGTGCGACGTCCAGATCAGGTAGGTGATCCGCTGCACGTCGGACGGCGACTGGATCATCATGTGGATGAACGCCTGGTACGCCGAGTCGTACAGCGTGTCGACCACGTCGTCCTCATCGCAGATCCGGCGGGCCGCGTCGGCGTCGCGTTCGATGAACGCGGTGATGGCGCGGCGCAGCATGTCGGCGGCCTGGTCGGCCATCTCCCATACCTCGGCCATCTGCGCGGGCAGCGGTTCCTCGCCGAGCATGAGGTTGATGCGGCCGATGCCCTCGGCGTGGTCGGCCATGCGCTCCAGCTCCGTGACGATGAACAGCACGGCGACCAGGACGCGGAGATCGGCCGCCATCGGCTGCTGGAGCGCGATGGTGTGGATGCACTTCTCCTCGATCTCGTAGCGCTTCTTGTTGATCGCGGCGTCGTCGGCGATGACCGCATCGGACATCGCGACGTTGCGGGTACGGAGCGCTTCGACCGAGCGCTGGATGGCCTTTTCGACCATGCTGCTCATGATGAGGACCTCTTCCTGCATCTCGCGCAGTTGCTTGTCGAAGAGCTGCCTGGTCATCTCATGCGGTCTTTCTAGCCGAAGCGGCCGGTGATGTACTCCTCGGTGCGCCGGTCGGCGGGCGCCGTAAAGATGGTATCGGTCGTCCCGAACTCGACGAGCCGCCCGACGCGCTCCTCGCCCGCCAGCATGAAGGCAGTGTAATCGGAGACGCGGGCAGCCTGCTGCATATTGTGGGTCACGATGACGATCGTGTAGTCCCGCGCCAGGTCGCGCATCAGGTCCTCGATCTTGAGCGTCGCGATCGGGTCAAGCGCGCTGCACGGCTCGTCCATCAGGATGACGCTCGGCTCGACGGCCAGCGCCCGCGCGATGCAGAGGCGCTGCTGCTGGCCGCCCGAGATGCCGAAGGCGGGCTTGTCGAGCCGGTCGTGCACCTCGTCCCAGAGCGCTGCCCGCCGCAGTGTGCTCTCGACGATCTCGTCGAGCCGGGCGCGGCGCCGGACACCGTGCTGGCGCGGCCCATAGGCGACGTTGTCGTAGACGCTCGCCGGGAACGGGTTTGGCTTCTGGAAGACCATGCCAACGTGCCGGCGCAGGCGCACGACGTCGATGTCCCGTCCCAGGATGTCGACGCCGTCCATGATCACGCGGCCAGTGGAGCGCGCGGCGGGGATCAGGTCGTTCATCCGGTTGAACACGCGCAGCAGCGTGCTCTTGCCGCAGCCCGACGGGCCGATGATCGCCGTTACGGCGCGGTCGTGGACGTCGAGCGTGACATCCTCGATCGCCGGCCGCTCGCCGTAGCGCACGCCGACGTCCTCGGCATGGATACGCACCTCGGTGCTGATCGCCAAGCCGGCGCCATCCCGCGCCCGCGGCCGCAGGACCGGCGGTGCGACGCGGGGCGTCTCCTGGACCGTGGAGTCGAAGGCCATCGCGCGCTCCTACCCGAACCTGCCGGTCACGTACTCCTCCGTGCGCTTGTCCGAAGGCGTGGTGAAGATCGTAGTCGTGTCCGTGAACTCGATCAGCCGCCCGCCCGCCCCGCCCTCCGCGAGCATGAAGGCGGTGTCGTCCGAGACGCGCGCGGCCTGGTGCATGTTGTGCGTCACGATCACCACGGTGTAATCGCGCGCGAGCTCGCGCATCAGCTCCTCGACGCGCAGCGTGGCGATCGGGTCGAGAGCGCTGCACGGCTCGTCCATCAGGATCACCTCGGGCTGCACCGCGATGCAGCGCGCGATGCAGAGCCGCTGCTGCTGCCCGCCTGAAAGCTCGACCGCGGGCATCCGCAGCTTGCCGCCCACCTCGTCCCACAGCCCCGACTTGCGCAGCGACGTCTCGATCACGTCCGACAGCTCGCCGCCGCGCAGCCCGAGCAGCCGCGCTCCCACGCCTACGTTGTCCCAGATCGACATCGTCGGAAACGGGTTCGGCCGCTGGAACACCATACCGACGCGCTGGCGCACGGCCGCCGCGTCGACGTCCGGGGCGTAGATGTCTGCGCCGTGCAACAGCACCTGCCCCTCGACGCGCGCGCCCTTGACGACTTCGTGCATCCGGTTGACGCAGCGGAGGAGCGTCGACTTGCCACAGCCGGACGGTCCGATGATGGCGGTGATCTTTCGCCGCCGCACCGCCATCGACACGTCGCGGACTCCCGGCGTCGCGCCGTACCAGGCCGAGAGGCCGGCGATCTCGATGGCCGGAGGCGCCGCCACGGGCGGGGCCGTCGTGCTCGCACGCTCCCGTTCACCGACAGTCATCGCGCCTCCGCTGCATGTGGCGCCCTCGCGGCGCGGGGCATCGGCCCCTCCAAATGTAGCAGAGCTCACGCGCGGACGAAGGCCGCGCCGCCGCGCTCCGGGATCCCCGGTGGTGCGGGCGCGCGGGGCTCTTGCAGGGGACGGAGCGTGGCCGCATCACTCCCGAGGGTATACGCCGCCGGTTAACATGGGTTTAACGCCGGGCCGCGCCCGGGGCGGCGCTTCATCATCGAGCTTGCAGCACGCAGGATGTCGAGGTTACGCGGAGCATGATGGGGACGGAGACGTGAAGCGCGCCCGGCTGGCAGCCCTCGCCGCCGTCATCGCCGCCTCAGGCGCGCTGCTCGCGGCGTGCCCGAAGCCCAACGGGTATCAGGCCGTGCGGGTCTTTCCTGCCGTCGGCTTCGCGCAGATGACCGGCGCCTTCGCCGTCCCCGGTGCCGGGAACTTCGCGCTCGTCCTCACGAAGCCGGGTGTGATCTACCGCGCGGATCTCGATGACCCCACAGGCGCGACCGCGCCATTCATGGACATCAGCAGCAGGGTCATCGCCAATCCCGGCATGGAAGAGGGGCTCCTCGGCCTCGCGTTCGCGCCGGATTACGCGACGAGCGGCGTGTTCTACCTCAACTATGTCGCCGGCAACCCGCGCCGCACGGTGGTCTCGCGCTTCGTCGCCGGCGGGGCGACGGCGGACCCGGCGACCGAGCGCGTCATCCTGCAGATCCCGCAGCCCTTCAGCAACCATAAGGGCGGCAGCATGGCGTTCGGCCCCGACGGCGACCTGTACATCGGCGTCGGTGACGGCGGGTCGGAGGGCGACCCACAGGGCAACGGCCAGGACGTCCACACGCTCCTCGGCAAGATCCTGCGCATCGACGTTTCGGGGTCTGGCTACACGGTCCCCGCCAGCAACCCGTTCGCGGGCGGCGGGGGCCGGCCGGAGATCTACGCCTGGGGCCTGCGCAACCCGTGGCGGATCTCGTTCGACAGCGCGACGGGTCAGCTCTGGGCAGGCGACGTCGGCCAGAATCAGTGGGAGGAGGTTGACCGGGTCGAGAAGGGGCGCAACTACGGCTGGAACACGATGGAGGGGTACGCCTGCTACCACCCCGCGGGCGGCTGCGACACGTCCGGCCTGACGCCGCCGCGCGCCGTGTACGGGCACGACGCCGGATGTGCGGTGATCGGCGGCTACGTGTACCGCGGCGCAGCGATGCCGGAGCTCGCCGGGTGGTACGTGTACGGCGACTTCTGCTCAGGGCGGGTGTGGGCGGTGCACACGGGCGACACCTCGTCGCAGCCGATCCAGCTCATGGACAGCGGGCTGCCGATCGCTGCGTTCCTGCAGGGCAAGGACGGCGATCTGTACCTCGTGACGTTCGCGGGCGGCATCTACCAGATCGTGCGGAAGACGTAGCGACGCCCGACGCACGTAGTCGCGCTGGGCGGTGGAAGGCGTGAGGGGATGCCGTCGGCGCGTGACGTGCGCCGGCCGAAGACCCGCGCGCCGAGTGCACGGTGATGGTTCGCCGGGGGAGGCCCGCCCCCGACGGCCGTCCCGCGATTGCTCCTTGGCCGCGTGGAAGCGATAGTATCGGCGATGTACAGCGGGGCGGACGCAGCCGCTCTGCCCTCTGTTGTCCCCTGTCCCACCCACGGAGGACGCCATGACGGATGATCTTGCCCTCGTATCCCTCGAAGACGTTGCGAGGCTGATCGCGGCGAAGCAGGTGAGCCCGGTCGAGCTGACGAGGGAGATGCTCGACCGCATCGAGCGCCTGAACCCGAAGCTCAACGCCTACTTCACGGTGACCGCGGACCAAGCGCTCGATGCCGCGCGCGCGGCCGAGCGTGAGGTCGCAGCGGGCCGATATCGCGGCCCGCTGCACGGCGTGCCCGTCGCCGTGAAGGACCTCTTCGCCACGAAGGGCGTGCGTACAACTGCCGGCTCGAAGATCCTCGGGGACTGGCTGCCCGACCACGACGCGACCGTCGTCGCCAAGCTGAACGACGCCGGCGCCGTGAACCTCGGCAAGCTCGGCATGCACGAGTGGGCGTTCGGCACGACGTCGGACAACGTGCACTTCGGGCCGGTGCGCAACCCGTGGGACACGGCGCGCGTGCCGGGCGGCTCGTCCGGCGGATCCGGCGCGGCGACGGCGGCAGGGCTGGCGTACGCGACGCTGGGCAGCGATACGGGCGGCAGCATCCGCATCCCGGCCGCGGCGTGCGGCTGCACCGGCTTCATGCCCACCTACGGCCGGGCGAGCCTGCACGGCGCCATCCCCCTCTCGTGGTCGCTGGACCACCCGGGGCCGCTGACACGCACGGTGCGTGATGCGGCGATCGTCGGGATGGCGATCAGCGGCCGCGACCCGCTCGACCCATCGACGGAGGACGTGACGGTGGCGGACTGGCTCGAAGGCGTCGAACGCGGCGCGCGCGGGCTGCGCATCGGCGTGCCGCGGCAGTACTTCTACGACAACCTCGAGCCCGAGGTCGAACGCCTGGTGCGCAGCGCGCTCGCCGGCCTCGAAGCGGCGGGGGCGTCGCTGCGTGAGGTCGACTGGCCGGAGGCGGGCGAGTTGATCGGGCCGACAACGGCGGTGATGTTCGCAGAGGCGGCGGCGTACCATGCGGCGCACTTCCCCTCGCGCCGCGACGACTACAGCCCGCAGGTGGCGGCACTGCTCGACGTCGGGCTGGGGATGACGGGCGTGCAGTACGTGCAGGCGCGCCGGGCGATGGACGAGCTGCGCCGCGGCACCGCCGACGCGCTGCTCGACGGCGTCGACGTGCTGGCGACGCCGACGATGCCGGTCGTCGCGCCGACGATCGAGGCGTCACGGAAGGAAGACCCGGCGTTCCGCATGGCGTCGTTCACGGGTATCTTCGACTTCACGGGGCAGCCGGCGGTCTCGGTGCCGTGCGGGCTGACGTCGGACGGGCTCCCCGCCGGCATCAGCTTCGCCGCGCGCCGGTGGGACGAGGCGGCGGCGCTGCGGGCGGCGCGGGCGTGGGAGCTGGTGCGGGGGGAGTTTCCGGCGCCGACGATGGGCTAACGCCGACGCCTACCGCCGGCCGCGCACGGGCGCGCGGCGCTGATAGCGGCCGGGGCGCGCCCGCGGCTTCTGGCCGAGCGAGCCGTACGACGACTGCGCGAACTCGTGCAGCGCCGACCGGTCATCGAGCATCGCCTTCCGTAGCTCGATCACCTGGTCGCGCAGCAGCGCGGCGCGCTCGAACTCGAGCGATTTGGCCGCCGACTTCATCTGCGACTCGAGGTCCTTGACCAGCCGCGCCATCTCGTCCTTCGGCATCGCCTTCACGCTGTACTGGCCCTGCTCTTCCGCGACCTTCTTGATCTGGTCGGTGATGTCACGGATGGCCTTCGTGATGCCTTCCGGCGAGATGCCGTGCTCGTCGTTGTACGATTGCTGGATCGCGCGACGGCGGTTCGTCTCGTCGATCGCGTAGCGCATGGAGTCCGTGACCTGGTCGGCGTACATGATCACGCGCCCGTCGATATGGCGCGCCGCGCGGCCGATCGTCTGCACGAGCGAGCCGCCCGAGCGCAGGTAGCCCTCCTTGTCGGCGTCGAGGATGCAGACGAGGCTCACCTCCGGCAGGTCGAGGCCCTCGCGCAGCAGGTTGATGCCGACGACGACGTCGTAGACGCCGAGCCGCAGGTCACGCAGGATCTCGACGCGCTCCAGCGTGTCGATCTCGCTGTGGAGATAGTGCGTGCGGACGCCCGCCTCCTGCAGGTAATCCGCGAGGTCCTCCGCCATGCGCTTTGTCAGCGTCGTCACCAGCGTGCGCTCGCCGCGGCCGGCACGCGCCTGCACCTCGTCGAGGAGGTCATCGATCTGGCCGCGCGTTGGGCGCACAGCGATGACGGGGTCGAGCAGCCCCGTCGGGCGGATCACCTGCTCGACGACCTGGGAGCTGACGGCCAGCTCGTGCGGCCCCGGGGTGGCGGAGACGAAGACGACCTGGTTCAGATGGTCCTCGAACTCCTGGAAGCTCAGCGGCCGGTTGTCCATCGCCGACGGCAGCCGGAAGCCGTAGTCGACGAGCACCTGCTTCCGGGCGCTGTCGCCGTGGTACATGCCGCGCACCTGCGGCACGGCGATATGCGACTCGTCGATGAACATCAGGAAGTCGTCGGGGAAGTAGTCGAGCAGCGTCCACGGGGTGCTGCCCGGGGCGCGCCGCGCCAGATGCCGGCTGTAGTTCTCGATGCCGGAGCAGTAGCCGGCCTCGCGCAGGGTCTCGAGGTCGTACGTCGTGCGCTCTTCGAGCCGCGCCGCCTCGAGGATCTTGCCCTGTGCACGGAGATCGACGAGCCGCTCACGCAGCTCGACCTCGATGTCGTGGATCGCCTCGTCGAGCTTCTCCTTCGAGGTCACAAAGTGCTTCGCCGGGTAGATGTCGATCGCGTCCCGGTCCGCGAGCAGTTCGCCGGTGAGCGGGTCGAGCTCGATGATCCGCTCGACCTCATCGCCGAAGAAGTCGATGCGCACGGCCAGCTCCTCGTACGACGGCTGGATGGTGATACTGTCGCCGCGCATGCGGAACTTGCCGCGCACCAGGTTCATGTCGTTGCGCTCGTACTGCATGTCGACGAAGCGCCGCATGATGCGCGCACGGTCGAAGCGCTCGCCCTTGCGCACCCGCACGACGAAGCTCTGGTACTCTTCCGGCTCGCCAAGCCCGTAGATGCAGGAGACCGACGCCACGATGATCACGTCGCGGCGCTCGAACAGCGCGCGGGTCGCGGCGTGGCGCAGCTTGTCGATCTCGTCGTTGATGTCGGCGTCCTTGGCGATGTAGGTGTCCGTCCGCGGGATGTACGCCTCCGGCTGGTAGTAGTCGTAGTACGAGACGAAGTACTCGACGGCGTTCTCCGGGAAGAACTCCTTGAACTCGGAGCAGAGCTGCGCCGCGAGCGTCCGGTTCGGCGCCAGGACGAGGGTCGGCCGCTGGTAGCGGGCGATGGCGTTCGCCATGGTGAAGGTCTTGCCGCTTCCCGTGACGCCGAGCAGCGTCTGCGCCCGGTCCCCGCGCTCGAGGCCGCGCACGAGCGCGTCGATGGCCTGCGGCTGGTCGCCGGTGGGCAGGAAGTCGGAGACGAGCTTGAAGTCGGGCATCGGGAGTCCGTCTGTCGCTGCGGCGCGCGCCGGCCGGTGGCCGACGGATACAGCTTAGCAGGCGATCGTCGTGGCAGGGGCGATGGGCACCGGGGGCGCCGTGGGATGCTGACGCGTGGCGTCAGCAGAGCAAGGGCGGTCGGCTGGCCGTCGTTTGGGCCGAGAGGAAGCCCGGGTCAGGCATCGCGGCGCTTCCAGATCAGCCCCACGCCGAGCGTCACCAGCCCCGCCGCGCCGAGCATCAGGCCGAGCCAGCGCAGCGGCGCCCCACCGGCCGTGCCGCCGTCGCCCGTGCGCGGCAGCGACGCGCCGGCGCCGGGCGCGCCCGCGGGCGTCCGTGCCACCGTCGGCGCCCCGGCGGTGCCCCGCGCAGCCGGTGCCGGCGTCGACGTCGCGAGCGGCGTGATGCTGGCGGGCACGGTGGAGGTCGCGCCCGTCTGTACGGTGGCGGTCGGCAGCGGCGCAACGGTGTTCGTGGGCAGCGCGGTGAGCGTCGCCGTCGCCGTCGCCGGCGGCGGCGTTGCCGTCGGCGCCGCCTGCACGACGATTGTGCCCGTCATTTGCGTGGGGTGCACTTCGCACTCGTACGTATACGTCCCCGGCGTGGTGAACGTGTGCGAGAAGGTGTGCGGCGTCGCGAAGATGCCGGACTCCCAGGGATCCACCGTGTTGGTGGGAGACGTTGGCGGCGAACACGCGGCGCCGCTGCACGTGCTGTGGGCGACCGCCCCGCTGTTCCAGGTCCATGTTACGGTGTCGCCCGCCTGAATGGTCGTGGTCGACGTGCCGGAGGCGGAGTCGGTGAAGGAGAAGTTCGCGATCGTCACGGACGCGTTCGCCGCGCGCGCGTCGTGCCCAGAGGGGGCGAGCAGGAGCGCCGTAGCGAGGGCAAGCAGGAGCAATCCGAGCGCAGTCAATCGGGTCATGGCAGTCCGCCGTGTCTCTTCGCCACCGAGGCGGGCCCGTCTCTGAGGATTCTTACGATGGCCGGCCGGAAGCGGATTGCCGGGGGAGACGGCACGGCGATAGAATTGCGCGGGCTGGTGCGCCGCGGCAGGGAGGTTCCGTGCACGTTCGGAAGGCAGTGGTGCTGGCAGCGGGCTACGGCACCCGGCTTCTCCCCGCCACGAAAGCGCAGCCCAAGGAGTCGCTCCCGCTCGTCGACAAGCCCATCATCCAGTACACGATCGAGGAAGCGGCCGCCGCCGGCCTGCGCCAGGTGATCATCGTCACCGCTGCCAGCAAGCGCGCCGTCGAGGATCACTTCGACCGCTCGCTCGAGCTGGAGATGACGCTGCGGGAGAAGGGCGACCTGCCGCGGCTCAGCGAGATCCAGCGCATCAGCGACCTTGCCGACTTCGTCTATGTGCGCCAGAAGGAGCAGAAGGGCGTCGGCCACGCCGTGCTCCAGGCGAAGGACATCGTGGGCGACGAGCCGTTCCTGCTGATGTTCCCGGACGACGTCCTCGTCGCCGACGTCCCGGTCGCGAAGCAGATGGTGGATGTCTTCGATGAGCGGGGTGGCAGCGTCATCGCTGTCGAAGAGGTGCCCGCGGGCGAGGTCGAGAGCTACGGCATCGTCGGCGGCACCGACCTTGGCGACCGGGTGCTGCGGGTCGATGCGCTGGTCGAGAAGCCGAAGGCGGAAGACGCGCCCTCGCGCCTCGGCATCGTCGGGCGCTACATCCTGACGCCGGAGATCTTCGGCGTACTCGAGCGGACGGCCCCGGGAAAGGGCCGCGAGGTGCAGCTCACGGACGCGCTGGCGATCCTGATGCAATCGCAGCCGGTGTTCGCGTACCAGTTTACGGGGCGGCGCTATGACACGGGCCGCCCGCTCGGCCTGCTGACCGCCGCCATCGAGATCGGCCTGCGGCGCGCCGACATCGGCCCGGGCCTGCGCGAGTTCCTCCGTACGCTGCCGATCGAAGACTGAGATGGCCGCCGGCCGCCGCAGCATCGGGCGCATCCTCTCGCTCGGGTTCCCGCTGCCGGGACCGCTCGTCGACAACTACAACTTCCTGACCGCGCCGTCCTTCTTCGACTACGACGCCATCGTGGTCGATCCGGGCGCGCTCTCGCGTCTCATCGAGGCCCTCATCGACGGCTCCACCGAGGCCGAGACGTACGGAGGGAGCCGCGTGCGCAATGTGGCCGTGCCACCGGCCGAGGTCCCGCTCGCATCGGTGCTCCTGCGGCGGCGTGCCGAGACGGAGGCGCTGCTCGCCCACGGCGGCGCCGTCATCTGCTTCGCCACGCCTGCGACGATCCACGAGCGCATCGACGGCGCCGCGGCGCTCGACGATTACTACTGGCTGCCCGACGACCTGGTCCGCTTCGTCACCGCGTGCATGACGCCCGCCGATGGCGCGCGCGTGCGGATCACCGACTACGAGCATCCGCTCGCCGCGTTCGTCGAGGGACAACTGGCCGAGGTCACGTATCGCGCGTGCTTCGACGGCGCAGCCGCACGGGACGCGCGGGCCCGGGTCTTCGCCGAGAGCGCGGGCGGCGTGCCGGTCGCCGTCGAACTGCCTGCGCGCTCCGGTCGCGTCATCTTCCTGCCGGCGATCCGTGAGCCTGGCGGAGACCTTCGTTACGCGATGTCCGACGCGCTGCAGGCCGGCATCCGCCGCGTGCTCGGCGTCATGGCCGAAGGGCGCGCGCCCGGCTGGGCCGAGGGCCGGTCGCTGCCCGGGCTCGACGAACGCCAGCGGGCGCTCGATGCGGCCCGACAGGCGCGTGACACCGCGCAAGCGGCACTCGCCGCGGCCGAGGAGGCGTACGACGAGCTGGCGCGCTTCCGCCGGCTGCTCTGGCAGGAGGGAGCGTTTGGGCTCGACGCTGTGGTCGTGGACGCGCTCCGGCTGCTCGGTTTCGATCTGTACGCTGGCCAGCGCGCCGACATCGAGCTGCGCACCGAGGCAGGCGCGGTGTTCGTCGAGATCGATGCGGGTGAGGGAGCCGTGGGGATGGCGGCGCACCACCGGCTGCGCCAGCGCATCGAGCGGGCGATCGAGGAGCGCGGCCAGGCGCCGCGCGGGCTGCTCGTCGTCAACGGCTATCGCCTGGAACCGCCGGACGAGCGCGCGCAGCAGGTGACCGATGCGGTGCGGCTCGCCGCCGAGACGCTGCGCTACTGCATCGCTACGACAGCGTCGCTGTTCGACGCCGTCGCCGCGCAGCTCGCAGGCGACCAGCGAGCCGTCGAGGTCTATCGCGAGCGGCTGGCCACGACCAACGGCCTGCTGACCGCCGAGCGCGCGCCAGGCGCCGCGGTCGCTCCGGATCGGCCGCCCGAGTGAGGTGGGCGGTAATCTGCATGCTCGTGGGCGCGACCGTCGTCGTGCGTCCGGCGTCCGCACAGACGCAACCTCCGCCGGACGTGCTGTGCACGCCGCCGGACCCGGCACGCGCGCTCCACCTCGCCCTCGGCGACCCGAAGCTGATCATCGCCGTCGCGCAGGCCACGGGCCCGCGGGACCTCGTCAACGGCACGCCTGTCCGCGTGGTCCGTGTCGTCGAGGGAGAGGTGCCCGCCGGCGTGACGCTCGCCGACCGCCCGCCGGCAGTGGCGTGCCTCTCCGACGGCGTCTGGGATCCAGCGCGCGCCGTCGTGGGCGTCTTCATGGTGCAGCCGGGTCAGCTTGTCACGCTCGCCGCTTGGCCGCTGACCGGTGGGCTGGCGCAGATCGGCGGCCAGTCGCTCAGCATCGACGAGCTGCTCGCGCTCGGGCACGCCTATGTGGAGCCAACGCCGACCCCGCTGCCATCAGGTGTCGCGCCGCCGCCAGCGATTATCCCGGTGGACACCGGGGGCCCCGCCGGCCTGCCCGCGACAGGGGAGCCGCCCGGCGGCGGATCCTGGCCCCGGGGCTGGCTCGTCGCCGCGGTCGTCACAGCGCTGATGGGCGCGGGCGTACTCGCCGCCGCCCGGCGCCGGTGATCACGCGCCGCCGGACCCGCCCCTTTCGTATTGGCACCCCTGCCCCTACAGCCGTTATGATCGGCGTAGGCCAGCAGCCGGGCGCCGGAGGGCGCCTGCGCGGGGGGAGGGTGCCATGACGGTCCGCGGGTACGTGCTCATCGAAGCAGAGGTCGGCAAGGCGAAGACCGTCGGCGAGACGGTGCAGCAGATGGCGCACCACGACGCGCGCGTCGTCGCCGTCGATACGGTGACGGGCCCGTTCGACGTGATCGTCCGGCTCGAGGCGGACGACCTCGACAAGCTCGGCAACGCCATCACCGACGGCATCCAGCGGGTCGAGGGCGTGCAGCGCACGACGACGTGCCTGGCGGTGAAGCTCGGGTAGCGGCCTCGCCGCACAGCAAACAGCAACGAAGAACGAGCAACGGCCAGCGGCTATCCGCCGCCAGGCTCGAGCTGGAAGCTCTGCCCCTGGTTGTTGACGTACTGCAGGAGGCGGTGGTCGGGCGTGGTGGCGAACCATGCCTTCTGGCGGCTGCGCTCTGACGCGATGTCGACGAACCAGGCGTCGAAAGTGCCGGCGGGCACCGTCACCTTCTCCTGGTCCCGCACGATCAGCGTCACGAGGTGCGTGTCGCGCCGCCCGGCGGTGACGGTCTCGTACGTGACCGTCGCGCCCTTCTGGAACGCGATGGTGCGCCAGATGAAGAGCGACTCATCGTTGTCGTAGGCGTGGTCCGGCACGCACAGCGGGTTGCTGCGCTGACTGTCCGGTGTCGCCTCGTCCGGCGGCTTGAAGTTCGACTGCTTGATGCGCGCGACTTTGCCGGAGACACACTGCTTCGTGTCCACGGTCCCGTACGCCACTTCGAGCAGCGTGCGCGTGCTCTTGCCCGTGATCGTGCGCGTCGCGCGCACGGGCTTGAGCGTCGTTGCATTGGCCGTCACCGCGGAGATGTCGCTCGTGCCGTTGTCCCCCACGCTCTTCTGGGTCAGCACGACGTCGGCGCCCGACTGCGTGATGCTCAGCGTCGTCGTGCCCTGCGGCTTGCCGTCCTGCTTGAGCTGATAGCTGTACGACTCCGGCGCCGTCCAGGGGACGCCGGTGACGATGTCCTGGCACTCCTTGCAGGTGGACGCCGTCGACGTGCAGCCCGCGGCGAGTGCGAGCAATGCGGCAATCAGCACGGCCAGCGCGGCGGCCGCCGCGGCGCGACGGCTCATGCGAGCGCTGCCGCCGCGTGCCGCACGCGCGCGAGCGCCTCATCGACGTCCGCGCGCCCGATGCCGTAGTGCGTCACCACGCGCAGGGTGCGCTCGCCGTAGACCGATGTGAGGACGCCGCTCTCCTTCAGTCCGCGCGCGAAGTCCAGCCAGTCGCCGCGCACACGGAAGATGACGATGTTCGTCTCGACCGTCCCGGGGTCGAGGTCGATCATCGGCAGTTCCGCCAGGCCGCGGGCGAGCGCCTGCGCGTTGTCGTGATCCTCCGCCAGACGCTCCACCATGTGATCGAGCGCGTAGACGCCGGCCGCCGCGATGATGCCGGCCTGGCGCATGCCGCCGCCGAGCATCTTGCGCATCTTGCGGGCGCGGGCGATGAACGCCGCCGGGCCACAGAGCACGGAGCCCACCGGCGCACCGAGCCCCTTCGACAGGCAGAAGCCGATGCTGTCCGCGGACGCCGCCAGATCCGCGACCGGCAGGCCCGTCGCGACGGCCGCGTTGAAGATGCGCGCACCGTCGATGTGGACGCGGACGCCGTGCGCGTGGGCGAGCGCCGCGAGCTCGTCGATGTGCTCCACCGGGATGACGGCGCCGCCGCAGCGGTTCTGCGTGTTCTCGAGGCAGAGCAGCGCGGTACGCGGGAAGTGCACGTTCTGGCCCCGGACGAGGGCGGCCACCTCGCCGAGGTCGAACCGCCCGCGCGCGTCATTCTTCGCCGCACGCAACTGCACCCCCGCGACGCCGGCGGCCCCGGCGACCTCGTAGTGGAGGATGTGCGCCTCACTGCCGACGATCGCCTCATCGCCGCGGTCGCAGTGGGTCATGATGGCGACGAGGTTGGACATCGTGCCGCTGGCGACGAAGACGGCCGCCTCCTTGCCGGTGCGCTCGGCGGCCATCGCCTCGAGCCGCAGCACCGACGGGTCTTCGCCGAAGACGTCGTCGCCGACGGGCGCCTCGGCGATGGCGCGCCGCATCGCGTCGGATGGCAGTGTGACGGTGTCGGAGCGCAGGTCGATGACGCGCCGGTCAGCCACGCGGCGCCTCCCAGAGCGTCTGGAATCCCTCGCCGCCGCGGACCGCGGCGACCTCGACCAGCCGCTCCTCGGCGAGGATCTCGCGGAAGGCGGCGTCGCACTGCGCCGCCGTGTCGGACCAGCCGAGCGCGACGAGCCGCCGCGCCAGATGGTCCCAGATGCCGGAGTCCGGCAGCGAGCGGCAGTGGCGCGGCCAGTGGAACGTCAGGATGCGCTCCGGCACCCGAAAGCGCGGACGCAGGATCTTCAGGCTGCGGAAGCGTTCCTCGGCCGACGACGCCTGCGGCACGACCTTGATCATGGGCCCTTCGTCCGCGCTCGTGCGGGCATCGACCAGCAGGCGGCGGTTGGTGATGGAGAAGCGCACGACGAGCACGTCCGCGGCGTCGATGACCCGCCGCACCTCGTCAAGATCGATGCCGAAGTCGGCCCTCACATGCGTCATTGTCGCAAGGGGGCTGCGGGCGGGCAAGCGCGCCGCCCGTACCAGCCGCGCTGCCACGCTCGATGATGCACCACGCTACAGGGCGCTCTTGTAGATCGCGGCGAGGTCCTCGGCGCTGCCCTGGCGCGGCGCGTTGATGAAGACCTGCTGCGACTTCTGCGCATCCTCGACGAACTGCGCCACGTCGGACTGCTTCATGCCGACATCACTGAGCTTCGACGGGATCTGGATGTCGTCGCGCAGCGAACGCACCGTGGCGACGACCTCGACGCCCGCCTTCTCCGCGGGCATGCCGAACGCGTTGATGCCCATCAGCGGCGCGATCTCGAGCAGGTCCGCTTTCAGGAAGTCCTTGTGGTAGTCGAGCACCTGCGAGAGCAGGATGGCGTTCGCGACGCCGTGCGGCGTACCCAGGCGGCCGCTGACGACGTGCGAGAGTCCGTGCACCTGCCCGAGCCCGACGGCCATCGACTGGCCGGCGATGTCCGCGGCGTACAGCATGTGCTTGATCGCCTCGGGCCGGTTCGGGCCGTTGACGGCCTGGCGCAGGTGCCGCGTGATCTGGTGGATGGCGCGGGTGGCGAACATGCGCGTGAACGGCGTGTTGCCCGGGTTGACGTACGCCTCGATCGCGTGCGTCAGGGCGTCCATCCCGGTGGCGGCGGTGATCGGCGCCGGCATGCCGGCGACCAGCGCAGGGTCGAGGATCGCGATGTTCGGGGTGCAGTTGAGCAGCAGGTGCTTGTAGTGCGTCTCCGGGTCGGTGATGACGGCGGCGTTCGAGATCTCGGAGCCGGTGCCGCAGGTCGTCGGGATGGCGAAGAGCGGCTTCATCGACGCGGGGAACGGCGTGCCGCCGACGCCGAAGAGGTAGTCCTTGGCGCCGCCGCCGAGCTGCGCGGCCACGGCGACGCCCTTCGCGGCGTCGATCGCGCTGCCGCCGCCGACGGCGACCACGAAGTCGGCCCCGGCATCGTTCATCGCCGCCACGCCGCCGTCGACCTCCGGGATCGTCGGGTTGGGCGTCACGTTGTCATACACGGTGTGCGCGACCTCGGCCTCGTCGAGCGAGGCGAGCACCGAATCGAGGATGCCGGCGGCCCTGATGCCAGGGTCGGTGACGACAAACGCGTGCCTGTAGCCGGCGGCCTTCGCGCGGCGGCCCAGCTCGGCGATGCTGCCGTCGCCGAACACGGTCTCGACGCGCAGCGCAAACGATGGCATAGGAGGACTCCTTTGTGCTTTCGCGCACACACTGCCGGCGCGGTGGTGGAACTATGGATCGCGCACCAGCTTCGGGCAATCTGCGCATCTCGCGCGCGCCACGCGCCGACCGCACCGCATCCGGAACACCACACGCGCACCCATCCGGAGCGCGGGCCTTCAGCCCGCGCCGTCACGTGCCAGCCGCCCGACACGGGGCCCCCGGAGCGCGGGCCTTCAGCCCACGCGGGTCACGCGCCCCTGCGCCGCTGGCCGACGCGATTCGGTACGATACGGGCGGCGATGCCGGGTCGTCTAACGGTAGGACAGCGGCCTTTGGAGCCGCTTATTCAGGTTCGAATCCTGGCCCGGCAGCCATCACCACTCGGCAGGCAGGCCCAGGCTCTGGTACAGCGCGTTCGGCAGCTCGACCTCGCCGAACTGCTCCTCGTACCGCTTGACGTTCATGACGAAGAGCTTGGCGAGCACCTTCGCGTGCTGCGGGCTCATGTGCGCGCGGGCGAGCACGTCCATGTCGGGCTGCGTCGACCCCTCGGGGGGTGGCGTCCCCTTGCCGAGCGACAGGCTGAACCCGTACGGGCCGACGTCGAACCGCACGCTGTCGCAGTAGAACTCCACCGGCTCGTCCACGTCACGCCTCCTTGTCCGCGCGGTGGCGCTGACCACCATCGCGCAGAGTGTATCCGGCACCGCGCGTTGCCGGTATCGCACGCGGCGCATAGCATCCGCAGATGGACCTGCTCCGGCTCGAAGCCCCGCGCACGCGCTGCACGGTCGCGCCGGAAGCGGGCGGGCGTCTGCTCCAGCTCGAGATCCGGCCCGCCGGGGACGCCTGGCTGCCGCTCCTCCTTGCGCCCGACGACGCGGGACGCGCGATCGCCGAGCCGATGGCGTGGGGCTCGTTCGTGATGGCGCCGTGGCCGAACCGCATCGCCGGCGGAGCGTTTGCCTACGACGGCGCGCGCTACGATGTGCCACGGAACCTCGACGGACACGCGGCCCACGGCGTCGCCTTCGACCGGCCGTGGCGCGTCGAGTACGCGTCGGAGCGCGGCTGCGTGCTGTCTGTCCGCTTCGACGAGCGCTGGCCGTTCGGCGGCGGCGCCATGCAGCGCCTGACGCTGCTCGACGACGGGGTCGAACAGCGCATCGACGTGTACGGCGCCGGCCGCGCGTTCCCGGCGGGCGCCGGCTGGCACCCGTGGTTCCGTCGCGACGTGCGGCCGGGCGCGGAGCCGCGCGTGCTGATCGATGCGGACGAGGTCTACGAGCTGCGGGCGATGATCCCGACGGGCGCGCTGCTGCCCGTCGCCGGGGAGACGGAGCTGCGGGCCTACCCTGCACTGGACGACAGGCGCCTGGACACCTGCTACCGGCATCCGCGCGGCGCGCTCCGCGTTTGTTGGGGAGATATCGAGCTGACCCTGGCGTCCTCGGCGAACGTGCGCCACGCGGTCGTCTACACGCCGGCGCGCGCGTTCAGCGTCGAGCCGCAGACCTGCGCCATCGACGCCTTCAACCTCGACGCGCGCGGGCTGGCCACGGGCGTCGCCATCGTCGAGCCCGGGCGGCCGCTCGTGGCGACGACCACCTGGCGCTGGCGGCTGCGGCCGTAGCACGGGCCGGCGGGAGTCAGACGCGGCGCCCCGCGCGCCGTCCGGTACGATGCGGGTGCATCCTCGGCACCACGGAGCGTGGATATGGACCTCTATCTCGTGCGCCACGGCGAGGCGGACATCCCGCCGGACACGTTCCAGAACGACTTCCCGCTGTCCGCCCTCGGACGCAAGCAAGCCGGCGCGGTGGCACAGCGCTTGGCCGCCATGCGCATCGACCACCTGCTGACGACGCCGTACCTGCGCACGCGCGAGACCGCGGAGGCGATCGCGCGCGTCGCCGGCGTCACGGCGATCGAGGAGCCGGGGCTGGGCGCGTTCCGCGCGGGCGGCTTCCACGACGTGCCGGTGTCGAAGGCGCGCGAGGCGTACCCGGAGTGGTTCGAGAAGACGTACCCGCTGCAGAGCTACGAGCTGGCGGGCGGTGAGAGCGCGCAGGCGTTCTTCGAGCGCGTGACGGAGGCATTCGTCGAGAAGGTCTGGCAGCGCTACTACGAGAGCCGCGATCTGAACGTCGTCGTGGTCTGCCACGAAGAGACGATCAACGTGCTGCTGCTGCACCTGCTGGGGCTGCCGTTCGCGGGTTTCCAGACGTTCAAGCTCGACCACACGTCGGTCACGACCGTCAACAGCAAGCTGCGGCGGCCGCGCATCACGGCGGTGAACGACACGGCGCACCTGGCGCTCGCCGGGCTGCCGTCCGGCGCGTCCGGCAAGGGGCGCGCGTAGACGCAGGCGCGGGCACCAGCGGCTGTACAGCGCACGGGGTCGCCGGACCCGCGTACGGGTGCTTCAGGGGAGCGTGATGCCGAAACGATCGCGCAGGATGCGGTGCTCCTCATGCTCCGATTCGACCATGCGTTCCTCGCGGCTGCCGTCCTCGAAAACGATGAGCCGCTTGTTCGCGAGCGTGGCGCGCCCGGACGGTGTCGCCAGCGAGACGATGTCGCCCTGCGTGAAGCGTGACTCGGCGGAGGTCTGCAACCAGTCGCACACCGGCCGGAACTCGCCGAACTCGCGCGGCTGCATCGTGAACAGGTACATCATCGGCGGGCTTCCGGGCTCCGTGCATGTGACGAACCAGTGGTCGCCGTCGTTCGTCACGATGTAGCCGCGCGGCCCGGCGCGCTGCTCCTCCCGATCGGCGAGCCGCAGGGGCTCGGCGATGCGCCCACCGAATCCGACGTCAGCGATCCACGGCTCATCCAGGTGGACAATCAGCGTCATGTGGCTCATCGGCGCGCTGAGCCTGCCCTCGGACATCACCCGCGCGCCGATCACGTCGACCCGGAAACCCAGCGCGCGCAACGCGGAGGCGAAGAGCGCGGTGAGCTCCAGGCAGAAACCGCCCCGGCCCGCCCGCACGACCTTGTCGAAGTTAACAGCCTCGTCGACTTCGATCCGGACGCCTCGGCCGATATCCAGATTCTCGAACGGGACGTGGAAGAAGTGGGCGCGATGCATGCCGCGAAGTGTCTCCAGCGTCGGTGCCATGCCGCCCTCATAGCCGATGCGCCGAACGTACGCTTGAAGGTCCACGCTATCTCCCTCTTGTTGAGCCCATGCGCCGGGCGTGCGCTCCGTGCCTCGCGCGACCCGATGAACGCGCGCATCGTACCACGATGTCGCCCACCGGGACAGCACCGGTCGAGCCTGAGCGCCATCAAGCGGATGGACCGCGACCGCGGCCACAGGGACAGCGGAAACCGATGCGTGCCTGCCGCCGCGCTACGCGGCCTCTTGCGTGCGGCCCTCGAGGTGGAGGAGGACGGCGACGACGCGCGGGTCGAACTGCGTGCCGCTGTTGCGGCTGATCTCCGCGCACGCCTCCGCAACCGACCCCGCATGCTTGTACGGCCGCTCGGACGTGATCGCGTCGAAGGTGTCGGCGACGGCGAAGATGCGCGCGGCGAGCGGGATCTCGTCGCCGCGCAGGCCGCGCGGGTAGCCGCCGCCGTCGTAGCGCTCGTGGTGACAGAGCACCAGCTCGGCCGCGTTCGCCAGGAAGCGCACGCCCCTGAGCATATAGTAGCCGTGCGCCGGATGGCGGCGGATGAAGCTCCACTCCTCCTCGTCGAGCGGCCCCGGCTTGCGGAGGATGGCGTCCGGCACGCCGATCTTGCCGACGTCGTGCAGCATCGCGCCATGCTCGAGGTCCTGCCACTCCTGCGAGCCGGGCGCGACGCCCAGCACGCGGGCGATGCGCAGCGACAGCTCGGCCACGCGCTGCGAGTGGCCCTGCGTTTCGGCGTCGCGCGCGTCGAGCGCGGAGACGAAGGCGGTGAGCGTCTCGCCGTATGCCTCACGCAGCTCCGCGCCGAGCACCTCGATGCGCGCGTTCTTCTCGTGGAGCTCGCGGACCGTGCGCTCGGTACGGTCGACGTACTGCTTCATCGTGAAGCGCATCATCAACGCCGGGGCGACGAACCCGAGCAGCCCGTACAGCCCGAACCCGTCGTACGCGACGGTCAGCACGAACGCCAGGAAGCCCAGCAGGATGAAGTGCGGCACGAGCCAGGCGAACTTCTCGCGCCAGATCGTGCGCACGGGATCGCTGCTCGTGGCGGCGATGATCAGGGTTACCAGCGCGCTCGCCACGGCGAAGTCCGCGATCCCGGCCGCCACGCCGCCGGCCGCCGCGATCAGGTGCCGGTACTCCGGAGCCGCCGCCACGACCGCGCGGTACACCCACGCACTTGTATAACCACAGAGCACGAACTGTCCCGCGTTGAACGCGAGCTTGTGCGCCGGCCGTCCGCGCCCGACGTGGCCGGCGAGCGCGAGCGCGAGGCCGACGGAGACCGCCGCCAGCGGCCCCAGGATGATCGCGGTCGTCAGCAGGAAGAGGGCGCTGATCGAGACGCGGCTGTCACCGTACAGGTTGATGTCGGCGCGCTCGGCGAGCACACCGAGCGAAAGCATGAGGAGGAGCAGCGGCGCCTGGATGGCGCCCGGCACCAGCGCCGCGTGCGCGGACGCTGCCAGGGCCGCGAGGTCGAGCGCGGCGATGAGCGCGACCGCCCGTGCGGGCAGCACGTCGCCCGCGAGGCGGGCAGCGGGCTCCGACTCCAGGGGGCGCAGCGGCGTGGCGACGAGACGCGCGTTCCTCACCGACTGAGTTTCGACACGAGGGCGGGCGCCCGGCAGCCTCGCCGCTACATTTTGTGCCGGCCCGGCAACAGATTCCGCCGGCGCGGGCCGACACTCTGGGTGGACGCACCCATGCCGGACGTCCGGGTGACAACCGAATAGCACCTCCGAAAAAGGCAAACCCGCCGAAAGGCGGGGACGCAAAGCCACGGGCCTACACCCCGCGCAGGGGCACGGCGGCCGGGTTGCCGGTTCTGTTTCGGAGCCAAGGCCCTCCTATCTCGGGCTGAGGTAGGCGGGCCTTTCTCGTTACGGAGGTGGCCATGTCCCTCGCACCGCGCGCCAGGCTTCTGGCCATCACCGCCCTCGCGTTCTGCAGCGCCCTTCTTCTCGCCGGCGCCGCCGCCACCGTACAGGTGTCGCGTACCGACGCGGCCGTCTGGGCCTATCGCGACGCGCACCCCGGCGCGGCGATCCCCGTCATCGCGCAGGCGGCACCGGGCCGCGACCCGGGGGCGCTGGTCGCCGCAGCCGGCGGCACCGTGCACGCGGACCTGGGCCTGATCCACGCCGTCTCGGCGACCGTCCCGGAGAATCGGCTGAACGCCCTCAGCACGACGCCGGGCATAACGTGGTTGAGCCTCGATGGCAGCGTGTCGTCCACGAGCGGACCAGGGAGCGCGACGTCTTCGACGCTGCCCAGCGTCTACCCGCAGGAGATCGCGGCGGACAAGCTCTGGGGCACGGGCGACCGCGGCCAGGGCGTTGGCGTCGCGGTGGTCGACACCGGCATCACGAAGAGCGACGACTTCGGCGACCGCATCGTCGCCTCCGTCTCGCGGGATGGCTCGACCGGCGACGCCTTCGGGCACGGCTCGCACGTCGCAGGCCTGGTCGGAGGGTCCGGCAGCAACTCCGACGGCACGTACACCGGCGTCGCGCCGAAGGTGAACCTGATCGATGTGAACATCGGCGGCAGCACGGGCACCGCGACGGTCGGTGACGTGATCAATGGCCTGCAGTGGGTGCTCGACCACAAGGACACCTACAACATCCGCGTGGTGAACCTCTCGCTGAGCTCCAACACCGCGCAGAGCTACCTGACGGACCCGCTCGACGCCGCAGTGGAGCTGCTGACGTTCCGGGGCATCCTGGTGGTCGCCGCGGCCGGCAACTCCGGCGTCAACACGGTCAACTACGCACCCGGCAACGACCCGTTCGTGCTCACCGTGGGCGCGCTCGACGACAAGGGCACGATCGACTACAAGGACGACAGCGTGCCCGTGTGGTCGAGCCGCGGGACGACGCAGGACGGCTACGCGAAGCCGGACGTCTACGCGCCGGGCCGCAACCTCGTTTCGGTGCTCAGCCAGAACAGCTACCTCGCGCAGCTACTCCCGGCGAACATCGTCGGCTCGAAGTACTTCAGGCTGAGCGGCACGTCGATGTCCGCTGGCGTGATGAGCGGCGCGGCGGCGCTGCTCCTCAACCAGCATCCCGGCTGGACGCCAGGTCAGGTGAAGGCCGCGCTCATGCGCACCGCCCTGCCGCTGCCGGCCGACGCGACGGCGGACGTGCCGCAGCTCGACAAGGCGACGACGGCCAACCCGGTCGACGCCAGCGTGACCATCCCGCCGAACCAGCTCCTCCTCACGGCCGCCGGCGTCTCGCCGCAGAGCATCAGTTGGGGCTCGGTGTCGTGGGGCAGCATCAGTTGGGGCTCCATCTCGTGGAGCAGCATCTCCTGGGGCTCGATCTCCTGGGGGAGCGTGTCGTGGGGCAGCGTCCCGAATGATTGAGCGCCGGGACGCGCGGGCACACACGCCACAAGAGGGAGCCCCAACTATGAGCGCACCAACGAGGTCAGTCCTGCTCCAGGCACTCATCGCCACGACGGTCGTCGCGGGCGCCGCGGTCGCCGTCGCCGGCGGCGCACACGCTGACCTGTCGCATCCCGCCGTGCTGGCGTCGCTCGTCGCGCTGGCGTTCGGCGCGGAGCTGTTCGCGGTGGGGATCTTCCGCGACAGCCACGTCTCCGCGAGCGGCGCCGCGCTGATGGCGGCCGGCGCGCTGTTCGGGCTCTTCGGCGTCGCGCTGGCCGCGGCTGCGATCGCCGTGGCCGGCCACCTGCGTACGCAGCGGCCCGCGCTCAAGACCGTGTTCAACGCGGCGGCGTTCGCCATCGCCGGCGCCGCCTACGTGGCGACATTCCACGCACTCGATGGCGGCGGCGTTGCGCTGACATTCCCGCACGTGTTGCTGCCCGCGCTCGTGGCGGGTGTGGTCAACATGGCGGTCAACTCGGCGCTCGTCACCGCCGCGATCGCGCTGGACCGGGGCGAATCGCCAGCCGGCGTCTGGAAGCGCACCTTCCTCTGGCTCGTACCGCAGTACGTCGCGCTGGGCGGCGCCGCCGCCGCCATGGCGATGGCAGCGGCGCAGTGGGGACCCTGGGCGCTGCTGCTCTTTGCGCTGCCGGCGGCGTCGCTCGCGGAGTCGCTCCGCGTGCGGGCGCAGGCGGCGGCCGTCCTGAGCGCGCTCGAAACGGGCAACCTGCCCGCGCGGCCAAAGGCGGCGTAACGCGGATCTACCGCCACGCGCGACAGGCCGCGCGTGGCGCGGTCGATGGGGGAGCAACTGACCCGCCGGTGACGGCGGGTCGGTTTCTGTACGAATCCAACACATCCCGGGGCCGATCGTCCGCAGGGGCGCCGACAACGTACGCGCGGCGTTCGCCGCGCGCAGGCTGCGCTTCAGAACGCGCCCTGCTTCTTGAGCCACTGGTTGAAGGCGGCCGGCGCCTGCATCGTACTCAGGCGCCCCTGGCGGACGAGGAGCCAGTCATCGAACAGGTGCGACTCCTTGACCTCGCGCAGGGTCACCGGCTTCTTCGCGCGGCGGACGAAGCGGAAGTCGGCCACCCAGCTCTTGGCGTCGTCCGGGTCCGGCCGCGGCGGTGACACGACCTCCGCCAGCCCGACGACCGCGGATTCCCCCTGCGAGTGGTAGATGAACACGAGGTCGCCCGGCTGCATCGCCCTGATGGCGTTCACCGCGGCCGGGTTGCGCACGCCGTCCCACTCGGTCGTGCCGTCGCGCTCCAGGTCGTCGATGGAGTACGAAGACGGGTCCGTTTTCGCCAGGAAATACGCCATCTCCCCCTGCCTCCTCCGCCGTGCTGCCTCACGGCGTCACACCGGGATGGGAGAGCCCGGACGATCCGTCCGGGCTCCTCTACATCCTGCTGGGCGCGGCCGTCAGAAGGAGATCCCGGCCTCCGACGTCCGGGCTCTCTGGCCGCCTAATTCTTCGGCGGGTCGAGGACGGCCTGGATGTGGGCCGGCAGGCGGTAGCGCCGCTCGCCCATGCCCGCCACCTCGAGCCGGTGCATGTACTCGTTGATCTGGCGGCGGAAGGCCGCCATCGCCAGCCGCGCGCCCTCGTCCTCGCTGCCCAGCGAGTGGCCGAAGAGGATGCCGAGCGAGGCGCCGAAGACCGGCGCGCCGCCGGCGACCGGCGCGGTGCCGTTGGCGCCGCCGCCCACGAGCACCGGCTCCGCCTTCTCGAGATAGCTGTGGATCTCCTCGCGGCGCTCCGGCTCGGTCTCCAGGATGTACTTGAGGTGCATAACGCCGAAGGCGACGTGGCGCGACTCGTCCTGCGCCGACAGCCGGAAGATGCGCTTCTCCGCATCGTTCGTGGCGATGAACTCGCCCATGCGGAAGATCGACTGCACGAGGCCTTCGCCCTGCACATGCATGATTGTCGACATCTCGGTGAAGTCCTTGGCCTCGATGATCACGCGCAGGCCGGCGTTGCCGCTCGACTGCATCAGGCCGCCGCCGTTGGCGAGCGCGCGCTTGCGGAACACGTCCAGGTGGCGCGCCTCGTCCATGATCTGCGAGGCGAGGAACATCTTCACCTCGTAGTGGTCGTTGCTGATCTGCGGCAGCCACTGGCTCGGCGTGTCGCCGGCGATGAACTCCACCTCGGTGAGGAACGTGCAGAACTGGCTATAGGCGCGCTCGACGTCGTCGGGCAGCGGCCGCAGCTCCTCCCAGGGGATGTCGGTCGCCGAGCTCCACTGGCGCTGCACCGCCTCCTCGTAGAGCATCGCCGCGTTCTCCGACCAGATGTCGGACTTCTTCGGCAGCTTGTAGCCAACGCGTGGGACGCCGGCGCGGCGGGCGGCGCCGCGCGGGCCCATCGTCTGGTCCTCGGTGGTCGCGGGGGCGACGCCGTAGGGACCCTTGTTGATCTCCTCGAGCGTCAGCCCGCGGCGGCCCGGGTGCGCCGACATACCGCGTTGGCCGGTCTGGTCCATCCAGCTCAGGTCGAGCCCCTCGGCGATGTCCGGCTCGGCGTGCAGCATCTCCATGGTCTTCTGGTCAACGGCCATCTGGCAGTCCTTTCGTGGCAAACGGCTCTAGCTAACTTAGCGCCTGCTAAATCATAGGATGAGCAGGGGCTGTCGTCAACTGATCTGGCGTGCCGAAATCGCAGGACCGCCGTCCCTCACCCGGCCCCTCTTCGAAGCTGGGAGATGGGGAATCCGGTATCCAGTCGTAGCGCCTACCCGATCGTGCCCTTTGTGCTCGCCGCGCCGCCCCGCAGGCGCGGTTCGATGCGGGTGGCGGCCGCGAGGGCGCGGCCGAGCGCCTTGCAGACGGCCTCGGCACGGTGGTGGTCGTTCTCGCCCGCCAGCACGCGCGCGTGGAGCGTCAGGCGGGCCTCCGTTGCGAAGGAGCACAGCAGATGCTCGACGAGCGACGCCGGCAGCTCGCCGATGCGGTCCAGCGTCCACGTTACGTCAAGCACGCAGTACGGCCGGCCGCTGACGTCCACCGCCACCGACGCCAGCGCCTCGTCGAGCGGCACCAGCGCGTCCGCCATGCGCACGATACCCCGGCGCTCGCCGAGCGCGCGGTCGAAGGCCTGCCCGAGCGCGAGGCCGACGTCCTCGACGGTGTGGTGCTCATCGACGTGCAGGTCGCCCGTCGCCGTGACGCGCAGGTCGAAGAGGCCGTGTTTGCCGATCTGCTCGACGAGGTGGTCGAGGAAGCCGATGCCCGTCTTCGCCGACGCCTGGCCGCTGCCGTCGAGGTCCAGGCTTACCTCGACGCGCGTCTCCTTCGTCTCGCGCACGACCGTCGCCTGACGCGTTGCCGCCGCCGGGTTATCCACAGATGTCACTGCTAGTCACACAGATCCACACTGCCGGGCGGCACCCTCGCGCATGAGCATTCGCGCACACCCGCAAGGCCGGCTGGTCAGCCCGCGCGGTTCGCACGCCGATCGCATCAATCCCGAGCGCCCGATCCGCCCGCATACCCCACATCTCACATCTCACCCCACATCTCACATCTCACCTCACACCTCACACCTCACACCTCTCACCGCCCAAGCTCGGCCCCAATCTCGCGCAGCGCGCGCACGAGCGGCTCGTTGTGGCGCTCCAGCCCGACGCTGATCCGCAGGTGGTCCCGCAGCGCCGGCGTGTCGAAATGGCGCACGAAGATGCCGCGCGCGGCGAGCCGACCCTTCACTTCGAGCGCGTCGATGCCGTCGAGGCGGCAGAGGAGGAAGTTGGCCTCGGACGGGTACGGCGTGATCCAGCCGACCCGCGCCAGCATCGCCGCGAGCCTGTCGCGCGTCCCGGCGATCGTGCAGGCGCGCTCGTCGAGCAGCGGCGCGTCTTCGAGCGCGGCGGGCATCGCGACGGCGGCGGCGACGCTGAGATTGTACGGCTGCTTGATCGTCATCAGCACGGAGGCGAGCGCCGGCGGCATGATGCCGTAGCCGGCGCGCAGGCCGGCGAGCCCCGCCCACTTGCTGAACGTGCGCAGGACGACCAGGTTGTCGTGCTGAGGGACGAGCGGCACCGCAGAGTGCCGGGCGCCGGCGAACTCGATGTACGCCTCGTCGAGCACGACGAGCAGGCCGGTCGCCAGCAGGCGCCCCAGGTCCTCCGGCGGCAGGCGGTTGCCCGTCGGGTTGTTCGGCGAGGCGATGAAGATCGCCTTCGCACGCGGCGCCAGCTCCTCGACCTTCGCCACGTCGAGCGCGAAGCTCTCGCGCCGCGGCACCTCCAGCACACGCGCGCCGGCCAGCGCCGCGGAGAACGGGTACATGCCGAACGTCGGCGGACAGTCGATGACGGCGTCGCCGGGCGTGATCACCGCGCGCAGCACCAGGTCGATCAGGTCGTCGCTGCCGAGCCCGCAGACGATGCGCCCGGCGTCCGTGCCGAGGTGCGCCGCGAGCGCCTCCCGCACCCTGCGCTGGTCCGGGTCGGGGTAGATGTGGTAGTTGCGTTCGGCGGCGACCGCCGCGAGCGCCTTCGGCGAGGGGCCGAACGGGTTCTCGTTGCCGTCGAGCTTGAGCACATCCTCCGGCGCGATGCCCAGCCGCGCGGCGAGCACGTCCGTCGGCTCGATCGGCACGTAGCCCGGCAGCTCGAGCAGGTCCGGGCGGATCATGCTGCGGATGTCGACGCGCGTCCTCATGGGTGCATGATACGGGATGGCGTGGTGGATGTTGGCTGTTGGATGTTAGATGTTGGAGCTCCCGCGCAGCCTGGACCACTGGCGCCGGGTGCGTGCCGCTACCCCGATGCGGGCTCGCCGCCTTCGAGGCGCAGCTCGATGCTGCGGGCGTGGGCCGTGAAGCCCTCCGCGCGAGCGATGCGCGCGGCGGCGGGGCCGGCCTCGCGCAGGCGCGCCGCATCCACGGCGACGACGCTCGTCACCTTCAGGAAGTCGGGCACGCCGAGCGGCGATGCGTAGCGGGCGGCGCCCGACGTCGGCATGACGTGGCTCGGGCCGGCCGTGTAGTCGCCGAGCGATTCCGGCGCGTCGTCGCCGACGAAGATGGCGCCGGCGTTGCGGACACTCTTCGCCACCGCCGCCGCGCCGCGCACGAGCAGGCAGAGGTGCTCCGGCGCATACTCGTTCGCCAGCGCGACCGCCTCTTCGACGCTCGCGACCACCGCCGCGCCGCCCCGCGCGTCGAACGATGCGCGGGCGATGCGCTCGCGCTCGAGCAGCGGCAACTGCCGGTCGACCTCGCGCCCGACCGCCTCGGCCATCTCCTGCGATGTCGTGAGCAGGACCGGCGTCGCCAGCTCGTCGTGCTCGGCCTGCGCCAGCAGGTCGGCGGCGGCGAGCATCGGGTCGGCGCGCTCGTCGGCGATGACGATCGTCTCGCTGGGGCCGTAGAGCGCATCGATGCCGACGCTGCCGAAGACCTCGCGCTTGGCAACCGTGACGAAGATGTTTCCCGGCCCGACGATCTTGTCGACGCGCGGCACCGTCTGGGTGCCGTAGGCGAGCGCGGCGATGCCCTCGGCGCCGCCGGCGCGGAAGATCCGGTCGACGCCAGCGATCTCGGCCGCGACGATCTTGAGCGGCGCCACGCGCCCGTCGGCGCCTGCCGGGCTCATCATCACTAGCTCGCGCACGCCCGCGACCTTCGCGGGGATCGCGGTCATCAGGACCGACGATGGGTACACGGCGCCCGGCGACGTCGGCACGTACATGCCCACGCGATCGATCGCGCGCACCTGCATGCCGACGCCGTCGCGGCTGAACGAGCGCGACGAGTGCTCGCGCTGCAGCTCGTGGTAGGCGCGGATGTGCTCCGCCGCCTGCCGCAGCGCCTCGGCCAGCGGTGGGTCGACCTCGCCGCGCGCGGCGGCGATCTCGTCGCGTCCGACCTCGAAGCGGTCGTAGTCCGCGCCCGTAAAGGCCTTCGTGTAGCGCGCGAGGGCGGCGTCGCCGTCGCGGCGCACGTCGTCAATGATGCGGCGCACCTGCTGTTCGACGGGGAGGTCGGCGCCGAACAGCGCCGCGTTCTTCGCGCGGATGCGCTCGGGCAGCACGGTCTCGCCCAGCGGGCGGCGGCGCAACAGCGAGCGGCGCGCCTCATCGGCCCCGTGTACGACCCTCACGACAGATACTCGCGCATCGCCTCGCGCGCTCTCGCCTTCGCGCCCGAGAGGTACTCGCGGATGCGCTCCTCGCCGACCCGCTCGATGGTGCCGCGCAGCAACTCGTCGGCGTGCTGCTCCATGAACGTGGCGATCTCGGCCTCGCCCTCGATGCCCGCGGCGTGCAATTGGCGGGAGATCATCTTCTCGAAGTGGGGCGGCGTGCCGATGACGTCGATCTGGCGGTCGCGCCACTCGAGCAGCGTGTCGCGCGCGATGAAGTCGACCGCTACTTCGACGGCCGTGCGGGCGAGTGCGTCGCGGATCTCGGAGACGGCTTGCGCATCCTCGCGTTCCTGGCGGTCGAGGTGGAGCTGGAGCAGGCGGTCCATCACGTCGGCCATCAGCTCATCGCCCAGCACACCACCCTTGCCGAAGTACTGGCGGTAGATCTGCGTGATGTACTCCTCGTCCAGTACCAGGTGCGAGATGTAGCCGGCCATGAAGGCGGCCGTCGCGGGGTCGAGCGCCGCCCCGTCGCGCAGGCCGGGCTCCTGCTCGAACAGGCGATGCACGCCGCTCTGCGCGTCGAAGCAGTGCAGGTCGAAGAAGTGCGTGCGCGCGCGGTCCCAGCGCGTCAGGATGCGGATGTCCGGCGTCGTGGCGCCGAGATAGTAGGCGCCGCGATCGGCGTCGACTGCCGGCTCCTGCAGGTCGCGGGCCAGTTCGCGCGCCACGGTCATGTGCAGGCCGAGCGGGGGCATCGCTACGCCCCCCGCGCGGCGGCGGGCGCGAGCGCACCCGCCTGCAGGCGCGCGGCCAGCGCATCGAACACGGCGCGCAGCGGGCCCCGAGGCCGCTCCCGGTTGGCGATGACACAGTTCGTCGACTCGAAGAAGCGTTCGAGCACGGTGAGCCGGTTGGCACGCACGCTGGAACCCGTGTCGATGCCTTCGATCAGGATCTCGGCATCGTCCGGCACGAAGCCCTCCGAGGCACCGGCGATCGGGATGACGCTGTAGCGCCCCAGGTGGCGCTCGCGCGCGAAGTGGTCGGCGATGTTCGCGTATTCGCTCGCCACGCGGATGGACGCCAACGGCGCGCGCGCGCGCCACTCGCGCACGGCGCCGGCGACCGTGTCGGCCCGCACGTCCCTGACGATCGCCGCGAGCCCGTAGCGGCAGCGGCCGAGGTCGACGACCTGCTCGACCGGGCTCGACGGGAACCGCACGAGGTGGTCGAAGAGCCAGTCGCGGCCGGTGATCGCCAGGTCAAACTGACCGAGCGCCACCTGCTGCGCCATGTCCTGCGGGCGGATCACCTTCACCTCGACGCCGTCGACATCGATCTGCGGCCGGCGGACGATGTTGCCCTCGTCGTAGCCGCGCACGCGGATGCCGGCCGCATCGAGCACCGCGACCGCGTCGGGCTGCTGGTGTCCGTCGGGCAGCGCGAGGCGGAGGACGCTGCGCGGGCGCACGGCGGCCGGCCGCAGCGGCAGCGCCGGCGGCACACTCAGCGACGGCGCGCCGTCGCGGCCCGGGCGCACGGCCGGCGGCACGACACCGGCGAGCAGCCGCGCGAGCACGCCCGACAGATCCTTCGCCGCCAGGCTGCGCCGGTTGCCAATCAGCCACGCCGAGCTGTCGAGCACGCGCCAGAGCGGGCGCAACCCGTGCGCTTCCACCTCTGCCGCGTCGCCGGCGGCGACGAGGACGACGTCGGCGTCCTCGGGCGGGTATGCATCGGCCGCGCCGAGCACGGGGAACACGCGGTAGCGCGGCAGGCGCATGCGCCGTGCGACGGTGACGGCGATGCTGCCGTACTCGCTGACGATGCGCAGCGAGGCGTCGCAGGTGTCAGCGGCAGCGGCGAGCCAGAGCGACGTCGCGCCGAAGCCGAGGTCGCGCAGGCGCACCACGTCGTGGCGCGGGAAGCGCTGCGTCAACTCCTCGACCCACATCAGGCCGCAGATGCCCAGGTCGTAGTTCCCGAGCGCGACCTGCACCGGGATGTCCTTCTCGCGGAAGACGCGCGCCACGCCACCGTCGGCGAGCGGGAAGCGCAGGGCGCGTGAGCCGGCGGCGTAGTCCGGGATGCCGGCGCCAGCGGCGTCGAGCAGCGCCGCGGCGTCACCGCGCAAGTCGCCCGTGGGCAGCGCGACGCGGATCATCGCGCGCGCTCCAGCGCGGCGACGACGTCGGTGATGCGCTCGAACGCCGCGGCCGCGCCGTCGCGTTCCAGGACGTAGCGCGGCGGCGCGTCGGCGCAGCGCAGCCGCCCGCCGGCGCGCACCGCCGACGGGGCAATCGTCTCGACGTCGATGCCGGCGGCACGCAGCGCGCGCGCGGCCTCGTAGGCCGCCGCGGCCGCGCGCGGCGTCGCGGAGGCGGCCTCGACGGTGAGCGCGGGCGCCGCATCCGCCGGGCCGGCGGCGATCAGGTCGATGAGGGGCGGCACGAACAGCGCGAACCCGGAGGCCGGCACGCGCGTGCCGCCGACGAGGCCGATCAGCTCGTCGTAGCGGCCGCCGGCGCCGATGCGCCTGCCCGCCGACTGGAATCCCATGACGATGCCGGAGTAGTACTCGAACCGCCGGGCGAGCACCGCCGCGATGCGCGGCGCCAGACCGCGCGCCTCGAGCGACTCGACGACGAAGGCCAACTCGTCGAACGGCACAGCGAGCGCCGGCACCGCGCCCGCCAGCGCCGCGCGCAGGTTCGCGATGTAGCCGCTGCCCTCGCCCTCGATTTCGAACAGGAGGCGCAGCGGCGCCGCGAGCTGCGGCAGGCGCGCTTCAACCTCGTCCGCGACGGCGAGGTCGCCATCGAGCAGGCGGTCGTAGGCGGCGGACTGCTCCTCCGGCGCCAGGCCGGCGGCTGCGAGCACGCCGCGCACGATGCCGGCGTGCGACAGGCGCACCTGCACGTCCGGCAGAGCCAGCGCCGCCAGTGCTTCGAGCGCGAGCGAGACCAGCTCGACGTCGCCCGCGCGCCCCGTGTCACCGATCAGTTCGACGCCGCACTGCCACTCCTCGCGCGACGAGCCGTCGTCCGTGAATCGCAACACCGGCTGACTGTAGAAGAGCTTGGCGATACGCCCCCCGTCCAGCCGCTCGGCGTACAGGCGCGCCGCCGCGATGGTCGAGTCCGGGCGCAGCACCACGCGCTCGCCGCTCCATCCGTCCCAGTCGAGGAACGAGTAGACGCGGTCGAGCGTCTGGGGCGAGAGCGTGCCGGCGGCCGTGAACAGGTGGAGCGGCTCGATGACCGGCGTACGGATCTCGCCGTAGCCCCAGGCGCGGCAGGTCTGCGAGAACGCCGATTCGACGCGGCGGACGCGCGCCATCTCCTCCGGCAGGAGGTCGCGCATGCCACGCGCGAGCTGCGTCGAGGCGAGGCCGGACATATCCGTGTCCCCCGTAACGGATCATCCCCGCCGGGGGCGGGGATCAGCGCATTCTATCGAACGCCTCCGCCCTTCTACAATTCGCTGATGCCCCACACCACACAACAGCCGGGAGACGATGCGGCGCCGCCGCCGCCGAAGCGTGGCAGCGTGTCCAGGCGCCTCGCGTCGATGCGCCTGCCCTTCCGCGACGTGCCGGGGCCCTTCGGCGCCCCGCGCTCGCCGGCGACGGCGCTCGAAGAGCCGCCGACGCCCGCGCAGGAGCGCGGCATGCGCGCGTTCTGGTGGGAAGGCTTCTGGGCGAACGTGCCCGAAACGGTGCTGGCCACCTACCTCGGCCTCTACGTCATCGCGTTCGGCGGCAGCACGGGCCAGGTGGCGCTGGTCGCGTCGCTGAGCAGCCTCTTCGCCGCCCTCGCCTTCTTCCCCGGCGCGCGGCTCGTCGAGACGTTCGGCCACCGCAAGCTGATCGTGCTCGCCACCGGCGGCGGCGTCAGCCGCGTGGCGCTGCTGCTGCTGGCGGCGGTGCCGTTCGTCGCCCGCGGCGAAACGGCAATCTGGCTTGTCATCGTCTTCGCCTCGGTACGTGCCTTCTCCGGATACTTCGCGATCCCGGCGTGGACGTCACTGACCGCCGACGTCGTGCCGATCGGCATCCGCGGACGCTTCTTCGCCTCCCGCAACTTCGGGATGAGCTTCACGGCGCTGGCGACGGCGCCGATCGCCGGCTTCCTCCTCGACCGCTACACGGGACTGGAGGGATGGCAGATCGTCTGGCTCTTCGCCTTCGCCGCCGCGGCGCTTTCGACCTGGTCCTACGCGCAGATCCCGGACCCGGCGCCCCACCGGGACGTCGTCGCGCGAGCGGAGGGGCGCGGCGCCGGCGGCGTCTTTGCGAGCGTGCTCTCGGACCGTAATTTCGTCTGGTACCTCGCGGGGACGGCCGTCTGGAACATCGGGCTGCAGGCGTCCGGGCCGTTCTTCAACATCTACCTGGCCGAGAACCTCCGCGCGTCGGCGCTCTGGATCGGCTCGCTCTCGGCACTCATGTCGGTCACGGGACTCGGCGGTCTCGTGTATTTCGGGCGGCTGATGGACGAGCGCGGCACGAAGTGGCTGATGGTGGTGACGGGTCTGTTGATCCCGGCGCTGCCGGCGGCCTGGGTATTCGTGACGGCGCCCTGGCAGGTGATCTTCATCAATTCCGCGGCGGGCGTGCTCTGGGCGGGCTACCAGCTCGCGACGCTGAACATGATGATCGTGATCGCGCCGCCGGACCAGCGGGCGCGCTACGCCGCCGCGTCGCAGACGGTCGTCTTCGCGGCAGCGTTCGTGGGCCCCCTGCTGGGGGGCCAGATCATCGGCATGGCCGGGTATCACGCACTCTTCGGATTCTCGGCCGTCGGGCGCATGGCGGGCACGCTGATCGTGCTGCGCTTCGTGACGGCACGCTTCGAGCGCGGCCAGCCCGACGGGCGCGCCGGAAAGGCCCCTGCAACGCCCTGAGCACTGCTGCGCGGCCGCGGCGGTTGCGGGGCGCGCACCCGGCCGGTATCCTGCTTCAGTTATGGATGTGAGCAACCTCATCGAGCTTGCCGACAACGCCCAGGTCGAGGCGTTCAACCCCGGCGACACCGTCCGCGTCAGCGCGAAGGTCGTCGAGGGCGAGCGCGAGCGTACGCAGGTGTTCGAGGGCGTCGTTATCCGCAGGAACAAGGGCGGCGCCGGCGCCAACTTCACGGTGCGGCGCATCGCGCACGGCGTGGGCGTCGAACGGACGTTCAACCTCAACTCGCCGCGGCTCGAGAGGGTGAAGGTTGTCCGCCAGGGCAAGGTGCGGCGCGCCCGCATCTACTACCTGCGAGGCCTCACCGGCAAGGCGGCGCGCATCAAGGAGAAGGCACGCCCGTAGGCCACCCGGCGGGTGGGCGTGCCGGCGACCGCGCGTATCATCGGGAAGGCCACGGCCTTCCCTTTTTCGTCCGCCGCTCCGGCACGGGACCGCGATGCTCTACGTCGAAGTCGCCGTCAACTCCACGTTCCCCCACCGGCAAGCATTCAGCTACGCCGTGCCCGACGGCCTGGACGTGCGCGCCGGGTCGGCGGTGTACGTGCCCTTCGGGCGGCTGACGTTGCAGGGCATTGTCATCGAGGTGCACGAGACGCCCGTCTTCTCGCCGCCGGAGAAGATCCGGCCGATCCGGTCCGTCATCGGCGATGCGCCGCTGGCCGATGAGCGGCGCATCGCGCTCGCGCTCTGGACGGCCGACCGGTACCTCGCGCCTCTCTTCGAAGCGGTGGCGCTGCTGCTTCCTCCGGGCTTCGAGCGCAAGCCCGTCACCATCGTGCGCCCGCTCGTCGACCCGTCCGAGATCGATGGGCTCGACCTGCCGCCGCGGCAGCGGGAGGCGCTCGCCGCGGTCGCGGCGCAGGCATCGGCCGGGATGGACGAGTTGCGGGCGCGGCTCACGTTCGCGAGCGCGGAACAGGCGCTGACGCAGCTCGAGCGGCGCGGCCTGATCGCGCGCCAGTACACGCTCGCGCGGCCGCGGGTCGCCACGCGCAGCGTCGAGGTGGCGTCTCTGCTCGTGCCGCTCAACGACGCGCGGCGGCGCATCGACGAGGCGGAGCCGCCGAAGCGGTCGCGGCGCGCCGACGTGCTCGAGCAGCTCATGAGACGCGACGTCGCCGTCGCTGAGGCGCGGCGGCTCGCGGGCAGTGGCGCGAACCTCGACAGGCTCGTGCGAACGGGCGTCGTGCGCTACGGCCGCAACGGCGACCATGTGCGGCTCGCGGCGTCGCCGCTCGAAGCCGCCGAGGAGGTGCGGCGGCTACGACAGACGCGGCGCGCCGCCCAGGCGCACGACATCGCGCGCACACTGGCCGCCGGAGACGAGCGCGCGCTGCCGGAGCTGCGCGCGGCGACCGGCGCGGGCACGACCGTCGTGCGCTGGCTCGCGGATCTGGGTGTCGTCGCGCTGCACGAGCGCACGGTCGAGCGCGACCCGCTGTCGGACCAGCACGTCGTGCGCCGGCCGCCGGCGCACCTGCTGCCGGCGCAGCGCGTGGCTGCCGACGCCATCATCGCGGCGATCGAAGCGCGGCGGCATCAGACGTTCCTGCTGCACGGCGTCACCGGCAGCGGCAAGACCGAGGTGTACCTCGACGCGCTGGACCGCTGCGTGGCGTCGGGCCGGCGGGCGATCGTCCTGGTGCCAGAGATCGCGCTGACGCCGCAGACAGTGCGGCGATTCAGGGAGCGCTTCGAGCGGGTCGCCGTGCTCCACAGCGGCCTCGGCGAGGGCGAGATGTTCGACCAGTGGCACGGCATCGCGCAGGGGCGCTACGACGTGGTGATCGGCTCGCGCTCGGCGATCTTCGCGCCGCAGCCGGACGTCGGGCTGATCGTGATCGATGAAGAGCACGAGTGGACGTACAAGCAGTCCGACGCGGCGCCGCGCTACCACGCGCGCGACGTCGCGGTCGAGCTGGCGCGTCTCTGCGATGCCGTCCTGGTGCTCGGCAGCGCGACGCCGGACGTGGCGTCGATGGAGCGCGCGGACCGCGGCGTCTACACGTTGCTTTCGCTGCCGGAGCGCATCCGTCCGGTGATCGACGCGGCGGGCATGCGCCGCCCCGTGGCGTCGCCCGCGCTGCCGGCGATCAGCGTCGTCGACCTGCGCGAGGAGCTGCACGCGGGCAACACGGGCATGTTCAGCCGCGAGCTGCGGGCCGCCGTCGAGCAGGCGCTGGCCGCCGACGAGCAGGTGGTGCTCTTCCTCAACCGGCGCGGCCTTGCCGGGCACGTGCAGTGCCGCGACTGCGGCTTCGTGCCGGAGTGCCCTTCGTGCAGCGTCGCGCTCACCTTCCATCGGCAGTACGACCGGCTGGTGTGCCATCAGTGCAACCGGCGCTGGCGGCTGCCGGCAACGTGCCGCCAGTGCGGCAGCCCGCGCGTGCGGCTGCTCGGGGCGGGCGTGGAGAAGGTGGAGGCCGAGGCGGCGCGCGCGTTCCCCCACGCGCGCCTCCTGCGCTGGGACCACGACGTCACGCGCAGGCGCGGGGCGCACGCGCGCATCCTCGCGGCGTTCCTCGCGCACGACGCCGACATCCTGATCGGCACGCAGATGCTGGCGAAGGGGCTCGACTTGCCGGCTGTGACGGTGGTCGGCGTGATCAGCGCCGACGTCGGCCTCCACCTGCCCGACTTCCGGGCGGGCGAGCGCGCCTTCCAGCTCATCACGCAGGTGGCCGGGCGCGCCGGCCGCGGCGAGCGGCCCGGGCGCGTGATCATCCAGACGTACACGCCCGGGCACTACGCGATCGACGCCGCATCGCGCTACGACTACGAGGGGTTCGTCGCCGTGGAGCTGGAGGAGCGCCGCCGCGCCGGCTATCCGCCGTTCGGGCGCCTCGTCCGCATGCTGTTCGCGCACACGAACCCGCGCTTCGCCCGCGAAGAGGCGACGCGCATGCAGCGCGCGGTCGAGGAGCGCCGGCGCGAACACGGCTCCGACGTGGACGTGCTCGGCCCGTCGCCGGCGTACATCGAGCGCACACGCGGCCGCTGGCGCTGGCAGGTGCTGCTGCGCGGCCGCGACCCCGCCGCGCTGGTGGGGGACTTGCCGCTGCCGCAGGGCTGGGCGGTGGACGTCGACCCGGTGAGCATGCTGTGAACGGCAGCGAACTACGGACTATGAACTATCGCGCGCCAGCGCGAGCGCCGCGCGCAAGTCCTCCGCCAGCGGCGCTTCCAGCTCCATCCGCGCGCCCGTGCGGGGGTGTGTGAAGGCGATGCGCCAGGCGTGCAGGAACTGCCGCGCGACGAGCGGCGACGCGTGCCCGTATACGCGATCGCCGACGACGGGGTGGCCGATCGCCGCCAGGTGCACGCGGATCTGGTGGGTGCGACCCGTCTTCGGCCGCGCTTCCACCAGCGAGACGCCGCGCAGGCGCT
This sequence comes from Chloroflexota bacterium, assembly GCA_028872875.1. Taxonomy (GTDB): domain Bacteria; phylum Chloroflexota; class Dehalococcoidia; order DSTF01; family JACRBR01; genus JADMII01. Next base: position 9,606 of record JAGWOC010000003.1, on the reverse strand, counting down.
CGACGACGCGATAGGCGGTCACTGCCTCGCGCCCGCCCTCGACGACGGCCATCCGCTGCCGGTTGCGCGGGTCGCGCGCGACCGGCGCGTCGATAACGCCCTCTGCCGGGCGCGGCGTGCCTTCGACCAGCGCCAGGTACGTCTTCTCGACGCGCCGCTCCTTGAGCTGAAGGGCGAGCGCGTGGTGCGCGGCGTCGTCCTTCGCCACGAGGATCAGGCCCGACGTGTCGCGGTCGAGCCGGTGGACGATGCCCGGCCGCAGGACGCCGCCGATGCCGGAGAGGTCGTCGCAGTGCGCGAGGACCGCGTTGACCAGCGTGGCCGCCGGGTGCCCGGGCGCCGGGTGCACGGTCATGCCGGCCGGTTTGTTGACGACGAGCAGGTCGTCGTCCTCGTAGATCACGTCGAGCGCGATGTCCTCGGGCCGGGCGGTTGCCGGCGACGGCGCCGGTACCTCGACCACCACGCGCTGGCCGGCTTCGAGCCGGAGCGATCCCTTCGCAGGCCGGCCATCGACGCGCACGCGGCCGTCGTCGGTGAGGCGGCGGGCGCGCGAGCGCGTCAGGTGTGGCAGGCGGCGCGCGACGAACACGTCGAGCCGCTCGCCCCGCGCGTCGGCGACGAGCTCAGTCGTCGCGGCTGGCGTCGGGTCCGGCATCCGGTGGCGGCCGGGGCGCCGCGGCGCTCTTCTTCCCGGCATCCGTCTCCTGCATGGCGAAGAAGATCAGCACGACGACAATGCTGATCGTGATGCTGGCATCGGCGACGTTGAAGGTCGGCCAGCGCCCGACGTGGATGAAGTCGGTGACCTCGCCCATACGCACACGGTCAACCAAGTTACCGATGGCGCCGCCGAGCTGCATGCCCAGGGCGAGGCGGATGACGCCGTGGTCCATCGGCGGATAGATGTAGTACAGCAGGATGGCGCCCAGCCCCAGCAGGCTCGTGACGATGAGGAACGGCGTCTGACCCTGCAGAATGCCGAAGGCGGCGCCACTGTTCACCACGTGCACGATGCTGATGGTGCCGCCATCGCTCGGCCAGGACTCATACATCCCGAGGTGCGAGCGCACGAGCCACTTGGTGGCCTGGTCCAGGGCGACGACGGCCGCGGCGACGATGAAGAACACGAGGTCGGTGCGCCAGCGCGCGGCGATCCGCTCGCCCAGCGTCGGCCGCGGCTGGAATGCGGTGTCGGGAGTGGTCACGCCTCAGGATAGCGCATCGATCCGGGGAGGCGGGGCCGCGTCCGGGCTCAAGGGAGCACACACGCAGCGCGCGCCGGCGCGCCGGGTTGTTGGGCGGATGTGCCCGGCGGACTCGCCGGCCGCTCAACCTCCAGCCGTGCCAGCCTCCACCGTCCAGCGCACCGTCCGCACGCCTGCGCTATCATGGACCGAGATGCCGATCTACGAGTACGCCTGCCACACCTGCAAGCGCTTCGTCGAGGTGATCACGCGTCGCGTCTCCGACGACTTCCAGCCACACTGCCCCCGGTGCAACGGCACGAAGCTCACGCGCATGGTCAGCAGCTTCTCCTTCCACCAGTCGTTCCAGTCGAAGCTCGAGCAGCTCGACCCCAAGTACGACAAGATGATTGAAGCGTCCAACCCCGACCTCTCCTTCGACAACCTCGTCAAGAAGTACGCGCTCAACCGGCCCATGTCGACGCCGGAGGAGCGCAAGAAGTTCAAGGAGTCGGGGAGCAAGGGGCTGATCCCCTGAGCCCGCGGACGCACGCTCTCGGGGCCAGGCGCCGATGACGTCGCCGCGCAAGATCTTCGACGTCCACATGCACTTCCCCCGCAACTGGGAGAAGCCCGACGACGACCCCACGCCGCTGGTCGAGCGCCTGTACGAGCACGCGGCCGCCGCCGGCATCACGCGGGCGAACTTCCTCTGCGGCGGCCGCTTCGGCATCTCGCACGAAGGCGCCATCGAACACGCGCGCCGCCACCCGGACCTCTGGATCCCGACCGCGATCGTCGACCCGGAGACCACCACCGCTGGGCGCGTCGCCGAGCTGCACGACATGGGGTACGCCGGCCTGAAGATGATCGGCGTCCTCCGCGACTACGACTGCCCCGACTACTTCCCCCTGTACGAGAAGGCGCAGGAACTGGACATGCCGATCCTGCTGCACATGGGCGTCATCGGCGGTGGCATCGACTACTCGATCACGCACCCGCGCCGCGACCCGGAGGCAGCGAAGATGTACAACCGCTGGGCGTCGCAGATGCAGGGCCGCAACGTCTCCGCGATGCGCATGCGTCCGTTCCACCTCGACACCATCGCCAACAACTTCCCGCGCCTCAGGCTGATCGGCGCCCACCTCGGCGGCACCGGCAACTACGACGAGGCTGCCTCCGTCGCCCGCTGGCGCCACAACGTCTTCTTTGACTTCAGCGGCGGCACCACGATCGAGCGCCACGCCGTCGAGCGCCGGCTCATCGGCCACGAGATCGGCTTCGAAAAGCTCATCTTCGGCTCCGACTGCGCCGCCGAGAAGATCGCCGACCATATCCGCCGCTGGGACACCATCTTCGACCTCCTCGACGTGCCCGACGACGCGCGCGCCCGCATGTGGTGGGCCAACGGCGCCGAGATCTTCGGCCTCGAACCGCCCGACTGGGCCGCACCGGCGTAACGCTCGCGCCGGCCACAACGATCGCCGGCAACGGACGCCAGCGCTTCCGCGCCGCCCGCCGGCGATGCCACGCCGCCGTCTGCTGGCTGTTGTCTGCCTCCGTCCCCCTGCCATCTGTTCCGTATCTCGTTTGAATCTGCGACAGCTCCCAGGAGCGCACGGATCCGGTGCCCGCACACCACACTTCCGCCGTACGCGCAAGTTGACACCCTCGCGCGCACACCGATAAGATCGCCCCGTCCTGGAGCGAGGATCGCCCGCCGGTCCGGCGGGTTGTCCCGTCGCCGAGGCACAGCGCTATGGCTACATCTCCCACGCTCGAGCGGAGCGCCCCGCCACTGCAGGATCGCCCTCCCTCGGCGCAGCACAGCGCGTCGAAGTTCGGCCGCATCCCCCTCCTCTGCGTCATCTTCGCGCTCGGCCTTGCCCTCTTCATCTCCATCGACCCCGTGCGCCCGTGGATCCTCCTCGCCCTCACCGCCATCATGGCCCTCGGCGCCGACGGCATCATCCGCGCCCATCCGCACGGCGAGTTCCACACCGTTGGCGACACCGCCCCCTACCTGTTCGTGCCGGTGCTCTTCACGCTTTCGGCCGGGTTGTTCCTCGAGGACATCGTCCTCAGCTACTGGGCCACGCCCGCCGTCCTCGCCGCGGCCGCGCTGATGGGTGGCGCGCTCTACGCCGAGTACCAATCCGTCGATCCGGAGCCGGACGCTGGCGCGATGGCGCATTTCGTGCTCAACGTCATCACCTACCTGACCGCGTTCGGCTTCTACGCCGTCGTCTACGGCTTCGACGTCGCCCTCGCCCCCGCCGCCTTCGCCGTCGGCCTCGTCAGCATGCTGCTCTCCATCGAGGTCTTCCGCGAGGCCGAGGCCGACCCCGTCCGCGCGCTCGTCTTCGCCGCCGTGATCGGCATCATCGTCGCCGAGTCGCGCTGGGTGCTGTATTTCATCCCGCTCGATGGCTTCCTCGCCGGCATCTTTCTCCTGCTCATCTTCTACCTCACAACGGGGGTCATTTCGCATTACCTCACCGACCACCTCGACCGCGGCGTGCTCCTCGAGTTCGCGATGGTGAGCGCGGCCGGCCTCGCGATCGTCGTCGGCGGCCGCGTCCTCGGCTAAGCGGTACGGCCGGCAGGACGCGACGCTGGTGTACGGCATGGTGATCTTGACGGCGTGCCGTATCATAGGATCCGTCAATGATCGGCCATGGCGGCGCGCCGCGGAGCCAGCGTGAGACCGAGAGACTACGCCGAAGCGGCTGAGCGTGCGGCTATCCCGGAAGGCGCTGGCGAGCGCTTCGCCGGCTACGGGATCATGGGCCTCCCATTCCGGTCGGGAGACGTCATCGCCATGCGGCGCTTCCCGGCATCCTCGGTCGGCCCCGGATACACATCCGTGTGGCACCGCGACGCCGGTGGCCGCTGGACGTTCTACAGCGACCAGGATCTCATGCAGTCGTGCAACCGGTACTTCGGGAGCGCGGTCGCCGAAGCGAAGGTCACGCCAATCGAGGTGGAGTGGCCTGAGCCCGAACGGGTCGTCGTCCAGGTCCCCGGCGTCCTCACCTGCGATGCCCGGCTGGAAGCGACGCCGGCGACCCGCGCGATGAACGCGATGGGCCGCGCCATGCCCGATGCGCTCTGGCGCAGCCACATCGTGCTCGCGGCGATGGCCGCGTCCGCGGGCGCCGTCCTCCGCGCCGGCCGGCTCAGCATGCAGGGCGCGGCACCGAACGGACAGCGATTTGTTGCGAACCCGCGGCTGATCTGGCTGATCCCGGAGACCACAACCATCCTGCACGGCCAACCGCTCGGACCCACCGGCCCGCTTGCCGAGCAGGCCCGCCTCGGCGATTTCTGGATTCCGCAGCGCGGCCTCTTCGCCGTGGGCAGCGCCTTCTTTGAGCCGCTCGATCCGCAGCGACACCGCGCCATCTCGACGGCCGCTGTCTCGCACAACGAAGGCCGTCCAGACCCCTCGTAAGGCACAGGTCGCGCCGGCGGCTGCCACGATCGGGCGGCGCTGTGGCGCTGTCGTGGCGTTCACCGCCGGGCGGCCCGGGCCCAGGCCGCCTATACGAAGCGGAAAGACAGCATCAAGCGGGCCGTCCCGGCAACCGATACTCCCCGGGGTTTGTATCCAGGGTGCAGAGGGAGCGGGCGTGCCGGACAGCGGCTTTACCGTGAGCCGTCTCGATGCGGTCAAGCGCGAGCAGACGCCGCAGGCGGCCGCCCGCCTGGTCGTCGTCGGCCTCTTCATCGTCCTCTGGGCGGCGCTCTGGGTCGCTCGCATCCCGATGCCCGTGCCGTTCCTCGCCGTCCTCGGCGTGGAGGCCCTGTTCTTCCTCCTCTATCTGCCGGTCGTGCGCGCGCTGCCCTCCGAACGCGCCGTGCGTTGGGCGCATTATGTCATGCTGGCATCGGAGATCGTCTTCCACACCATCATGGTGTACTTCCTCGGCGGCATCACCTGGCTCGGCCCCTTCGCCTACGTCTTCGGCCTCGTCTTCACCAACACCTTCCTCGACCTCCGCGGCGGCATGATCTACACCACCGGCGCCGCCACCGCCTTCCTCGCCCTCGTCGTCCTCGACGCCACCGGCACCATCCCCCACTACGTCTACCTGAGCCAGTCGGCGACGCGCTACGCCGACCCGCGCGTTGTCGCCACCACCGCCCTCGGCGGCGCCGGCGTCTTCTTCAGCATCTATCTCTGGGTCAACTGGGTCGGCCATCAGCTCCGCCGCGAGCGCGACGCCGCCGTCCGCGCGCAGCAGCAGTTGGCGGCCGCGCGCGCCGACCTCCAGCGCGTCAACGCCGGCCTCGAGCAGCGGGTCGGCGAGCGCACGGTCGAGCTCCGCGCGGCGAACGACGCCCTCCACGCCAGCGACGCCCTGCTTCGCGCCACCATCGAGTCCACCGCCGACGGCATCCTCGTCGTCGACCGCAAGGGGCGCGTGGCGCATACCAACAGCCGCTTCGCCGAGATGTGGCGCATCCCCGCAGACCTCATCGAGCGGCGCGACGACGATGCGCTGATCGGCTTCGTCCTCGACCAGCTCCAGGACCCCGAGGCGTTCGCCGCGAAGGTGCGCGAGCTCTATCAGACCGCCAGCGAGGACCAGGACGTCATCGTCTTCAAGGATGGCCGCCTGTTCGAACGCTACTCGCGGCCACTGATCACCGACGGCGGCATCGACGGCCGCGTCTGGAGCTTCCGCGACGTCACCGCGCGCACCCAGTCGGAGCGCGACCGGGCCCGCCTCACCGCGATCATCGAGGCCACAACGGACTTCGTGGCGGTGGTCGATCCGCGCGGCTACCCCACGTATCTCAACCGGGCCGGCCAGCGCATGCTCGGCATCGCCGAAGCAGACATCGGCAAGGAGAGCCTGCGCGAGTTCCGCCCGCCGTGGGCGCGCGCGCTGCTGGACGAGCGCGGCTTCGCGGCCCTGCGGCAGTACGGCGTCTGGACAAGCGAGGCCGCCTTCCTCAGCCCCGACGGCCAGGAGATCCCGGTCTCCCAGGTGATGATCGCGCACCGCTCCGCCGACGGTGAGACCGAGTTCTATTCCGTCATCGCCCGCGACATCAGCGAGCGCAAGCGCACGGAGCGCCAGCTCGTCCAACTGGCGAACCAGGACGCCCTCACCGGGCTGTTCAACCGCCGCCGCTTCCTGGAAGAGATGGAGCGCCACCTCGCCGAAGCGCGCCGCTACGACCTCGAGGGCGCGCTACTCTTCCTCGACCTCGACCAGTTCAAGGACGTCAACGACAGCCGCGGCCACGGCGCCGGCGACGACCTGCTCGCCGGCCTCGCCGAGCTGCTCCGTCAGCGCCTGCGCTCCACCGACGTCATCGCCCGCCTCGGCGGCGACGAGTTCGCGATCCTGCTCCCCCGCACCTCGACGGCGGACGCGCGGGTCATCGCCGCCGACGTGCTCGAGCGCATCCGCGACCACACCTTCCTCGTCGGCGGCGCGCCCCTGCGCATCACCGCCAGCGCGGGCGTCGCGCCGTTCCCGGCGGGCGCCGACAACGCCGGCGAGATCCTCTCGCGCGCCGACCTCGCGATGTACCGCGCCAAGGAGGAGGGCCGCAACCGCTACAGCGTGTTCGTGCCCGATGGCGACTGGCAGGCGCAGATCGAATCCCGCATCGGCTGGCACCAGCGCGTGCGTGAGGCGCTCGAGCGCGGCCTCTTCGTGCTCTACGCGCAGCCGATCCTCAGCCTGCCCGACCGGCGGATCACGCGCTACGAGCTGCTCCTGCGCCTCGACGAGGGCGGCGCCGACGTCGTGCTGCCGGGCGCCTTCCTCGACCTCGCCGAGCGCACCGGCCTCATCCAGGATATCGACCGCTGGGTCGTACGCCGCGCGATCGACCTGCTCGCCGAGCATTCCGAGCCGGACCTACGCTTCGAGGTCAACCTCTCGGCCAAAGCCTTCGCGGACCCCCAGCTCCTGCCGATGATCGAGGCCGAGATCGCCGCGACCGGCGTCGACCCGTCCCGGCTGGTGCTCGAGGTCACCGAGACCGCCGCCATCGCCAACCTCGACGACGCGCTGCGCTTCGTCCGCGCCCTGCGCTCCATCGGCTGCGGCTTCGCGCTCGACGACTTCGGCGTCGGATTCGCGTCCTTCTCGCACCTGAAGCACCTGCCGGTCGACTACCTGAAGATCGACGGCAGCTTTGTCCGCGACCTGCCGCGCAACCCGACGGACCAGCATCTCGTCCGCGCCATCGTCGCCGTCGCGGCGGGCCTTGGCAAGCGCACCATCGCCGAGTTCGTCGGCGACGAGGCGACGCTGCGCCTGCTCGCCGAGTACGGCGTCGACTTCGCGCAGGGGTACTTTGTCGGCGAGCCGGAACCGCTCGTCGATGCGCTCCGCGCCTACCGGCGCGCGGCGTGAGGCGCGGGGGATCGGGCTGAGGCCGGCCCCTACAGCCGGTCGACGATCTGGCGCGCCGCCGCCAGCGCCAGCAGGTCGTTCGACCCGTCCTCGATCAGCGACGCGCGCGCGTCGCGGAAGAGCTTCTCGACCAGGAACTCCTTCGCGAGCCCGTAGCCGCCGTGCAGTTGCAGCGCGTCGTTCGCGACTTCGAGCGCGGCCTGCGTGCAGTACACCTTCGACATGATCGAGAGGAACGTCGCCGGCGGGAACGTGCTCGAGTTGTAGCCCAGCGCCGCCCGCGAGAGTTGCCGCGCCGACACCACCTTCGTGTACATGTCGAACAGCTTCTTCTGCACGAGCTGGTGCTCGGTGATCGGCTTGCCGCCCTGGACGCGGTTGCGCGCGTAGTTGAGCGCCTCCTCGAAGGCCGCCCGCGCGACGCCCGTGAACGTCGCCCCCATGAACGCGTTCGCCATCGCGAGCGTCATGTCGATGACAATCGGGTACGCGTCCGTGCGCGCCAGCATGTAGTCGGCCGGGATGCGCACGTCGTCGAAGAAGATCTCGCCCTGGTTCAGCGCACGCTGCCCCAGTTTGTTCAGCGGCTTACCCCTGGTCACGCCCGCCCGGTCAAGCGGCACCAGCGCGACGCCGCCGCCGCTCATCCCCTTCTCCCGCTCGATGCCCAGGAAGGTCAGCGCGTGCGTCGCGATCGTCCCGTTCGACACCCACGCCGACTTCTGGCCGTTGATCACCCACTCGTCGCCGTCGAGGCGCGCCGAGACGCCCCAGAAGATCTTCGGGTCGCGGTAGAACTCCGTCCCCTCCGCCAGCGTGTCCGAACCGTGCCCTGGCTCCGTGATCGCCCAGCAGCCGATGTACTTGCCCTGGCGGTCCTCCGTGAAGGGGCGCACCACCTCCTCCATCAGCCGCGGATGCTCCGTCGCGCGGCCGGCCGCGAAGCTGAACGGGAACGACGTCACCCCCAGCGCGATCGCGAAGTCCGCGCTGCCCCAGCCCATCTCCTCGGCGATGATGTGGTTGCCCAGTGGCCCCAGGTCGAGGCCGCCGAGCGCCGCCGGCAGGCTCCGCGTGTGGAACCCCTGCTCGTACGCCTGCCGGAACACGTCCCAGAGCAGCGAGCCCGGCGCGATCACCGCCTCCGGGTCCAGCTTGTCAAGCTCAATGCTCGCTGGCCGACACACCTCCGCGGCGAACCGGTGCACCTCCTCCTTGAGCTGCACCAGCTCGGGGCTCAGGTCCTTGTCGAGTTCGAGGTAGGGCTGCATCCGCTCGCCTTTCACAAACAAGACGCGAGCCACCGAGGTTGCGGCTCGCGCATCGCCGCCGTCGCGACGGCTTCTCCGGCAAAGTTGACGGCGGCGGCGCGATGGGGTCGCCGGTTGCCCATCCCGTGCATTCCACTCACGCGACTCGCGCGTGCGATGCTTGTTGGCGCCATGCGCGCCGGGGCCGTCAGCATTATCGTGCCGCCGCAACCGGGCGCGGTAAAGGGCCTTCGGGACCAGCCGGACCGGGCCGATCGGGCCCATCGATCATGCCTCGCACGGGCACCGTTATTGTTGGCAAAGCTTCCACCCACACGCCACACCTCGGGCCGTTCGGCTCTGGCGGTGCACGATCGTGCGATCCTAGAGTTCGACACAGGTGGGGTTGCATCGCGCGCGACCGTCACGGCCGGAGGTTACCATGCTCAGCCTCTCACGTCTGCTGACCGGGGCCATCGCCACCGGCGACCCTCTCCGATACGGCCGGCGCTCTGCCGACCTCCCCTCGCACCTCCTGCACTTCTCCGCCGACAAGAAGCCCGTCGTCGTCTGGAACGTCACCCGCCGCTGCAACCTCCACTGCATGCACTGTTACGCCGCCGCCGGCGACCGCGACTACCCGGGCGAGCTCTCGACCCAGGAAGGGCTCGCAGTCATCGACGACCTGGTCGCCTTCGGCGTCCCCGTCATCCTCTTCTCCGGTGGCGAGCCGCTCACGCGGCCCGACCTCTTCGCGCTTTCGGCGCGCGCCCGCGACCGCGGCAT
>JAGWOC010000045.1 GCA_028872875.1 Chloroflexota bacterium | reverse complement strand
GGGCTTCGCGCTTTGGCTGATGAGATCACGGCGACATGCGACCGGGCCACTGTGGAACTTGGGTGGGGCTTGGTCACGACCATGGCAGTTGACCCGAAAAGTGTCGGACTTACGGACCCTCCAGCGATTCTGTTGGTGTTCGCCGAAGGGCGATGACGGATGCAGCGCGGCCGCGGCTAACCGGCGGAGCGGCGACGGCGGGCGCTTAGCAGCGCCTCCGCCGTTTCATTCGCGGCCCATCGCGTTTTTCGTCGTGTTCTTGCATGGCTTGATCGCCATTCGGACGGCTTGGAAGAGGCTGCTGAGGGGGCTTGGACAGGCTTGCGATAAGGCGCTCTATACTGCGGCACTCGACAGCGCCGAGACGCGCCTCGCTGACCACCATGCAGCGGCTACGCCCACCACCTCGCCCTCGCGAGCTGCGCGACGCCGTGCCGGATCTGCCGGCCTGAGGTGCTAACCGATTGCGAACCACAGCGCCGCCCGTCGAATCCGTAACCAACGCACAGCGCGACCTCATAGATGTGCTCGCCGCGGAGGGTGCCTCTCCGTCGAAGAGTGCCCTTGCAAGACGTCTCGGCTGGTCCCTTGGGAACACATTCGATGTGATCCGACGTCTGGAAGCACGCCAGGTCGTCCGCTCTGCGCGTGATCCAGAAAACCTACGCATCACATCGGTAGGGCTCACCGAGAGCGGACGCGCACTCGCGAGAAGCCTCGCTCCACGCCCGCATGCCGCTGGCCGAAAGGGGTCAGCGCGATGGACACTCAGGGAGGACCATTTCGCAACGGGGCTGACACCAGCGAACGGCTACGACTACGGCCTCTTACTGGCCGATGGCTCGATGAATCGACCCCGAAACGCGATCCACAACAAGCTCCGCGCCGCCGACCGGCGCGCGTTAGAGGAGATGCGGGAACGGTTCGGGAGCAATGCGCCGATAAAACATCACCGAGATCGCGTCAACGGCAAGACCTACCTAAACGTGACCATATACTTCGCGTCGCGGAGGCTCTGCGACGATCTGTTCAACCTTGGGCTTGGACCGAACAAGGACTTTCAGGACTACAATCTGCCGCGAGTGACCGGCGCGACAGCGGCGGCCGTAATGCGGGGCCTATTTGACGGTGACGGCACCGTGGTGATGATGCGCAGGCTGAATCCACCAGGTGCAAGGATCGCGATCAACAACCGGGCGCATACGCTCGAATGGGTGAAGGACACGGTGGCTCGTGAGACGGGCGTGACCGGACACATCTATCAGCAGCGGCCGCGACACTTTGTGTATTCGGTGATGGCTCACGAGGACGTTGAACGGTTGGCCGGTTGGATGTACTCGATTCCTGGCGCGTACCTGGATCGAAAGCATGACAAGCTCTTTACACTTCTGCGACAGCACGAGTCTGGTCTCGCTGCCCGTCACGCTATCTTCGATGCTCGTGAGCGGCGAATTGCTGAGTTGTACGGTCGCGGCGTGGAGATGCCGGAGATCGCGGCACAGACGGGCTTGACGCTGGGGACGGTGGCCCGACATCGCAAACGGATCGGCATCCATCACCGGAAACCATACAAGACGCCGACGTTCGCGGATCTGTGTGAAGTCCGCCGGCGGCGCAACCAGCGTGAGACGAATCGTGAGGTTGCTGCCGCGATGGCCTTCTCAGAATCGACCATTCAGAAGCTTGCAACGGACTCGCGTGCTCTCGTGAAGCTCGAACGGGAGTGGCAGGTGGTGCAGGTTGTTCGACAGTGGCGATCGAGCGGTCAGTTCATCAAGGTGATCGCGAAGAGGCTGGGCCGCTCGCCTGCTTGGGTCGTCGCGCTTCTCCGAAGGTACGATGGGATCGAGATTGGTCCGCACCCCGCAACCCGCCCGAGCGGCGCCCAAGACGGCACTGAGCCCGCGGACACGCACCTCCGTGCCAAGGGCCATGGCTCCCCAGCCGTCCAGCGTCGAGCTTCCACCCTGCGGCGTCCGGTCGATGCGTAGGGGCCGTCTTCCGTGGCAGCCACCCACATCGTTCGTGCCCGCAGGCCTTCTGCTATCCTCACTGCGCCACCCGGGGAGTGGCGCAGTCCGGTAGCGCGCCTGGTTTGGGACCAGGAGGTCGCCGGTTCGAATCCGGCCTCCCCGACCACCCCCTCCCGTCCGATATACTTCCAGCAGCCCCCGAACCCATCTGACCGGTGGAGACGGTGCGGACGCACGCCAGGTGCGCGCCTGCGAGCGGGCGGCCGCGCGTTCGGGCAGCATCACAGGACGCCGAATCGACCCCCGGACGAGCATCCGGGCCGGGACAGAGGACATCGATGGAATCCACCCAGACCCAGGAGAAGACCCGCGAGGGCGCGGCGAGCGCCGTCCGCGAGGACATCCGCAACGTCGCGATCATCGCGCACGTCGACCACGGCAAGACGACCCTCGTCGACGCCATGCTCTGGCAGAGCGGCATCTTCCGCGAGAACCAGGAGGTCGCCGAGCGCGTCATGGACTCGAACGACCTCGAGCGCGAGAAGGGGATCACCATCCTCGCCAAGAACACCGCCGTCCGCTTCGGCACGACCAAGATCAACATCGTCGACACGCCCGGCCACGCCGACTTCGGCGGCGAGGTCGAGCGCACGCTGAAGATGGTCGATGGCGTGCTGCTGCTCGTCGATGCCAGCGAGGGGCCGCTGCCGCAGACGCGCTTCGTGCTCAAGAAGGCGCTCGAACTCGGCCTGCCGCCGATCGTCGTCATCAACAAGATCGACCGCAAGGACGCGCGGCCGCAGGAAGTGCTCAACGAGATCTACGACCTCTTCATCGACCTCGACGCGCGCGACGACCAGATCGACTTCCCGGTGCTCTATACCATCGCGCGCGACGGCATCTGCCGCCTGACGCCGGACGGCGCGGACCACCGCCTGGAGCCGCTGTTCGACGAGATCGTGCGCGCCATCCCGGCTCCGCGCTACGATCCCGAAGCCCCGTTGCAGATGCTCGTCCTGAACCTCGACTACTCCGACTTCCTCGGCCGGCTCGCCATCGCGCGCATCGTCAATGGGCACGTCAGCGCGAAGCAGGACGTCGCGCTGATGCGGCACGACGGCACGACCTCCCGCGCGCGCGTCAGCGGCCTCTACGCCTTCGAGGGCCTCGAGCGCGTCAGCGTCGCCGGGGCCGGCCCGGGCGACATCGTCGCGCTCGCCGGCTTCGACGAGGTGAACATCGGCGAGACGATCGGCGACATCGACGACCCGCGGCCGCTGCCCCCGGTGGTCGTCGACGAGCCGACCGTGACGATGGCGTTTTCCGTCAACACGGGTCCGTTCGCCGGGACGGAGGGGCAGTTCGTCACGTCGCGCAACATCAAGGACCGCCTGGAGCGCGAGATCCTGACCAACGTCAGCCTGCGCGTCGAGCCGGGCGCGTCCGCCGATACGTTCCAGGTCTCCGGCCGCGGCGAACTGCAGATGGCGATCCTGATCGAGACCATGCGCCGCGAGGGCTACGAGCTGATGGTCAGCAAGCCCGAAGTGATCACGCGCGTCATCGGCGGCGCCCGGCACGAACCGATGGAGAAGCTCGTCGTCGACTGCGGCGAGGACTACGTCGGCGTCGTGACGCAGATGATCTCGATGCGGCGCGGTCGCATGACGAACATGGTGAACCACGGCAGCGGCCGTGTGCGGCTCGAGTTCCGCATCCCATCGCGGGGCCTCATCGGCTTCCGCGGCCAGTTCCTGACCGACACCCGAGGCACCGGCCTGCTGAACCACCTCTTCGACGGCTACGAGCCGTGGCAGGGCGAGATCGCGCACCGGCAGTCGGGCGCGCTCGTCGCCGACCGCGCCGGCAAGGTCACCGGCTTCGCCATCGAGAACCTGCAGGACCGCGGCGAGATGTTCGTCGAGCCCGGCGAGGCCGTCTACGAGGGCATGATCGTCGGCGAGAACGCGCGCGAAGAGGACATCGACGTCAACATCACGAAGGAGAAGAAGCTCACCAACATGCGCTCGTCGACCTCGGAGATCGCCATCCAGCTCCTGCCCGTGCACAAGCTCTCGCTCGAGCAGGCGATCGAGTGGATCCGCGACGACGAGGCACTCGAGGTGACGCCGAAAAGCCTGCGCCTGCGCAAGCGCGTGCTCGACGCCACCCAGCGCCGCCGCGCACGCGCATAGCCCTTACAGCCGCGATTTCTCGACGCTGCTCCACCCCTCGTGCGTCGCGCCTTCGAGGTAGAACGCGGCCGACCAAAGCGACCCCTGGCGCCGCCGGCGCACGTGGCCGGCTCCAGCCGTGCGCACCACGGCCACGACGCGCGGCTCCGGCCGCCGGACCGTCGCGATGCCCGGAGCGCCGCCCGACCGCTTCGGGCGCGACCCGGAGGCCGGTCGTGGCGGCGGCGGCGCGGGCGCGGCCCGTGCGGGCGCGCGGCGCGCGGTCACATCATCGTGCGCCGTCTCCACCTCATCACCTCCGGCCGCTGCGCCCGCCGTGCCGTCCGCTTCCTCAGCCATCCTCGACCGCGACCCTGCCTCATCTTCCGGCTGCGCCGCTGCGCCTGTGGTGCTGGGGTCCGCCTGGTGCGCGTCACGCGCCGGCGTGATCAGCCGCGCGGCGAGATCGTGGAAGACTTGCACCAGCTCGGGGTCGAAGAACTCATCCGATCCGTCGTTCAACAGTTCCAGCGCCTCCTTGTGCGTGAGCGGAGGACGATACGCACGTCGCGAGCGCAGCGACACGTAGGTGTCGCCGATCGCGATGATGCGGGCGTACTGCGTGATGCCCTTCCCCTTCAGGCCGCGCGCGTACCCCGAGCCATCCCAGCGCTCGTGGTGCTGCTCGATGGCGACCAGCGCGTCATCGGGTAGTCCCGACTCCGTGAGGATGCGCACGCTGTACTCCGGGTGCATCTCGACCTGGTGCCGCCACTCGTGCTCCTCGAGCCCGCGCGGCTCGTCGAGCAGCGACCGCCGCAGCGCGGAGTAACCGATGTTCATCAGCGCCGACGCCTGCGCGAGCGCCAGCAGGTCCGCCTTCGGCATGCCCATCAGCCGGCCCATCGCCACACACAGCTCGGCGACCTTGATGGGGTGGACGTAGTCGCGGCCCTGCAGCGAGTCCGGGCCCGCGAAGTCCGCCGTGCCATCGAGGTCTCCGAGGACGCCGTCGACCAGCTCGTCCAGCGCGTGGTACAGCTTCTGCACGCTCTTGAAGCGCACAGGCGCGTCGAGCCCGGGATGCACCATGATCAGCGCGTTGAGCGCCTGCAGCGCCGCAGACTCGATCTGCGCCGGGAAGATGAGGCGCGGCGCGATGGCGCGCCCGAACACGTCTTCGACGGTGATCTCCGCGCGTCCAGACTCCCGGAGCATCGCCAGGTCCTCCTGGGTCAGCACGCGGCCGGCGGCGAGGATCTCCTCGCCGTCCGGCCCGAGCACGGGGTCGTGCAGGATCATCGCAGGCTGCGCATCGATGACGATGACGCGGCGCATCACCACCTCCGCCCCATCGCCCCAGCGCCCTGACGGCCCCATCTTCAGTATCGGCCAGGCCGCGCGTGTTGAGAGATGCCGATCCGCATGAACATCGCTGTGCGCCCGGTCCAGGCGGCGGATGCGGCGGCACGAGGGCGCTTCTCCCAGCGCCGGCCATGGCATAGGATCTCGCCGTCACGGAAGGAGGCGCCGCCGGATGGGCGCACGCAAGTTCGAGATCTCGCTCGCGGCGTGGTCGCTGCACCGGGCCTTCTTCGCCCACGAGGTCGACCAGCTCGGCATGGTCGATGCCTGCCGCGACCTCGGCATCGGCGCGCTCGAGATGGTCAACACCTTCTTCCCGTCCCCGCAATACGGCTACCTGAAGCAGCTCCGCAAGCGCGCCGAGGACACCGGCGTACGGCTCCTGCTGATCATGTGCGACGCCGAGGGCAGCATGGCGGGGCCGGAGCGGCCGAGCCGCCTGCAGGCGGCGAAGAACCACCACAAGTGGATCGACATCGCGGCCGTGCTCGGCTGCCACGCCATCCGCTGCAACACCGGCGCGCAGGCGGGCGACGCGGACGCACTCGACCGCTGCGCCGAGAGCTTTTCCGCGCTGCTCGAGTACGCCGATGCCAGCGGCATCAATGTGCTCGTCGAAAATCATGGCGGCCTCTCGTCCGACCCCGACTGGCTCGTCGCCCTGATGCGGAAGGTCGGGCACCCGCGCTTCGGCACGCTGCCCGACTTCGGCAACTTCCCCGACGACATCGACCGCTACCAGGCCGTGCGCGCGATGATGCCGTACGCGAAGGCCGTCAGCGCCAAGTGCTATGACTTCGACGCCGCCGGCGACGAGACGAAGATCGATTTCGCCCGCATGATGGAGATCGTGACCGGCGCCGGATACGCCGGCTACGTCGGCATCGAGTACGAGGGCGGGCGGCTGCCCGAGCGCGAGGGGATCCTCGCCTGCAAGGCGCTGCTCGAACGCTACCAGGGCGGCTGACGAGGCCCGCATCGCGCGGAGGACGAGAGGAGCGGGAGCATGGCGGGGCCGCGGATCGCGATCGTCGGCGCGGGATTCATCACGCGCGTGGGGCACCTTCCGGGCTACCGTGCGGCCGCCGCGGACGTCGTGGCGCTCTGCGATATGGTCGAGGAGCCCGCGCAGAAGCTCGCGGCGCAGTACGGCGTGCCAAAGGTCTACGCCGACTGGCGCGAGATGATCGCGCGGGAGCGGCCCGACATCGTCAGCGTCTGCGTGCCGAACGTCGCGCACCGCGAGATCGTGCTGGCCGCGCTCGACGCGGGCGCGCACGTGCTGTGCGAGAAGCCGCTGGCCACCAGCGTCGACGAGGCGCGCGAGATGTTCGCGGCGGCGGAGCGCTGTGGACGGCGGCTGATGGCGGCGCAGAACTGGCGCTGGGACGCCGGCTCGCGCGCCATCCGCCGCATCGTCGATACAGGCGACCTCGGCGAGATCTACTACGGCGAGGCGACGGCCCTGCGGCGCATGGGGATCCCGTCGTGGGGCGTCTTCCACCAGAAGGCGCAGTCGCACGGCGGCGCGCTGCTCGATGTTGGCGTCCACATGCTCGACCTCGCCGTGTGGCTGATGGGCAACCCGGAGCCTTTGCGCGTCTCGGCGCAGACGCAACGGAAGTTCGGGACGCGGCCCGAGATCGCGAAGATGATGCGCAACGCCTGGGACCCCGAACGCTTCGACGTCGAGGACTTCGCCGTGGCGCTCGTGCACTTCGCGAACGGCGCCACCCTGCTCCTGCGCACGTCGTGGGCGGCGCACATCGACGCCGAGACCTTCTCCGTGCGGCTCGTCGGCACCGAAGCCGGCGCGACGACCACGCCGCCGATGGTGTATCGCAACCACGCCGGCATCCCGGCCGACGAGCAGCTCCAGATCCAGAAGGCCAGCTCGTACGAGCGCGAGATCGCCCACTGGCTGCGCGTCGTCGAGGGCAGCGAGCCGCAGATCGTCACACCGGAGGAGACGGTCAACGTCCAGCGCATCATCGAGGCGGCCTACCGCTCCGCCGAAGAGCGGCGCGAGGTGCCGGCCTGAGCTACGGGCACCAGGTGCCGAGCGCGACCTTCGGTGTGAACTCCGTCAGGTCGGCGGGGAACCGCACGACGCAACCGTCCTCGGCGGACTTGTAGCAGGCCATCAGCACCTCCGTGACGGCCAGGCCGTCGCGCCAGGTCTCGTCCGGCATGCGGCCGGCGAGGAACGCCTGCACCATGTGCCGGTTCTCGGCTGTATAACCGTACGCCGCCGGCTCGTCGGCGATCACCGGCATCAGCCCCTGCTCCGCGTTCTGCTTCTCGACCAGGTCCTCGCCCGCCGCGCCGTGCACGCGCCGGCCGAGGAACACGTTCAGCTCCGTCGAGAGCGTATCGACCTGCATCGCGTACTCCGGGCCGAGCAGCTCCGTCCGCAGCCGCAGCGCCGGCCCGACGAAGCTCCACGACGTCGTCGCCTCGATCAGCAGCGCCTCGCCGCCGGGCGCCCGCAGCGCGACCGACGCGCGCGCGAAGTCCTCGGCCGGCGCGCGCGCGTAGTCGACGGCGCCGCCGTAGCGCTCCCTGAGCAGTGCGGCGTACTCCGGGCGCGCCCACTTCAGCGACGCGATGCGCGCGTCGACTTCCTCGATGCGCACGGCCTCGCGCATTTCACCGGGCGCGGTGAGCAGCGAGCGAGCGACCTCGAAGCTGTGACAGAGCATATCGTTGAGGACGCCGCCGCCCTGCCGCTCGCCGTCCCAGAACCACGGCATGTGCGGGCCGCTGTGCTCCTCCGCCGCGCGCGCCAGGTACGGGCGGCCAGCGATCGGTACCGCGCGCCGCCAGATGATCTCCTTGCCGCGCACGACGGAAGGCGCGAACACCTGGTTCTCGAGATACCCGTGCAGGAGCGGCGTCGACTCGACCAGCTCGACCATCCGCCGCGCCTCGCGCAGGTTGCGCGCGAGCGGCTTCTCGCAGGCGACGCCAAGCAGCGTCCCGCGGCCGCGCTTCACGGCATCGACGATCTCTTCGACCACCGCGACGCGCGTGTCGTTGGTCGAAGCGATCCAGAGCGCGTCGACAGCCGGGTCCGCGACAAGCTCGGCGATCGAGGGATGCACCTTCGGCGCGCCGACGCCGGTCCGCACAGCGAGCGCCGCCAGCTCCTCCGCGTGGGCGCGCGTCGGGCTGAAGACGCCGGTGACGTCCGCGTCACGCACGCCGGCGAGGCTGAGGACGTGGAAGCGGTTCATGAACCCCGCCCCCACGAAACCGACGCCGAGCCTCCTGCCACTCATCGCTCACCCTCCGCTGCCGTCGACGCTGGCAGCATTGTGCGCGGCCGCGCGCGGGAGCGGAAGCACGCGAGGGCGTCAGCGGCAGGACGACCGGGCCCGCGTAGGGGCGCTGCTTGCCGCGCCCCCGGTACGCCGCCGGACCGCGGACACGCGTAGGGGCGCTGCTTGCCGCGCCCCCGGTACGCCGCCGGATCGCAGGCGCGCGTACGGGCGCAAGGCGTTCCGCCCAACGCCTACCCCTTCCGCCGGCACGCCCTCTACGGCGTGCCGGTCCCCGTCGCCGCGGGCGACGGCGTCGCGGTCGCCGGACGCGGCGTCGCTGTCCGGCTCGGCGTCGGCGTCTGACTCGGCGTCGGCGTCTGGCTGGGCGCGGCCGTGGGCGAAGGGGTTGTGGTCGGCGTGTTTGGCGGCGTGCTCGTCGCCGTCGCCGTGCCCGTGGGCCTCGCCGTCGCCGTCGGCAGCGGCGGCGGCTGCGGCGCAAGCCCGGCGGGGTTCTGTCCCAGGTAGTGGAGCGTCTCGTAGCGCGTCACGCCGTAGCGCCAGACGGAGATCGTGCCCATGCCGTCGTCCCACGCGCGCCGCACGAAGCGCGGGAACGTGGCCGGGTCCGCGCAGCCACCCTGGCCGACGGGGATGATCTGCCGGTCATAGCGCGAGAGCACCTGCCGCGTCGCGTCCAGGAGGAACTCCGGTGTGATGCCGCCCGGCCCGGCGACATAGCCCGCCGCCGCGTAGCGGTCGATGTTCGGCTGCGAGTTGAACGTGTCCCAGTAGATCTGCGGCGCGATGCCGTCGGTGAAGGTCACGAACTGGTCCATGGGAACGAGATACACGCGCCACGGCCGCGGGTCGATCGAGATCTCGACGCGCCCGTAGGCGCTGCCCGCACGCAGGACGTTGCCGTAGGCCACGGCATCGGCCGCGCTGCCGTACCAGAAGCCGGAGCCGCCTTCGATGTCGAGCGTCAGGCTCCGCGCGCCGGCCCTGAGGACGGCCACCGCCATCAGCGCCTCGTTGGTGGGGTTGGCGCCGCTCACGACGCACCAGGCGTGGAACGGCACGCCGCGGCTCTCGAAGAAGTTGGCGAGTGTCTGCACCTGCGCCGGCCCGCTCACCGCCATCGGATGCGGGTCGTACGTCGACATCCAGTCGGTGCCGTCGTGCGTCTTCACCATGACGCCGAGGCGGTTAGCGGCGAGATTCGCGGCGATCTGCGCCGGCTCGCCGTCCGTCGAGAACTGCCAGACCCACACGCGGTGCTGGGGCGGGCCGGAGTTCTTCGCCTGCACCACCCGCCGCACGATCGCCGGGTCGCACTGCGCGCCCAGCGTCGCGATCGCGGCGCCGCCGAGCGTCACCGCCGCGGCGCCCGCCATGAATCGCCGCCGGTTCAGCCGGCGCGCGAGGATGCTCTCCTCCCCCATACCACTCCCTCCTGCATCCCTGCCCCACCACATCCAAGCCGCTAGGCTACCAGAGAATATCGATCCTGCCTAGCAGGCGATGACCCTGATCCGTGGAGAATTCGCGCGGGCATGGGAAGATTCGATACGCCAGCGCCCGCGCATCGACCGTCTCAAGGCTGTGCGTCCCTGAACTGGCGTCGCGCATCGGGATGCGGTCGCGGCGGGCCGGCGCAGCGTCGTGAGATGCTCGCCCGCTCAGGCGCCGGCGATGCCGCCGATCATCTCGTCGAGCAGCACGATGAACTCGCACGTCACCTCGGTGCGGACGGCGCCGGTCGTGTAGCCGCCGGTGTTGTCCCAGGCGCCCTCAGGTGTCTGCTGCGCGATCAGCGCGCGGCCGACGCGCGCCGCCAGCTCGATGTAGCGCTCCTCGCCGCTCAGGCCGTAGATGAGGGCGGCGCCCCAGCCGACCTTGCCCACCTGCGCCGTCTCGTACATCTCGTCGAGCACGTTGAACGCCAGCCCGAGGTAGCGCTTCCCCAACTCGGCCCACTCCCGGTCGCCGGTCGCCATCGACAGCCGCGCGAGGAACGCGGCGGCGATGCCCATGTTGAAGTACATCTGGCGCCTGGTGTCGGCGCGGATCGAGAACAGCCGCTGGCGCTCCTCCGGAAACTCCGTCCGCAGGCCGACGCCCGGCTTGTACGCGAAGAACAGCTCGTGCTCCGGGTCCGGCTGCGCCTCCCACACGGTGCGCAGGAACCGCCCGACGTTCCTCGCCTCGGCGACGTGGCCCGTGAAGAGGCAGGCGTTGCCGCCCTGGGAGCTGCACAGCACATCCTGCGGCGCGTCCTCGCGGTCGCGCTGGATACGGAAGCCGCCGTCCTCCGCGTGCTGGAGCAGCAGCAGGAAGTCCATGCCCCGCGACGTGATATCGAAGCGCCCGAGCTTCTGGGCGCCGCAGATCAGCCAGGCATTCGGATAGGCGTAGCTGTAGTTGTGGCCGTCGCCACGCAGCGGGCCGGCGAAGTCGCCGTCTTCCGTCAGCACGTTGCGCGCGACCCACGACGCGAGGCGGTTCCCCGCCTCGGTCTGTCCGCCCGCGGCGAGCGCCCAGAGGGCCTTGTAGTACGGCCCCAGGCCCTCCTCCTCCGGGTTGCCGACCGCGCCGTCGTGGCGCACCTGCGTCACCAGGTACTCGATGCCGCGCGCGCGCGCCTGCTGGAGTTCATGGAGCAGCGACGTCTGGACGATCATGGGGCGCACCTCATCGGAATCCGCGGGCCAGTGATGCCGCCGCTCATCATAGCGCAGGGCGCCCGCACGCGGCTGCCGGCGCATCGTAGACATCCCGCGTTGAGGCGCGCCCCGGACAGGGCTATAATCGAAGCGCGCGGTGACCCGCCGCGAGGGAGGTGCGTCGTGCAGATCGACTGGGACAAGACCATCGATGACATCTTCGCCGACAAGCTCGCCTGCCCCCGCTGCGGTTCCCTGAAGACGACGCTCGTCGCCGGCTACACGCGCGCCCCCGGCGCCGCCGACTACGCCCCGCGCGTCCACAACTGCAAGAACAAGGAGGAGTGCGACGCCCGCCGCCTCGTCATCGTCTGCGAGGGCTGCGCCCGCGAGCTGCGCCTCCGCGCCAACCCCGTCGACCAGGAGGGCATGATGACCCTGCTGATCAACGACTGCCGCAAGGACCTCGAAGACTGCCTGGACTACCTCGCCGACTACTGGCAGGAGGACCTCGACGTCGACCCGGGCGACGCCGACAAGCGTCTCGAAGACATCGAACCCGATGTCTACGCCGAAGAGGACGCCTGGCGCCGGAAGCTCGAAGAGGAGTACCTGACCTACCACCGCTGGTTCCGCGAGCACAACGTGCACCTGCCGAACCCCGGCTGGCGCGGCGAATACGTCGAGGAGATCCTCGCGCTCGGCTACACGACGCTGCTCGGCGACTGAGAACCGCCATCTCCCCTGCGCGGTGGGGGCGGGCCCACGTGCCCGCCCGTGGCTCGCGTGCCCGCCCGTGGCCGCCCGTCACAGCTCCCGATCGCGCCTGATCCTCGCGCTCGGCTGCACGACGCTGCTCGGGGACTGAGAACCGCCACCTGCCCTGCACGGTAGGGGCGGGCCCACCTGCCCGCCCGTAACCCAAGTGCCCGCCCGTGGCCGCCTGTCACACCGCCCGATCGCGCCTGATCCTCGCGCTCGACTACACGACGCTGCTCGGGGACTGAGAACCGCCATCTCCCCTGCGGGGTAGGGGCGGGCCCCACGTGCCCGCCCGTGGCCGCCCGTCACACCTTCCGATCGCGCCTTGCCGCGCTCACCGCACGGCGGCCCGCGCCCGGTCGATCACCTCCACCAGCTTCGCGCGCAGCAGGTCGAGGCCCCAGCGCTTCTCCGCCGACAGCAGCACCGCGCCGGCGATGTTCGCCGCCAGCGACTGCTGGAAGCCGGCGATCTCGTCGAGCGAACGCGGCGCGCGGCCGTCGGCGTCGGCCAGCGCATCGACCTTGTTCAGCGCGGTGACGCGCGGCTTGCCGGCGAGCCCAAGGTCCGCCAGCGTGTCCTCGACGGTCTGGCTCTGCCGCGCCGCGTCCGGGTGCGTGATGTCGACGACGTGCAGCAGCACCGCCGCGTCCGCCAGCTCTTCGAGCGTCGCGCGGAACGCGGCGACGAGCTGCGTCGGCAGCTTCTGGATGAAGCCGACGGTGTCCGTCAGCAGCGCCGGGTGCAGGTCGTCGAGCTGGATGCGCCGCGTCAGCGGGTCGAGCGTCGCGAAGAGCCGGTCCGCCACGAAGACGGCGTCGTCGCGCGTCAGCGCGCGCATCAGCGTGCTCTTCCCCGCGTTCGTGTAGCCGACGAGCGCCACCACCGGAATGCCTTCGCGCTCGCGCCTGCGGCGATACAGCGCCCGCTGCCTGCGCACGTCCTCGATCTCCGCCTTCAGCTTCGTGATGCGCTTGCGGACGAGCCGGCGGTCGGTCTCGATCTGCGTCTCGCCGGGTCCCCGCACGCCGATGGCGCCGGGCGAGCCGCTGCGGCCGCCGAGCCGTTCGAGGTGGCTCCACTGCCCCTTGAGCCGCGGCAGCAGGTACTCGGTCTGCGCCAGCTCGACCTGCAGCCGCCCCTCGCGCGTCCGCGCGCGCACGGCGAAGATGTCGAGGATCAGCGCCGTGCGGTCGAGCACCTTCACCGCCAGCGCCTTCTCCAGGTTGCCCTGCTGCGCCGGCGACAGCTCGTCGTCGAAGAGCACCAGCGTGTAGTTGTCGCTCGCGCGGCGCGCCCTGATCTCGTCGAGCTTGCCCTTGCCGACGTACGTCGCCGGATGCGGCGCGTCGAGCCGCTGCACGACGCGCCCGGCGACCTCCGCGCCCGCCGTCTCGGCGAGCAGCGCCAGCTCGTCGAGCGAGCGCTGCCCGCGTGCGCCGTCGCGCTGCGCCGCCCGCTCGACGCCGACGAGCAGCGCGCGTTCGGGCTCAGGGTGCGTCGCGTGCAACGGTCGTGGAATCGGCAGACCTCCTGGAACCCTGGATCAGGTTAGCAGTTTGACATGACGCGGCGGTGCCACCCTTCGGGTGAAGTAGCACCCTGCACTTGGGGGTCGCGCCAGCCGTCCCGCGCGCGCTCTCGCCTACGCCAGCGCCGGCAGCGCCGCGATGCGCCGCAAGCCCTCGTCGACGCGCTCGTCGGGCAGGGTCAGCGAGAGGCGCACGTAGCCCTCGCCGTGGGAGCCGTAGCCGTTGCCCGGCGTGACGATTACCGCCGCCTCGTCGAGCAGCCGCTCGGCGAAGCCGGCCGAGGTCATGCCGTCCGGCACCTTCGCCCAGACGTAGAGGCTCGCCTTCGGCGGCGTCACGCGCAGCCCCAGCGTGCGCAGCGCCTCGACGACGCGGTCGCGCCGCCGCTGGTAGACCGCGTTGTGTTCCGCGATGCAGTCCTGCGGCCCCTCCAGCGCGGCGATCGCCATCCGCTGCACCGCCTGCGCGACGCCGGAGTCGATGTTCGACTTCACGCGCATCAGCGCGTCGATGATCCGCGGGTTGCCGGCGGCCATGCCGATGCGCCAGCCGGTCATGTTGTAGCTCTTCGACAGCGAGTGGAACTCGATGCCGACCTCCGCCGCGCCCTTCGCCTGCAGGAAGCTCACCGGGCGGTAGCCGTCGTACGCCACCTCGCTGTACGGCCCGTCGTGGCAGACGGCGATGCCGTGCCGCTTCGCGAAGTGCACCACGCGCTCGAAGAACTCGATGTCCGCGACGGCGCCCGTCGGATTGTTCGGGTAGTTGAGCCAGAGCAGCTTCGCGCGGCTCGCCACGTCCTGCGGCACGGCGTCGAGGTCCGGCAGGAAACCGCGCTCCTCGAGCAGCGGCAGCCGGTACGACGTGCCGCCGGCGAACATCGTGCCGATCTCGTACACCGGGTACGACGGGTCCGGCACGAGCGCGACATCGCCCGGGTCGATGAAGCAGAGCGCGACGTGGCCGATGCCCTCCTTCGAGCCGATCAGCGACAGCACCTCTCGGTCGGGGTCGAGCGCGACCCCGAAGCGGCGCTCGTACCAGCCCGCGACGGCGCGCCGGAACTCCGGCAGCCCCTCGGTCTCGGGGTAGCGGTGGTTCGCGGGCTCGCGTGCCGCCTCGCAGAGCGCGTCGACGATATGCGGCGGCGTCGGCAGGTCGGGGTCGCCGATGCCGAACGAGATGACGTCGATGCCCTGCGCCTTCTTCGCGGCGACCTTCTTGCTGATCTGCGCGAACAGGTACGGCGGCAGCTTCTCGATGCGGTCAGCGAATTGCATGCTGCACATCAGTCGTCGGTCGTCCGTCGTTCGCCATTAGTTGTCCATCCTCATGCTGGCAGGCCGGACACGCGGCGGACTCGCCGTGCCCGCCACCCGGAGCGCGGGCCTTCAGCCCGCGGCGGTCGCGCCCGCCGGACGATCCAACCCGCATCCAGCGCGCACGGCCTGCGCGCCACCCGGAGCGCGGGCCTTCAGCCCGCGCGGACGCCGCGCCAGCCGTACCATCCAACCCGCATCCAGCACGCACGCCGTGCCCGCCACACCCGGAGCGCGGGCCTTCAGCCCGCGGCGGCCCATCGCGCCAGCCGTACCATCCAACCCGCATCCAGCGCCCACGACGTGCCCGCCACCCGGAGCGCGGGCCTTCAGCCCGCGCGGACGTCGCGCCCGCCGGACGATCCAACCCGCATCCAGCGCCCACGCCGTGCCCGCCACCCGGAGCGCGGGCCTTCAGCCCGCGGCCCATCGCGCCCGCCGTACCGTCCAACCCGCACCGAGCGCGCACGACGTGCCCGCCACCCGGAGCGCGGGCCTTCAGCCCGCGGCCGGTCGCGCCCGCCGGACGATCCAACCCGCATCCAGCGCGCACGGCCTGCGCGCCACCCGGAGCGCGGGCCTTCAGCCCGCGGCCGGTCGCGCCCGCCGTACCATCCAACCCGCATCCAGCACGCACGGCGTGCCCGCCACACCCGGAGCGCGGGCCTTCAGCCCGCGCGGCCGTCGCGCCAGCCGTACGATCCAACCCGCATCCAGCGCCCACGACCTGCCCGCCACCCGGAGCGCGGGCCTTCAGCCCGCGCGGATCTGCACGCGACGTCAGTCTAGGGCACGGCCGCCGATGCCGGAAGCACGCACGGGCACGGCGCGGCCCGCGGCCACACGGCGCGGGGCTGGCCAAGCGCCGGACGCCTGCCCTACAGCGAGAACTTCTCCCGCCCCTCGTACACCGCCATCGCCTCGTCGACGCTGTGGCCACCGTAGGTGATCGCGCTGATCGCGTTCGTCATCTGCACCGCTTCCTGGAGCGGCTTCTGGTGGATGTTCCGCCCCGTCGCGCTGCCGAAGGCGCCGGAGATGAAGATCTGGTCGTGCAGCGTCTGCAGGAACTTGCGCACGTCGGTGCTCGACCCGCCGGCGGTGATCACGCGCGTGCGGCCGGCGGCCTTGACTGCCTCCTTGAACGCCTCGGCGGGCGAGCCCTCCTTCACCTTCGGGTAGTTCACCTTCACGAAGTCGGCGCCGAGCGTCGCGCCCAGCCCCGTCGCGCCGGCGATGATGTGCGGGTGCTGCTCCTCCGGTACCGCCGTACCGCGCGGGTACACCCACAGCACGGCGACGAGCCCGTGGCGGTGCGCGTGCATGCACGCCTGCGCCGCCTCCCGCATCTGCTCCGACTCGTACTCGCTCCCCAGGTACACCGTGAAGCCGACGCCCACGATGTTCAGCCCCGCCTCGCCCAGCGTCAGCGCGTCCTCGACGCTCACCCAGCCGAGGCTGCGCGGGTCCTTCTGCGACGTCTTGATCAGGTGCGACTTCGAGTTCAGCTTGACGAGGTACGGCACGCCCGCGTAGTCGCGCCCGTAGCGCGCGATCAGCCCGAACTGCGTCGCGAAGCAGCCGATGACGCCGTCGCGGGCGATGCGGAAGAGGTGCTCCGGGTCGGCGTCATCGGCGGCGATCGCCTCGCCGCTGCTCAGCGTGCCGTAGAAGTCGTCGTTCAGGTGCTCCACCTTCTGGTCACCGGCGTAGAGCATCAGCCGCCCGGTGCCCTTCGTCATCGTCTGGAAGTGCTCTTCGTAGCGCGCCTTCTGCGCCGCAGGGACGTCGGCCGGGACGTCCACCCTGGTCAGGAGCTGCGTCATGGTCATGCCTCCTCGTGGCTCGGGATGCCAGTCGTCGCGATGTTCTCCGCACCATGATCGTCGCTGTCCGGGCGATCTTCAAGGGCCGGCCGGACTACCGCGCCAGACGCCAGCCTCGGCAGTCCACCGATGGCGGCGCCCCGCAGGGGTCGGATACGCTTGCCGGCGTATGGGCGCATCCACACAGCCAACGATGTACTACGGCGGCCAGGCGGTCATCGAAGGCGTGATGATCCGCGGCCCGCGCGAGATGGCCATCGCCGTGCGCGCGCCCGACGGCACGATTGTCACCCGGGCCGAGCGCCTCTCCGGCATCTACGCCGGCCCCCTGCGGCGCGTCCCGCTCGCCCGCGGCGTCATCGTCCTGTGGGAGACGCTGGCGCTCGGTCTCCGGGCGCTCACCTGGTCGTCGCAGGTCGCTGCCGGCCGCGACGAGCGGGAGGTCAGCCGGGGCCAGCTCTACGCGCTGCTGGCGCTCATGCTGGTCTTCGCCGGCGCCGTCTTCTTCGCCGGCCCGCTGCTGTTGACGAGCTGGATCGGACCCCTGACGGGCGACCGCTATCTCGGGCTCGTTGCCGAGGGCCTGCTGCGTCTCGTCATGCTCATCGGCTACATCTGGCTGATCGGCCGCATGCCCGATGTGCGCCGCGTCTTTGCCTACCACGGCGCGGAGCACCGCGCCATCCACGCGTACGAGCACGAGCCGGAGGTGACGGTCGCCGCCGCGCTCGACTACCCGAACGCGCATCCACGCTGCGGAACCGCGTTCCTGCTGAGCGTGATGGTGATCTCGCTGGTCCTGTTTGTCCTGCTCGGGACGCCCTCGATCTGGGTGCGGCTCGCCGAGCGCATCGCGCTGATCCCGGTCGTCGCGGCAATGGCGTACGAGGTGCTGCGTGTCGGGCAGGCGTTCGGTGCCAACCGCGTCGTGGCGTGGCTGTACGCGCCGAACCTCTGGCTGCAGAAGCTGACGACGCGCGATCCGGATGAGGCCCAGGTCGAAGTGGCGATCGCCGCCCTCAACGCCGCCCGCGGCATCGAGGCCGCGCTGGCCGCCGAGCCCGCGGCGCCGCGGCGGGTAGAAGAGCCGCTGGCCTAGCGCGGGGGACAGGCTGGCGCCGACCCTCAACGCGAGCGCGACCGCTCAGGCCGTCACGAGGCGCGATGCGATGCCCGGCGCCTGCTCGGGCGCCGCGTCGACGAAGATCCGCGGCCAGAGCACCAGCGCCAGCGCCGCGACGGCGAGGTAGAGCCCGAACGCGTTGATGCCGAGATGCTCGTTCGGGAAGACGCCCAGGCCGAGCAGCGCCCAGCCGGCGAGCAGCGCCGCGGCCACGCGGCCCCGTGCCGCGGACGGCGCCACCGCGAGCAGCGCGGCAGCGGCCGGCGCAAGGATGATCGTGTCCTGCAGGTACAGGTGCGGGTCCACCAGGAGCGTCGCCACCGTGAGCAGCGCCCACTGCACCACGAAGCGGTCCGACCGTAGGTCGAGGGGACCGCGGCACGCGACGGCGACGCCCGCCAGCGTCGCTATCGCGAGCGCGGCCACCGCGAGCCGCGCGATGGGGATGAGCGCCGGGTCCCAGCGCATGGCGATGATGCCGTTCCAGCCGAGCATCACGTTCGTCGCGACGCCGTCCGCGGTCCACGTCGTGCTGTGCAGCAGATATGCCGGGTAGCTGAGCGCGTTGCCGGGGCCAATCACCCAGAGCGAGACCGCCACCGCGACGGCCGCGGCCGGCACGAGTGTGGAGAACACGCCCCACTGCCGCTTCCACAGCAGGTAGGCCGAGATCGGCAGCAGCAGCTCCGGCTTGATCAGCAGCGGCGCCAGCGCGATGCCCGCGCTGCGCGGCCGCCCGCGACGGAGGAGCAGGAACGCCGCCGCCCACGACGTCACCAGGATCAGCGAGAACTGCCCCACCTGCAGCCCGTACGTCAGCGGGAAGAGCGTGAGGAACGCCAGCACGAGCGCCGCACGTGACGAGCGCCGCATCCTGTCGGCGATCAGCCAGATCAGCCAGGCATCGACCGCCATGAGCCCGACGCTCAGCAACGTCCAGACGCGATAGGCCTCGGTCAGCGAGAGCGCGGAGAGCGGCGAGAGGATGAACGCGAAGAACGGCGGGTTGAAGTACGCGAGGACGCCCGTGCCGCCGACCGGTCTGCCGGCGGCGGCAAGCTCTGCCGCGGCGATCGTCCTCGTGTCGTAGACGCCGGCGCCGGCGCCTTCCGCGACGAGACGCGCCGCCGCGTAGAGCGCCGGAAAGTCCTGGCTGAACCAGCGGAACCGGTCGTGGCCGAAGAACGTCGCCGCCGCCTGTGCCCATTCCGCGATCCCGGCGATCGCGAGCACCGCCCAGAGCCAGCGGAGCCGGCCGCCGCCCTGCGGCGCGACCGCCACCGCAGCATCGGGCGGCGCGGCGGGACGGCGGGGCGGCAGTTCCATCGCCAACCATTCTAACGGCTGCGCGGCCTGTGGTGTGTGACGAACCTGTGTCGGCCGCGTGCGCCGGCGCGCTACCCCCGCACCTCAACCGCGACGTCATCGAGGCGCGCCGCCCGCTCGCTCAGCCCTTCAGCCGCCTCGGCGGCACGTTCTCGGACCGCCGCGCGTGATCCGATTCCGGCGCCCGGGTCCGGTTTGACCGGCGGTGGCTGTGCGGGCGGAGTCTCCGGCGATCTCGGCAAATCCACCCTCCAGCTTCCCGCCTCCCACGCTCCCTACCGCACCTCGTTGAAGAAGCACGAGCGCGCGCCGGTGTGGCACGTGCCCTTCCCGAGCAGCTTCACCCGCACGAGCAGCGAGTTGTGCTCGCAGTCCGCCTTCATCGAGCGCACTTCCAGGAAGTCGCCACTCGTCGCCCCCTTGTGCCAGACCTCCTGCCGGCTGCGGCTCCAGAACACCACCTGGCCGCGCTCCTGTGTCAGCCGCAGCGTCTCCGCGTTCATGTACCCCAGCATCAACACGTCGCCCGTCTCGTCGTCCTGGATGATCGCGGGGATCAGCCCCTGCGCGTTGTAGTTCAGCATCTCGCTCCTCCGCCAGCGCCCGGCGGGCGCGCTCTTCTCCGATGGTGTGGGGTCCGGTGTTGCACTCTGGCCGCCGGCGCTCGCCTCAGAGGCGGACCGGCACGCCATGCGCCGCCATGTAGCGCTTCGCCTCGCCGATCGAGTACTCGCCGAAGTGGAAGATGCTCGCGGCGAGCACCGCGTCCGCGCGGCCCTCGACCACAGCAGCGACCATGTGCCGCGGATGCCCGCAGCCGCCGCTGGCGATCACCGGCACCTCGACGGCGTCGCTGATCGTGCGCGTCAGCGGCAGGTCGTAGCCGTCCTTGTGGCCGTCGGTGTCCATGCTCGTCACGAGCAGCTCGCCCGCCCCCAGCTCGACGACGCGCTTCGCCCACTCGACGGCGTCGAGCCCCGTCGGACGGCGGCCGCCGTGCGTGTACACCTCCCACTTCCCCTCACCCACCGCGCGCGCGTCGATGGCGACGACGATGCACTGCGCGCCGAAGCGCTCCGATGCGACGCCGACCAGCCGCGGATCCGCCACCGCCGCGCTGTTCAGCGACACCTTGTCGGCGCCCAGCTCGAGCAGCACGCGCACGTCCAGGTCGCTGCGCACGCCGCCACCGACCGTAAACGGGATGAACACCTCGTCGGCGGTGCGCGAGACCATGTCGTAGGTGGTCGCGCGGTCGTCCGAGGTGGCCGTTATGTCGAGAAACACCAGCTCGTCCGCACCCTGCGCGTCGTACAGCTTCGCCAGCTCCACCGGGTCGCCGGCGTCGCGCAACTCCACGAACGAGACGCCCTTGACGACGCGCCCGTTGTCCACGTCGAAGCACGGGATGACCCGCTTGGTCAGCATGATGTTCCCATGGTAGCGGCCGCGGGCCGGAGGCCGGAAGCGGGACGCCGTAACCGGGACACACGCGCCGCACCGCGGCGCGGCAAGCAGCGCCCCTACCGTGAGGGCTTCGCGCCCCCGTCCCTGTTGTGTTGTCTGTTCCTGTTCTCGGTCCTCGGTTGATTCTCAGTTCTTCGCACGCCCCGTGCGCCACTATACTGCCCGCACGAAGGAGGACCGCGTGCCCACCGACCGCATCCCGCGCAGCATCGACGAGCTCTCGCCGGAGTTCCTGACACCCGCCGCTCGCCGCCTTCTGCGCGACGACAGCGCGCGCGTCACGTCGCTCCGGCTCGGCCCCTCCGAGCCCTTCGAGTATCCGAAGTTCGGCGACAAGCGCTTCGACGTCATCGAGATCGCGTACGACGCGAAGGCCGGCGCCGGCGCCTCACGCATGATCCTCCGCCGCCGCGCGGTGCGCGATGCCGTCTCCACCCTGATCGGCGACCTCGAGCATCGCGAGCTGCTCGCCTTCAAGACCGGACTGCTCGACGAACTGCCACCGACATTCCACCACCCCTACCTCGACGTGGTGTACGAGCCGGCGCGCGGGCAGTACTGGGCGCTGCTCGAAGACGTGAGCGAAGACATGGCGCGCCTCGGCATCGTCGACGCGCTGCCGGACGAGACGATCCGCACCGTCCTCTCGCACCTCGCGGCGTTCCACGCCCGCTTCTGGGAGCGCCGCGACGTGCTCTCGCAGCCGTGGCTGATGAGCCTGCGCACGCCGGTCGACTCCTGGTACCGGCTGATCGTCGAGGTGATCGACAACGTCCCGGAGCCGTCGGAGCCGACGCGCTACATCACCTCGCAGTGGCCGTGGCTCGCCGACGGCATCATGAACCTGCTGAACTCGCTGGAGCCGGACACGCGCAGGCTCATCGAGCGCCTCTTCCGCGACCCGGAGCGGCTCCTGCGCGAGGTCGAGGGCATGCCCGTCACCCTCTGCCACTACGACTTCGACAACCGCAACCTGGGCATGCGCTTCGGCCCGGACGGCCCGCAGACGGTGGTGATCGACTGGGAGATCGTCGGCGTCGGCCTGTCGTCGGCCGATGTCGGGCGCTTCCTCAACTACCAGAACCCGCCGAACGTCCCCGAGCTGCTCGACCACTACCTCAACGAGCTCGAGCGCCACCTCGGCCGCGCCCTGGACCGCGAGCAGTGGTACAAGGGCTACGAGGTCGTCGCCGTCGCCCTCTGGCAGATCGTCGGCTTCCTCTTCGGCGCGATGGTCGCCGCGCCCGAGGCGCCCGTGCCCGAGGACCAGCGCGCGGGCATGCGCGAGCGCGTCTACGCCGATGTCACCGCCGTCGAGCAGATGGCGCGCAAGTGGCTGGGCTGAGCGCCAGCCGCGAGCGCCCGGGTGCCGCCGCCCGCGAGGGCGCCTTCGTGTAACTGCTTCCGAACGGGCGTGAGTGAACGGGGCGCGCGGCGTGGAGCACAGCCGCCCCCGGCTGTGCGGCCGGCGAAGCCGGACCGACGCGGTACACCGCTCGTCTGACGGGCTCGGCCGCGTGCGAGGCCTCCCTGTGAGCCGCCGCGGTAAAGAAGCCCGAGAAGCGCTACGTTAGCGCCGCCGGCCCACGGCCAGCAGGTTCACCCGCAGGTCGCGGAGCGCGTCGAAGCGGTTGACGATCCGCTCGAAGCCGACGCCCAGCGCGTACGCGGGCGTGCTGAACGCCAGGTACTCGGGCTCCGTCTCGAACTGCTCCAGGCGCTCGATCTCGAAGCCCGCGCCCTCGTACAGCGCGCGTAGCCGCCGCGCGGTGTTCGCGCGGTACACCGTCGGGAAGATGTCGTGCGCGTCGACGCCGCGCCAGCGGTTGAAGGCGACGTGGAAGCGGTGCGGCAGGAGCGCCGAGCTGACCGTCACGTAGTGCCAGCGGTTCGGCGTCAGGATCAGCAGGCGCCCGCCGGGCTTGACGACGCGCGCCAGCTCGGCGAAGACGCGCTCCGGCTGCGTCAGGTGCTCCGCCACATGGCTGGAGATGGCGATGTCGAACGTCGCGGCGCGGAACGGCAGCGACGCCAGGTCGGCGCGCGCCGCGGCGTCGATGTTGCCGTTGCCGCGCGGCTCGCCGGTCACGTCGACGCCGACGATGCGCGCCGGGCGCTGCTGCTCGTCGAAGCGGTACTGAAAGACGCGACCGCTGCCGCACCCCGCATCAAGCATCACGTCGCCGCGCCGCACGTACCCGTGGATCACGTCGGCGAAACGGTCGTACATGCCGCGGAACGCCGGGGGATAGAAGCGCTCCCGCAGCTCCTGCTTGCGCCAGCGCGGCCGCATCACGCCGGGGCGACGCGGCTGCCAGCGGCCGCCGTCGGGTCGGCCGGGCCGTGGGCTGGCGGCGGCGTGCGGTCGCGTCTCATCCGCCGCCAGTATGCGCCCCGCCCGCCCGCCGGACAATCTCACGTCGGCCGGGCCGTTGCCGTCGTTTGGCCCCCGCTGCTATACTGGCGCTGCGTTACGGAGCTTGTGAGACCGGACCTGGGGCCTGCGCGGCCTCAAATTTATGTCCGGAAGGATGTGCCGCCATGACCACCGCCACCGCCGCTCCCCCCGTCTCGATGAAGGCCCTGCTCGAAGCCGGCGTCCACTTCGGCCACCAGACGCGCCGCTGGGACCCGCGCATGAAGCCGTTCATCTTCACCGAACGCAACGGCATCCATATCATCGACCTCCAGCAGACCGTACCGCTGCTGCAACAAGCGATGGACTTCGCCCGCAGCGTCGCGGCGCGCGGCCAGACCGTGCTGTTCGTCGGCACCAAGAAGCAGGCGCAGGAGTCGATCCAGCAGGAAGCCACACGCTGCGGCATGCCCCACGTGACCAACCGCTGGCTCGGCGGCACGCTGACCAACTTCCAGACCATGGAGCGCCGCATCGACCACCTGCTGCGCCTCGAAGACCAGCGCGACCGCGGCGAGTTCCAGGTGATGATCAAGAAGGAAGCCGGCAAGCTCCTCGAAGAGATCGAAAAGATGAACCGCTACTTCGGCGGCATCAAGAGCATGAAGCGCCTGCCGGGCGCCCTCTTTATCGTCGACCCGCCCATGGAGCGCATCGCCGTCACCGAGGCGCTGCGCATGCGCATCCCGATCATCGCCATGTGCGACACGAACGCCAACCCCGACGAGATCGACTATCCGATCCCGTCGAACGACGACGCGATCCGCGCCGTCCGCCTGATGGCGAGCCGGATCGCCGACGCGATCATCGAGGGCCACCAGATCGAGAACTACGCGACGGAAGCCGACGACACCGAAGGGCTCGACATGGCGTCCATCGCCTCCGGCACGTTCTCCGCATCGCCCGATGACCCGGGGCCGCAGGCCGCGGTCGACGCCGATGACGGCGCCGCCGCCCCGCCGCAGGCCTGAGTTCGAGAGAGGACACGCACCGTGGCAACAGCCGAGGACGTCAAGAGCCTGCGCGAGCAGACGGGCGCCGGCGTGATGGACTGCAAGCGGGCGCTCGATGAGGCCGGCGGCGACATCCACAAGGCCATCACCATCCTGCGCGACAAGGGCATCGCGGGCGCCGAGAAGAAGGCGCACCGCGAGACCTCGCAGGGGCTCGTCGAGTCGTACATCCACGCCGGCGGCCGCATCGGCGTGCTCGTCGAAGTGAACTGCGAGACGGACTTCGTCGCCCGCACCGATACGTTCAAGGCCCTGGCGCACGACATCGCGATGCAGATCGCCGGCATCCCCACGACGCTCGCCGTCCACGAAGCTGACCTGCCCGAGGGAGCGGACGGGGGCCCTGAGGAGACCGTGCTGATGAAGCAGCCCTTCATCCGCGATGGCTCGAAGACCATCGAACAGCTCGTCAAGGAAGCGATCGCGCAGACCGGCGAGAATATCCGCGTCCGCCGCTTCGCCCGCTTCGAGCTGGGCCAGTAGGCACCCCGTGTCCGCCGCCTACAAGCGGGTCCTCATCAAGATCAGCGGCGAAGCGCTGATGGGCGGCCTCGCTTCGGGCATTGACCCGGCCACCCTCCACCGGACCGCCGTCCAGATCAAGACCGCCGCGGTCGACCTCGGCGTACAGGTCGCGGTGGTCGTCGGCGGCGGCAACATCTGGCGCGGCGCGACGGCCAGCCAGACAGGCATGGACCGCGCGACGGCCGACTACGCCGGCATGCTCGCCACCGTGATCAACGCGCTCGCCCTCCAGGACGCCATCGAGCAGGTCGGCGCCGACGTGCGCACCCAGACGGCCATCCCCGTGCCGCAGGTCGCCGAGCCATACATCCGCCGGCGCGCGATCCGCCACCTGGAGAAGGGGCGCGTCGTGCTCTTCGCCGCCGGCACCGGCAACCCCTTCATGACGACGGACACCGCCGCCGCCCTCCGTGCGATTGAGATTGACGCCGAGGTCCTCCTGATGACGAAGAATCGCGTCGACGGCGTCTACGACGCCGACCCGTTGAAGGACCCCAACGCGCGCCGCTTCACGACGCTCACATACATGGACGCGATCAGCCGGCGGCTTGAGGTCATGGACAGCACCGCGCTCTCGCTCTGCATGGAGAACGAGCTGCCGATCGTCGTCTTCGACGTCGCCTCGCCGGACGGCATCGTGCGGGCGGTGCGCGGCGAGGAGATCGGCACGCGCGTTGCGGGAGGGGCGTCGGCCCTGGAGCCCGCCGCCCGCTGATGCACGCACGGCATCTCGGGCAGCGATACGGTGAGGTACTATGAGGCCGCCCGGGCGGCAGGACGAGGTGAGGACGGGGCACGATGATCGATGACACCCTGCGCGATGCCGAGCATCGCATGCAGAGCGCCGTCGCGGCGCTGGATCGCGACCTCGACGCCGTGCGGACGGGCAGGGCGCGCCCGGCCCTGGTCGAGATGCTGAAGGTCGAATACTACGGCACGCCCACCCCGCTCAACCAGATGGCCGCCGTCCACGCGCCGGACCCCCGGCTGATCACCATCCAGCCGTGGGACAAGACCCAGCTCGGCACCATCGAGAAGGCGATCCAGAAGTCCGATCTGGGCCTGAACCCAACGAACGACGGGAACATGATCAAGCTGGTGATCCCGCCACTCACCGAGGACCGCCGTAAGGAGCTGGTGAAGGTCGTGCACAAGAAGGTCGAGGACGGCCGCGTGTCCGTGCGCAACGTGCGCCGCGACTGCCTCGACGAGCTGCGCAAGCTCCAGCACGGCAAGCAGATCTCTGACGACGACGAGCGTCGCGCCCAGGAGCGCCTGCAGAAGCTCACCGACAGGTACATCGCCGAGATCGACCGGCACGGCCAGGCGAAGGTGCAGGAGCTGCTCGAAGTCTGATCCGCGCGGAGCCATGACGACGTGATTGCTGAGCCAGCACCAGTATCCGACCTGAACGACCGCCGCTCGCACGTCCCCCGGCATGTCGCCGTGATCATGGACGGCAACGGCCGCTGGGCGCAGCAGCGCGGCCTCTCCCGGCAGGCAGGCCACCGCGCGGGCACGGAGAACATCCGCAACATCATCCGCACGTTCGGCGAGCGCGGCGTCGAGGTGCTGACGCTCTACGCCTTCTCCACCGAGAACTGGACGCGCCCCCGTCGCGAGGTCAACGCGCTGATGCGGCTCATTGGCCGCGTGATCAACCGCGAGGTCAAGGAGCTGCACCGCAATGGTGTCAGGCTCGTTCACATCGGCGACCTCGACCCGCTCGAGCCCGAGATCCGCAAGAAGGTGCGGCAGGCGATCGAACTGACGAAGGACAACGACCGCATGACGGTGGCCGTCGCCTTCAACTACGGCAGCCGTGCCGAGATCGTCGCCGCCGTGCGGCGGATCATCGCCGACCGCGTGCCGGCGGCGCGCGTCGACGAGGCGCTGTTCTCGTCGTACCTCTACACCGCCGGCCTGCCGGACCCGGACCTCGTCATCCGCACCGCCGGCGAGGTGCGCCTCTCAAACTTCCTGCTCTGGCAGTCCTCCTACGCCGAGCTGTACGCCACCTCCACCCTTTGGCCCGACGTCGACGCGGCCGAGATCGACCGGGCGCTCGCGGCCTACGCGCGGAGGGCGCGGCGCTTTGGCGGCGTCATCGACGGCAATGGCGCACCCGGCGGGCGTCCTTCCGCCC
>JAGWOC010000113.1 GCA_028872875.1 Chloroflexota bacterium | reverse complement strand
GCGCGCCGTGGCCGCCTGGCGCCGGCCGGCGGCCGCTGTGACGCGCCTTCTGCATAGGCGACGGCGCGGCCGACCGCCGCATCGAGGCCGCCTCCGACGCCCTGGTAGGCTGCGAGGTCGAGCAGGTAGCGCGCCGCTCGCGCAGCCGCGACGCGCGTGTCCGCGCCCGCATCCGCCAGCGCCCCCGCCAGGTGCTCGATGAGGTCCTCGCCGGGAGTCAGCGCGCCGAGACGCGTGCTCAGCACGCCGCGCAGCGCCGCCGGGGTCAGCGCGGCGATGTCGACCCGGTACGGCGCTGCCGCGCCTGCGGCGCCAATCGCCTCGCCGTCCGCCGCGAAGAGCAGGGTCGTCGCGCGCCACGGCACCTCGATGCGCTCGCCGCTGCGCACCAGGACGACGCCGGTGCCCTGCTTGCCCGGCAGCAGCCAAAGCCGCGCCAGTTCGGCGAGCTGCGCCGGATCGGCGTCGGCGTCGAAGACGGCGAGCAGTCCCCCGAGCGCGCTCAGCGGCGGCGGCGCCAGGTAGAACCGCGCGTCCTCGTCGTAGGCAGGCGTGACGTCCGACGCCCGCACGCCACCCGCGAGGGTCACGACGGGGCGCCGCACCGCGATCCACGGCGACGCGGTGTCCCTGTGCTGCCGCATCACGTCGAGCGCATCGTCGTGCGCCGCGTCGCTCGCCGCCAGGAGGTGCCGCTGCGGGTCGAACAG
The DNA here is from genome assembly GCA_028872875.1 of Chloroflexota bacterium. Taxonomy (GTDB): domain Bacteria; phylum Chloroflexota; class Dehalococcoidia; order DSTF01; family JACRBR01; genus JADMII01. The sequence continues at coordinate 4,191 of JAGWOC010000113.1, read as the reverse complement.
GCGCAGCACCGCGCCGGCCGCGAAAATCGCGAAGGGCAGCGACGTCTCCCCGGGGAGGGCACCCCCGACCGCCTGCGCAACCGCGGCCTGTTCGTCCGGCGCCGCCCCCGTCACCAGCACGACATCGCTCGCTGAAGCCGCCTGTCCCAGTTCGTCCGCCTGTGTCTCGTCGATGGAGAGCTCCCCCAGCGCCGCCCGCAGCGTTGCGGCGTCGGGCGGTGCGAGCGCTATCGCCGCGACGCCTTCGGCGAATGCCCGCGCCGAGACGGGCATGGCCCCCGCGTACCACGTCCGCTGCCGGGCCTGCGCCACCTGCGCCTGTCCGGCCGCCGTCATGCGCACACGCGCGTGGCGCTCGAACGTCGTCTGGCCGGCGTCGGGCTCCACCAGCCCGGCGCCCTTCATCGACTCGATGACCTCGACCGCGACGTCCTGCGGCACGCGCCAGTGCGCCGCCAGCTCGACCGGCGACAGCGGACCGTGATAGAACAGCGTGCGCAGACAGTGCTCGCTGATGAACATCGGCGGCAGGTTCAGGCTTGCCAGCCCGGGCAGGTTCCTGTCATGCGCCGATGGCGCCTGGAGCGTCATGCCTCCTCCTGCCTCCGATCGAAGTATCGACGCGCGAGAGGGCGGGGGCGACGGCGGAGCCGCGATTCGCAGGCATCTGCCCGCCCAGGTGTGGGGAAACGCCTGATAGTCTCCTCCCGCGGGCGGGCGCCATGCTCCTCCCATGCACCGCCGTGAGATGCACGACGAAGACCCGTACGCCCACGTATGCACGCTCGGCGCCGCGCGCGGCCCCGTCGCCGCCGCCGCCCGCCCGCAGGGGCGCCTGGTGCCCGGATGGCTGCCCGGACACGCCGGCTTCGCCCTGCCGCCGCTGGTCGCGCGGCGGCTGCGCGCGCGGGCGAGACGTGGCCAGCGCGTAGCGGTGCACCTCACGGATGCCCGCCTGGCGCCGCTTGGCCGCTGGCTCCGGCGCCGCGCAAGCGTGCCCGTGTCCGTCGATGTCAGCCCGCGGGATCTGTCGCTCACCGGCCCCGCTGCCGAGCGGATGTTTGCGGCGCTCGACGCGCTGGACGCCGCCTTCGTCTTTGGGGGTGGCGGGGAAGCAGCGCTTCGGCTGCGGACCAGGTGCGTGCCGGTGATGCCGCTCCCCCTCGTCGCCCTCGCGCCCGCTGCCCCGTCCGCGCACGCCATCGCGGCGGTGGCGCGCACCTGCGCCGCTGTCGAGGCCGACCGCCCGCTGATCGCCCTGCCGTGGACCGGAGATGACACGTCCTGGCGGAGCTTCCGCCAGTCGGTGCTGCCGATGCTCGACGGGGGCGTCCCCCTGCTCGTCTTCGGTGTGCCGGACCGGCACGTGGCGCGCCGCCTGCGCTCGCTGGCCGGCTGGCCGGCGCCACCGCTGGTCCACGTCGCCCCATTCGGCGACGACCTGATCGCCGCCGTCGCGCGCTGCGCGGACGCCTTCCTCGTCCCGTGGAAGCTGGCCGCCGATGCCCCGGAGGCCGACGGCCTGCTCCGGCTGGCGCTTGCGGCGTCGGGCACGGCCGTCATCGCCGCCGACGACGGCGCGCCGGTGCTCGCGCACGAGGGCAACGCCTTCACGGTGCGCCAGGGTGACGGATTCGGGTTCCGCGCCAGCCTCGACCAGTATCTGTGCCTGCCGGCCCGCCAGCGGCACTACATCGGCGCTGAATTCGCCGAATACACGCTCCAGCGCTGGCCCGCCGAGGCCGCCAGCCGCATCTACGAGGAGCGCTTCGCTGCCCTCAGCGGGCACCCCCGCGTCCCCGCCGCGCTCCGCGCCGCCTGATCGGCGGCGCCCCGGTTCCCGTGGGAAGAATCGCCCCATATCCACCCGGCACTGCCCCAATCGCTCAAGGCCCGTCCCCCGACGCCGACACTTACATGAGGGGTGCAGACGCGATCTGACTCCCTTCGCGAGTCGGGGGAGGGGTCATGCTGTTCAGGCTCAGTTGCTCCGCCGCGGTCTGTGCCGTGGCGCTGTTCATCGCCGCGGGTGGGCACCTGCCGTCGGCGTCCGCGCAGTCCGGGGCGTACGCATCCCGGCCAACGGGCGGTGTAATCGTGCGTTTCAAGCCCGGCACGTCGCTGACCGGCGTGGCGACCGCGATCAGCCGCGCCAGGACCGCGGTGCAGGACGTCACCCACGGCTCGGGGCTCGTGCTCCTGCATCCCGCTGCCGGCGAGTCGGTCGATGGCGCCGTCGCGCGCCTGCGCGCCGAACCCGATGTCCAGTTCGCGGAGCCGAACACCACGGTGCACGCCACGATCACGCCCACCGACCCGCTCTACGCGCCTAACCAGTGGAACCTGCCGCAGATCGGCATGCCGGCCGCCTGGGACCGCACGACCGGCAGCGCGAGCGTGATCGTCGCCGTGCTCGACACCGGCGTCGATGCCACCCAGCCGGACCTCGCCGGCCGGACGGTCGCCGGTTACAACTTCATCGCCAACAACACCAACACGGCCGACGACAACTTCCATGGCACCTTCGTCGCCGGCATCATCGGCGCCGCGGCCAACAACGGCACCGGCATCGCGGGCATCTGCTGGACCTGCGCGATCATGCCCGTGAAGGTGCTCGACGCCACGGGCAGCGGCGACATGTTCCACGCCGCCGAAGGCATCGACTGGGCCGTCGCACATGGCGCAAAAGTGATCAACATGAGCTTCGGCGGCTCGGTCGCCGACACGGGCTTGCAGACGGCCGTGAACAACGCCTGGAACGCCGGCATCGTCCTCGTCGCCGCCGCCGGCAACGACAACGGCGGCCCCGTCCTCTATCCCGCCGCCTTCCCGAACGTCATGGCGATCGCCTCGCTCTCGCAGGCCGGCACGCGCTCCAGCTTCTCGAACGTGGGCCCGCAGCTCGCGCTCTCGGCGCCCGGCGAGAACATCGCGAGCGTCATGTGTGCGTGTGCCGCGTACACCGGCGGCTACGGGAACGGCTCGGGCACCTCGTTCGCCGCGCCACAGGTCGCCGGCGTGGCCGCGCTGATGGTCTCGGCCGGTATCACGAGCAACGCCACGATCGCGAGCACGCTCGAGTCGACGGCGACCGATGTGGACGCCCCCGGATTCGACAACAACACCGGCTGGGGCCGCGTGAACGCCACGGCGGCGCTCGCACCCGCCTACGGGGTCACCTGGGGCGCGAACACGCTGCCCTCGACCGCGGCTGCCGGGGCGACGCTGACGCCGACGGTGTCGTTCACGGACAGCGGCACGCTGGCGTGGGCGAACAGCGGCGCCAACCCGGTGAACTTCGCGTATCACTGGACGAACGGCGCCTGCCCGGGGACGACGACGGCGGCGTGGGACGGCGTCCGGACGGCGCTGCCAGCGCCGGTGGCGGCGGGGGGCAGCGTGAGCGGGCTCACGGTGAGCATCGTCGTGCCGCCGGCTGCCGGGACGTACTGCCTGGTGTACGACCTCGTGCGGGAGGGCGTGACGTGGTTCTCGTGGCAGGGCGCGGCGACGCAGAGCGCGACCGTCACGGTCTCGTGACCCCGCGCGCCGGACCACCGAATTAGGCGGCGGGTGCCCTGGGACGAGGGTTTCGCCGATGCCCAGCGCGGGCCGCCCCGGGCCATAGTGGCTGTGCGGACGCGAGCGACCGACGCGGGTGCCAGGCTGAAGATCCTCTCACACGGGCTAAAGATCCCGGCCGGCGCACCGAACATCGTCAGAGGGACCGGATCAGAGCGTCCCCAGGGCAGGAAGCAGAATCTGAACTATCAAGGAGTCGCCTGATGCAGACAGCCTGCAGAATCACCCTCATGGCCGTCGCCGCCGGGCTCGCGACGGTTGCGCTCGGGTTCGGTGCGATGTCCGCGGGCGCCCAGAGCGTCCCGGTGAATCCGATGCCGACGCCGCCCGTCGTTAACCCCGTTGTCCCGCCGGTCGCGCCGCCGGCATCGCCGATCCAGCCGCCAAGCGCGCCTGTGAACCCGAGCGGCGGCCAGTTGGGCGTCAACGGCGCGCCGGGCGCGCTGCCGAACTCGGGCATCGGCCCGAGCCAGTCGCGCGGCAACAGCACGGTCTTCTTCATCCTGGCCGGCGGCGGCCTGGCCCTCGCGGCGGCCGGCGTCGCCACGCGGAGGCGCGCGCGCCAGCGCTAGGAACGGCCACCGGCCTTCCCGGATAGCGAGTACACAT
>JAGWOC010000112.1 GCA_028872875.1 Chloroflexota bacterium | reverse complement strand
CGGGTCCGATATGCCCGGCAGCGACGAGACCAGGCGCTGCACCGTCAGCAGCGCCAGTCGCGCGGCGACGGTCTGCTGGCGCGCGTCGCTCCAGTCCTGCCAATTCCAATACGCGCGCATGACGCGCGTGAGATGGGTCGTGCGCTGCTCAGCTGACGCCCACGGCCCATCATTGAGGGGCCTCAGGTCGGGCCACATCCCGCCGGGGTCGTCGCTCCAGGCGTGGCCGACCGCCGCGTGTGCCGCCTCGAGCACACACGCGCGGCCGGAGTCGGCGCGATGGACGCCCTTCCACAGCCGGCCGCCGAACCGCTGGACGATCTGCTCAAACTGCGCGAAGGTATGATCATCGCTCATGCTGTCCTCCTCTGGATCCGGTCGTGATTAATTATCGCTCATCGTAATCGAGCGGTCCGTCCGCCAGGTACACGGCCTCGCGGCTCTCGTCCGTCGCGGGCCTCGAGGAGCCGTACCAACGTATTTTGCCCAGTCCCGACCAGCCGGTGCGCTCGCGTCCGCATCTGATACAGACGAAGTTGTGTCCACCCGCAGGATCCGTGGTACCGCAACAGTTGAGATGCTCCCACTCATGACGATGATGGCTCACGATGCCCTCCTTCTGGTGTCTGGGTACGTCGCCACACTCACCGACCACTATGAGCACATCGGATGCCACCGTGGGGTCGCGAGAATACTCAGGGAATTCAACGCGATCCGCGCGTATCTGATTGAGTACAGGCCCGCAATGAGCAGAATCGAATGCGCGCCGTGCGCGGAAACGCTCAGAATGAGAGCGACCGCATAAAAAGCGCTACTGTAGCACTTTTGCGCATTACATGTAGCGCGTGGCCGATTTCGGGCGCGGAGAACGACGAAGAATTACGTCAGATCTCTACGTAAGGATTACACGGTATATATATTATCAGAATAATATATATATACACGTGTAGCACTTTCTGTCACGTGTGCGACGCACTACGTGCCTCCTAAGAGGCTGGCGAGCGGACGGACGGCAACGGTGTAACAGCTCGCGCGCGTTGTCGCTCCCTCACACCTGTACAATTTTGTACAGTGTGGCCAGGCGACGCCACGCGACGCGATCCGTCGTCGCCCGAGCCGGACGTCGCACGCGGGTGAGATCTCGCGCCAGAGGCGAACTGTGTGCGATTGGGGGGCATGGCGGTGCCGGTCGCGCGTGGTCAGTACGCTGACTGGTCAGTACGCTGACGGGAAACGGCTCGTCACGGTGGCGGCATCGGTGTCGCCCACGACGCGCGTGTTGAGAATCGCTGAACCTCGCGGAATCGTTGAGGACTCTCCCACGAGATGTCGGGTAAGGTGTATTATGGCAACTGCGCACGATCTGTCGTGCTCGCGATCCTCAGGATCCATGCGGGAATGATGAGGGGAGTGAGAATGCGTCTCAGGACGCCCCCCCCCTCGCACGCCGGCTCTCGAGCCGGTCCGACGGCGTCGCGCCGGCGGGTCGGTCGGCGGCACGCCGGACCGCCGGAACCAGGTCCAGGTCCTCGCCCTCCGTCTGCCCGGGCACCCGGCGGCGAGCCGGCAGCCGGATCCTCGCCACACCGAACCTCGCGGAATCATGACGTATTACATGTAGCGCGAGTGTAGCGCGTTCTGTAGCGCGTGCGTAACGCGTTCAGTGTACAATTTTGTACATTCATCGTCTCCGCCCCCTGCATCAGCCGTGACGGCGACCACGCCAGAGACCGCTGGGGCGCCGACGGGCGAGGCGCGGTGACCGTGGGGTGCCGACCGCGCTCCGCACGGCGCACGTGGCTGGCCACGCGCTGGCTCCTGTGGAAGCACTCGACGGTCGTGGGCGTGAGCCGGATGTCCAGGGCCCGGTGCACCAAGGCGGAGGGCACGCTGTCATACTGGCCCTCGACCTCGACGTGCGAATCGATATTCACCCGCGCCGTCCGCCACTCGGCAAAGACGGAGGGCTCGAGCGGGACCGGCTGGAGCGCCGGCCGGTCTACGGCCTCGAACGGGGAGTGCCGACAGCCGGGGAGTGTCGTGAAGGGACGACGGGTCAGCCGGTCCACGCAGCCGACGATCGCGGTGTGGAGCTCCGCCAGACTGAAGAAGGGCGGATGGCGCAGCCGGGCGAGGAGCCAGCGCTCCACGAGCAGCACGCCCGCTTCGACCGTGGCCGTGTCCCGCGGTGTGCGCCCCCGCGCCGGGATCACCGCCACGCCGGCGTGCCGGGCCAGATCGGCATCGGTCGGGTTCAGCTCCGGCTCCTCGCGACAGGCCGTGGTGACGCCGCTGCGTCAGTGGTCGGGCACGACGATCTGTGGCACGCCGCCCAAGAAGGCCACCGCCCGGACATGCGAGCCCATCCAATCGGGCAACGTTTGCGTCCAGGTCGCCTCCGCGTAGGTGTCATTCGACGCGCCCCAGACGGCGACGAAGATCTGGGCCTGTCGCAGCGTGCCGGTCTGCCGGTCCTGGACCGGCACGGTCTGGCCCGCCTCATCGACGAAGCGTGTCTCGCCCGCCCGATGCGCCTGCCGCAGGCACCGATCCAGGGTGGTACGCCAGGCCCCGTAGAGATCGCAGAAACGGCTGTCCTGAGAGCCGTCGGGCTGCTGCGCTTTGTATTCCTGCCACAGCAGCGCCAGGGTCACGCCCTTCCGCGTCAATTCCTGATGCCGCGTGGCCCAATCCGGCACGGTCCGTGGCGGGTTGGTCGGCGACGGCGCGGCGGGATACAGCCGGGTGTCCAGCGGCGCGTCATCCAGGTCCTCCGGCAACGGCCACGACAGCCCGGCCGCCGTGGCGCGAGACCGGGTCTCGGCCCCCGTGCGCCGCGCCACCCCACAACTGGCCGCAACGGGCCGGTTCCTGAGCCCGCAGGCCCAGTTGAGTCGGAGTCTGTCGTTGATCGTTCGCCTGGTCACTCGCTCCGCCGGCCTCGGTCCCTCCTCCACAAGAACAAGGGAGCAGGCACCATCCCGAAGGTGAACGAGGCCCTGTGTCGCGGACGGCTCCGAAAGGAACGGGTGACGGATCGCTTGCTTATTCCGAGGGATGTCGGCCACCGATTCCGAGCAGGCTCGACATCGTGGCCGACTTCCGGTCGGAATCAGTGGCCGCGTTCCGTCGGAATGGGTGGCCGACTTGCGTCGGAATCAGTGGCCGGCTTGGGTCGGAATACGCACCCACGTGGACGAAGCCGAGACGACGATCGTGTTCGACAAGTTCCACCTCGTGCAGCCTCTACACACGGCGGTGGACCGGGTCCGGCGAGCGGAACACCGGGGGCTCCGCCACGCTGAGGATGGCCGGCTGACGGGCACGAAGTACCTGTGGCTGCGACGGCCGCAGGATCTGCCCGCCTCGCAACGGCGCCAGCTTCGCACGCTGCTCCAGCACGACCTCACGGTGGCCCGCGCCTGGATGCGCAAAGAACAATTCCAGCGGTGCTGGACGTCCACGTCCCACGGGGCGGCACAGACATGTTTCGCCCGCTGGTGTTGGCGGGCACCCCACAGCCGACTCCGCCCGATGGCCCAGGTCGCCCGGATGATCCAGCGGCATCTCCCCCACGTGCTCACCTCCGTGACCCACGGCCTCACGAATGCGGTGGCGAGGAGACGGGGATGTCCGCGTGCGGGTCACTTGACAGCGAGGATCAGGGAGTGTACAATTTTGCACACTTCACCACACTGGGAGGCATCCGATGGCTGGAGCATCCCCGCCGAATGAGACGGACCCCACGCCTGCCGCCTCCACGCCCGACACGTCCGACGACGACGACGGCTACGAGATCCACCTCTGCGTCTACGCCGACGGCACCTTCGGCGTGCGTGGCCCGATGCCACTCGACCAGGAGCAGGACCAGTCGCAGCCGGGTCGCCCTGGCGGCTCCTCGCCGACGGGTGCTGAGCCGAAGGGCGTGCGCGAGCAGACGTTCGACGCCGCGGGCCCCGCGGTCAAGGCGGTGCTGAAAATCCTGCAGGCCAACCCCGTCAACGCCAGCGAACAAGAGGGCTTCGAGGCCGGCTTCGGGGCCGCGCCGGAGGCCGGCTTCGGGGCCGCGCCGGAGGCCGGCGTCGGGGCCGCGCCGAGGGGCGCCCTGGGGCCTCGCTACTGAACGACGATGGGCGACCCGATGCGACCCAACGCCCGGCGACGGGCGAAGATCGTGCAGGCGCTCCTGGCCGGCGCGACGCAGCGGGCCGCGGTGGCGGCGGCCGGCTACCGGCCCAGCGTGGCGCGGTCGCGGAGTGGCGAGATTGTCCGTCTCCCCGAAGTCCAGTCGCTGCTGACCGAGGCCATGCGGGCGGCCGGCCTCACCCCGGACGGCCTCGCACGGAGCGTGCGCGAGGCGCTGGACGCGACGGTGCTCGTGTCCGCCCCGGACGGCTGTCGCGAGGTCGCGGACCACAAGATTCGACTGCAGGCGTACGACCGGGCGGTGCACGCCTTCGGCTACGCCCAGCCCGCCGAGACGGTGCCGTCGCCTCCCGCCGTGCATCTCACCATCCAGTTCGTCGAGCCTGGCACCGTGGGAGGTGAGCCGTGAGTGCCGAGACCCTCGACCTGGCCCTGGCGCTGCCCGCGAAGCTCGCGGTGCTCATGGAGCCGCACCGCTACAAGATTCTGTATGGCGGCCGCGGCGGCGGCAAGTCCTGGTCGGTCGCACGGGCGTTGCTCGCGCACGGCCTGGCCGCGCGCGAGCGCATCCTGTGCACGCGCGAAATCCAACGGTCGATCAAGGATTCCGTGCATCGGTTGCTCTGCGACCAGATCGAGCGTCTGGGCCTCGGCGCCCACTACACGATCACGGAGACCGAGATTCGTGGGGCCAACGGCACCGAGTGTATTTTCGCAGGTCTGCAGGACCACACGATCGATTCGATCAAATCGTATGAGGGTGTCACCAAGGTCTGGGTCGAAGAGGCGCATCGGGTCAGCAAGCGCTCGTGGGATATTTTGATCCCGACGATCCGCCGCGACG